>SSEV01000158.1 GCA_008015095.1 Lysobacteraceae bacterium | reverse complement strand
GGCCAAGCCGTAGCTTTCCATGTCGCCGCCGATGGCCTTGGGATACTGCGCTTTCAGCATCCCGCGGAAATCGGCGCTATCGACCAGTTTTTCGCCGCAGATCACCAGGCCGGTGCGGGTGACGATGCCGGCGGGCGGGATGGCCGAGCTGCGCTCCAACCACACATCGGGGGCATCCAGACGTCGACCACGCGGTTCGATGCTGCCGTCGGAGTTCATGCGCGCGTGTTCGTATGTGGTGACCTCGCGCGAGATCATCACATCGCCCAATTGCTGTTTCTCGTGATCGCCGAAGCCGATACCGACCGCCAGCACCACTTCGGGCTTGAAATGTGCGATCGCCTTGGCGACCCGTTGAATGCTGGCGCCGGGATCGGCACTTCCCATCTGGCAACGGAAGCCGAGTACCCGCCGCCGCGGCTTGCCCGCCTCGATTCTGGCCTCCCCCAGCACGGTGTAGGGATATTTGTCGCGTTCGATGACCTCCGGCGTTCCGCCGGGCATGAACACATCGTGCAGAGCAGCCGTTTCGCGCGGATTGACGGTCAGGATCAGGATCGGGGCCTGATCGGAGGCCGCGCCGGTATCGTCCGTGGGCGAGAGATCGATCGCGAAATTGCGGATCACTCCGGTATCGATGGCGTCCCGGCCGATGAAAGACCCTTGGTTGATTACGAGATTGCCCGCGATGTAGGCGCCGCCCGAGGTGGCGACCGACGCGGCGCGCGGCATGATGTTGAGAAGATCGGTGATGCGGCCGTATTCGGTCTGCGCGGGCCGTCCCAGGAACCATGCGTCGCGGGCGCGCATGTCCTCTTTCTTGCGCTCGACTTTCAGTTCGATGCGTTGCTCGACACCGAGTTTCTGGGCGTTGCAGGCCACGTCCTGCGCCTGTTTCAAACGATGCACCAGCTTGGCGAGTGCGTTGTCGCGATTGAGGTCGACTACGTCGGGAAACAATTCGGCCAGGAACGGCGCATCGATGCTGAAGCGACGGCTTTCGCGGTCGAGCCGGGCCGCCATCGCGCGCAAGCGGCGCAGGTCATCGGCCGAGAGCAGTTGCAGGTCGTGCAGGCGTTGCAGCGCCGTCGCGACCGCCGATTCGGAAACGGGTTCAAGCTTCAGGCTCATCTCCGCCCCCGCAATTTGATGGCCAATACGCAGACCGCGATGGACAGGCAGGCCACGGCGAAAGCCAGCAGCCAGGCCAGGGATTGGCCGGCGAACAGCCCGCTGAGTTCGTGAAAGGAGATTTCAAACCGCATCGGCAGCCCCCTGGGTCACAGGTTGGGTCACAGGATGGGCCGACAATACGCCGATTTCGGAATGATTGGAATAATTACGGAATAAATTTCAGACCGCCGGCAAAAATGCGACGCAATCTCACGAAAACCATAGAAAACGCCTGCGGGCCGAGTCGTAACAACCCGGCCCCGGCAGGTGGGGGCTTACCCCCGCCGCGCCGCGCCCTGCGGCTGATACAGGCTCAACACGTTGCCGTCGGGGTCGAGAAAATCCAAGGTCAGGCCGCCGTCGGGGGCTTCGCTGACCGGGACCACGATCTCTACGCCTTTCGCGGCCAGGGCTTCGGCGTAGTCGTCGATGCCGCCATCGAGCGCGAACACCACCACCGGGCTTTCGCCGGGCTTGGCCGGGCGCTGGATGAAGACCAGACTCAGGTCGCCGAGTTCGGCGATGGCGAACGGGCCGTCGTGGCCTTCGGCCTCGTTCACCGGCAGGCCGAGGGTGTCGCGATAGAACGCAACGGCGCGTGCGAGCACGCCGACGAAGAAGACGATGGCACCAACTTTGGCTTGAACGAGCATGGGAATCTCCTGACGGGATGAGGATGGATGTGCGCGGCCCCTGTCCGGGCTGCGCAGTTATTCGTTGCCGCGGAGCGCCGGTTTGTGAGCGCGCCCGCGCAGCACCAGCAGATGACCGTCGGCGTCGTGGGTGCCGATGCCCGGGCGCCGCCCCGCGTCGCCGCGCAATGCGGCCTTCAGCGCGCGACGCACCAGACCGAACTGCAGGTCGACCGCACGCGCCGGGTCGCGCACATACGCCAGCGCCAGCGCCTCGGCGCGCAGCGATGCAGGCCATGCGCCGATGACCTTGCGAATCGAGCTCAAGCGTTGACGGAACGCGGCGTCGCTGATGCCCAGCACCCAGCGGATCTCCTCGGGGTTCATGCCGTGCAGGGCCAGGACCGCCACGCGTCGCGCGGCTTTCGGCAACCGCGTCATCAGCATCGCGACGACTGGCGCGATGTCGGACGCAACGACGACAGCCGGGCCGGCGATTGTCGCATCGCTCACCGCATGCTCTTCGACCGCCTGCTCTTCGACCGCATGCTCTTCAAGCGCATGCTCTTCAAGCGCAGGCCCCATACCGGCGACATCCATCGCCGCCATCGTCTCGCGTCGACGACGACGCACCGCGCTGCGCGCCTGCATCGCAGCGCGATGACGCAGCACCCCAGCCAACCATGCGTCGTCTTCGAGGCGCTCGCGCCCCTGCTCCAGCGCGATCAGCAACACCTCCTGCACCAGGTCGTCGACCTCCTGCGCACGACGCGCATGCCGCCGCGCTTGCGCGCGCAATCGGCGGTAGGTGTCGAGATCGATGCCATCGCAGGCCATGCGACCGATGTAGCAGCTGCTGCACGCGATGTCCACGCGCAGCCGCCCGCATGCCATGGTATCGCGTAGCGGAAAGCCGGGACCGGGCCGGGCGCTACGTCCCGACCCGGTTGTGTTGTCCTCAGAACGTCAGCTTGACCGCAGCCTGGATCGATCGCCCCGGCCCCGGCACCGCGACGCCCCATCGCGGGTAATTCGGCGTCGGAGGATTGATCGACATCGTCGTGCCCTGTCCGAGATACGCGCCCCCGGTCGGCAACGCATAGAGCCTGTCGAACAGGTTGTCCACGCCCAGGTCGACGCGCACGCGCGGCCATTCGTAGCCCAGACGCAGATTGACCAGTCCATAGCCTGCGGTGGGCACCTCGTTGCGCACGCGCGAGACGCTGTCTTTGCGATCAACGCCGACGACTTCCAAGGCATTGCGCCAGCCGCCTTTACGCTGGGTCAGCGTCAATCGGCCGTGCAACGGCATCTGATGGTAGAGGTTGTCGCCGGAGCGGGTGTTCTCAGGATCTGACCAGGACAATTCGCCTTCCAGGCCGAACGCGCCGAAGTCGGTTTCTGCAAGCGCAGCTTTGCCCGAGAGATCGAAGCCGAACATCCGCGCATGCTGATTGAGGTAGCGCAGTACAACGAAAGCACGCGGGGTCGGCGCGGCAACCGGAGCGTTGGTCGCGGCATTCCACTGTTGCGCGTCGATGTAATCGGCGATGCGGGTGTAATACGGGGTGAACTGCATCTCCCAGCGCCGGTCTTGCGCATGCCAGTCGAGCGTCGCCGAAACGGTGACCGCGCGCTCTGGGCGCAGATCAGGATTGCCGATGTAACCGTTGCCGTCGCCGACGAAATTGTTCATCACTGCGGCCATCGACCAGGTCGACCACGGATAGCGCTCGTACAAGCCGGGTGAACGCGTCTTGCGCGCGAGACCGAGCGCGAGGTCGGTGCGCGCGTCGTGAGCGTAGCGGAAGATCGCGCTCGCGTCCCAATTGGCGTCGCTGCGCGCGCGGTCGCGCGCATTGAACAACGCGGCATCGCGCATCTGGTACGAGGCCATCATATTGCTGGCGGGATCGTAGCCGCGGACTTCGCCCGCATCCGTGCGCACCCGCTCGTGGCGCACGCCGAGTTCGACGACGCTGCGCGCGCCGATATGCCGCTCCCATTCGGCGTAGGCGGCGGCGCGGTCGCGACGGCCGTCGCGGATGTTCCAGAATTCACCGGGCCACATCATCGCGCCCGATGGCGGCCACACGTCGTCGAGACGATAACGGCGATGCTCCAGTCCGATACGCAATGCGTCCTCGCCGTCGAGCTTGAGTTCGGCATCGGCGGAGAAAGCCGACGTCTCGCTTCGGGTGATCATCGGCATGCCGGCGGCGCAGCTCGGGCCAAGCGGTGCGCAGGCGTTGGCCTGCCCTCCGGTGGGAGACGCGCCGCCAGAGGCCATGCCGTACCAATAACGTTTGTCCGCGCCGAAATCCATGGCGTGATCAAGCGTCTCACGATAGCCGCGTAGTTCCAGGCGCCCCCATTCGAAGTCGCCGAGATAGCGGAGATTGAACCGATCCTGCCGGTTGTCGGTCAGGTCCATGCGTTGATTCGGGAAGCCCTGCTCGGGAATCGACTGCCAGCCGAGTTTGGCCTCAAGCAGATGTTCGCCCCAGCGATACGCCAACTCCAACTTCTGGTTGTGCGCGACAAAACCGGTGGAACCGACTTCGTCGCGCTCCAGCGCATGACCGGCACGGCCGGTGAACGCGTAATCCTTGAAATCGCCACCGGCCCGATAGTCGTCGGCGCGCGCCGTGGAACCGGCATAACGCGCACGAAAACGTTCGCCGGTCAGTACGGCGGACGCATTCGCGCCGTAGGCTTCGCCATTGCTGCGATAAAATGCGCCGAGTTCGCCGGACATGCGCCAGCCCTCTCCCGCCGCGGAGAAGCTTGGCGGCGCAGTCTCGATCACGATGCTGCCGCCGATCGAGTCACCGCCCTTGGACACAGGAGCGATGCCCGGATAGACCACGATGCGCGCCACTTCTCCGGGCGCGACATAGGACAAAGCGGGATTCATATGGTTGGGGCAGGAGGCGGTGATCTCGACGCCGTCCACCAGGATCCGGAGCCGATCGTCGGCGAGACCACGGATCGACGGCAAACCGGAAACGCCTCCGGCCTGATTGACGAAAACGCCAGGCATCGCATCCAACATAGCGGCGGTGTCGCTGGCCATGGCGGCGTCCGTGGCCAATCGCTCCTCACTCGACCACCGCGCAGGCGCGATCGAAGCACGGATATTTTCGACGACAACTTTGGGAAAGACGAAAGGCGAGGAGGCAAGATCCGTCGGGTTGGCTTGACCTTCCTGGCCGGTTTGACCAACCGGATCGGTGGCATGGCAACACAAGGGAAGCGCGGCAAGAACCGCCGCGGCGAGTGTCTGGGATCGGAATGACATAACAGCTCCATGGTGGGTCGTGCGCAGCGAAGCGTCACAGGCCGCGCTATCTACGCTTTTAGGCGTGTCGCGACTGACCGGAATCGGAAAAGGTGCGAAGTAGAAGTCCGAGCGCCAACGAAAGCACATCGAACCGATGAACCTGGCCGATACGCGATTGATCGCGAGCTGGGTATTCGCAGTCCAGTTCGACTGGAATCTCGCTCGACTGGAATCTCGTTCGATTGAACCCGGCTTAGCAGACCGTTGAAAAACGGCCCGCTAGCGCAGCCATGGAGGGCTGCGCCGACGCAGCATGCGCGCAAGCGATTGCTTCGTCGTAAGCGAGTCCGCGCATGTTCCGGACTCGCGAATTGGAAAACACACAGGAAATGCGTTTTTCAACAGCCTGTTAGGCCAAAGCCGGATTCGACCGGATTCGCAAGATCGAATATTGAAGCTCAAACGCTCGGTGGGCCGCGCGGCGTCCATCCGATGAGATGACGCGCTGGGATGCGGGCATGCGCATGGTGGGCGTGTGTTTCCGTCTGGGCCGGTCTGAGCGACAAGCCGCCGATCGGCCAAGCCGGCAGGTCGACGGAGGCGAGCAATGGACAATACGCACAGTCCTCACCCAGCTCTTGATGGTCATCATCGCCGCCAGAATCCGCTGGCGCGTCGGCGACAAGCACGATGCGGCCTGGGCCGGAAGGCCTCGCATCCAGCTCGATCGGCCTAAACGCAAGTCCTGTCGATGTGCAGAGGGCATGCGCTTGCGTTGGTGACTGCGCCGAATCGAACGCTCGGTGCAACCGCACCATGGTCGGTACGGCCGGAAGCAACAGACTCGCCACGAGGGCGAGGCCGAGCCAGCGGGAATGTCGATTGCGGAAAGGACGCATACGAGAAATTCTACTGTCCTCGATCGGAATCGATTTGCGCAGGATCAATCGCCGCATGATAACGAGCCCGGCTGGCCGGGGTAAAAAGCCCGAGCGACCGAACCGCATCGGGACATTATCTCAACCACGCATGATCGCAAGTGGGTCGCTTCGCGAAAGCGATAGGGTTTTACCGCTGCGAACGGGGACATTCTGGCGGACGACAACCACAGTGGAGGTGGTGTGATGACGGTGTTGCGATATCGCCCCGAGCTGCGACTTCCGCAGGGCGTATGGCGTAATAGTGCAGTTGCAATGCCCCAATCAGGCCGGCGACTAGCGACCCCCGCATCGAAAATGGCGCGACGGCGGAGTTACGCTGCGCTTACTCCGCCCTACTGCTGGCGAAGGGCTTCGATGGGGTCGAGCTTCGCGGCTTTGCTCGCGGGGTAGTAACCGAAAAACAGGCCGGTGGCGATCGAGAAGCCGGCGGCGAGGCCGATGACTTTGCCGTTGAGTTCGACCGGCAACGAACCGAACTTGCCGACCAGCAGCGCGCCGCCGATGCCCAACGCGATGCCGATCACGCCGCCGATCAAGGAAATCAGGATCGCTTCGGCGAGGAACTGGCGGCGGATGTCGCGTGGGCCGGCGCCGACGGCCATGCGCAGGCCGATTTCGCGGATGCGCTCGGTCACCGAGACCAGCATGATGTTCATAATGCCGATGCCGCCGACGATCAGCGAGATGCCGGCCACCGCGCCGAGCAGCAGCGACATCAGTTTGGTGGTCTGGGTGCGCGCGCTGACGATCTCGGCGAGATTACGCACGCTGAAATCGTCCTCTTCGCCGGGCTGGATCTTGTGGCGCTGGCGCAACAGCGCTTCGATCTCGGCCTGCACGGTCGACAGCGCGTCGGGATCGGCCACGCCCACTGACACCTGCTGCACCGCGCCCGGCGGCAGCGAGGCGCTGCTGGCCATGCGCCGGCGCGCGGTCTGCAGCGGAATCACGACCAGATCGTCCTGATCCTGACCGAAGCCGCCCTGCCCCTTCGATTTGAGCACGCCGACCACGGTGAACGGCACGCGGCCGATACGCAGGTTCTGGCCCAGCGCTTCTTCGTCGCCGAACAGTTCGCGGCGCACGGTTTCGCCGAGGATCACCGACTTCGCGCCGCTGCCGTAATCACGGGTGTCGAAACCGTCGCCCGCGGCCAGTTCCCAGCCGTTGATCGCGAACCAGTCCGGTTGCACGCCCTGCCAGGAACTGGACCAGTTGTTTTCGGCGTAGACCACCTGCGATCCGCCGCGCAGCGAAGCGGAAATGTATTGCACTCCGGGGATTTCGCGACGGATGGCGTCGGCGTCGTCTTCGGTGAGCGTGAAAAAATTGCTGCCGCCGATGCGCACGCCGCCGAAACCGCGGCCCGCGCCGGGATTGATGTCCAATCGCTGCGACCCGAGTCCCGACACCAGGCGATCGATCTCGCGCTGCGTGCCCTGCCCGACCGAAACCATGACGATCACGGCGGCGATGCCGATGATCACGCCGAGCGAGGTCAGGGCGCTGCGCAACCAGTTGCCGCGTAACGCGAAGGCGGCGGTGCGCAGAACTTCGGCGAGACTCATGCCTTGCACGTTCATGCCGCGCCTCCCGCACCCTGATGCTCGGCGGCATGCTTTTCGCTGGCATGCTTTTCGCTAACATGCAGATCGCCCGCATGCAGTTCGCCGTCGCGCATGGTGTAGATGCGATCGGCATGCGCCGCGACTTCGGCGTCGTGGGTGATCAGGATGATGGTGTGGCCTTCGTTCTGCAGGCGTTCGAACAGAGCGAGAATCTCCTGCCCGGTTCTGGAATCGAGCGCGCCGGTCGGTTCGTCGGCCATCACGATCGCGGGTTTGTGAATCAACGCGCGCGCGATGGCGACGCGCTGCTGCTGCCCGCCCGACAATTCGCTGGGGCGATGCTGCATGCGTTCGCCCAGACCGACCAAGGTCAGCACTTCGGCGGCGCGGCGACGGCGTTCCGCGGCGGGCACGCCGGCATAACTCAGCGGCATCGCGACATTGTCCAGCGCGGTCATCCGCGACAACAGATTGAACCCCTGGAATACGAAGCCGATTTTCTCGCGGCGCAGCACCGCGCGCGCTTCGGCGTCGAGCACGGCGACATCGACGCCATCGCACAGATATGCGCCCGAGGTCGGCGTGTCCAGGCAGCCGATCAGATTCATCAGCGTCGATTTGCCGGAGCCCGAAGGCCCCATGATCGCGACGAACTCGCCATGGTCGATGCGCAGATCGACGTTTTTCAACGCGATCACCTGCGCTTCGCTGTCGGCGGCGTAGACCTTGCCGAGCGCGCGGGTTTCGATCACCGGCGTCGTCGGCCGCGCTTCGGGAGTCATCGCGGGGCCTCGGCGCTCTGCGTGCCGACCACGACTTCGTCACCGGCTTTCAGTTCTCCGGACACTTCGGTGCTGTTACCGTCGGACGCGCCGATCCGCACCAACACCTGTTTGGGTTTGCCCTCGGCCAGCACATAGACCGGGGCGCGGCGCGCGCCGACCACGGCCGCGACCGCGGCGTCCCACTGTTGCCGCTGCGGTTCGCTCAACGTTTCGCGGAAGGCGCCGAACTGCTGGTTGAAGCGCTCCATCATGCGTTGGCGCATCGCACCGCTGGCGTTGGCGTTGCCGCCGCCGGACGGCGGCCCGCCGCCGGGCAACCGCCCGCCGAACAGGCTGCGGTTGTTCGCGCCGTCCGCTTGCGGCGCGGCGGCGCGCGCGGCGATGCGTTCGCGCATCTTGGCCAGCGCTTCGTCGAAGGCCGCCTGTTGGCGCGGATCGAGTCCCAGCGTCGCCGCGATCTTCGGCAGTTCGTCGCTCATGCCGTTGCCGCGCTGGGGCTGCTGGGCTTGCGCGGCGGGATCTTCGACCGGCGGTTTGAAGCGCAGCGCCGCGTTCTGCACTTTCAATACGTTGTCGCGACGGCTGACCTCGATCTCGGCGTTGGCGGTCATGCCCGGCAACAGCACCTGATCGCTGTTATCGACCGAAATCACCACCGGATAGGTGATGACGTTGTTGGTGTTGGTGGCCGACAGCCGGATCTGGCGCACTTCGCCGCGGAAGCGACGGTCCGGGAAAGCGTCGACAGTGAAGCTCACCGGCTGGCCCTGCTTGACCTGACCGATGTCGGATTGGTCCACCGCCAGCACGATTTCCATCTTCGCCAGGTCTTCGGCGATCTTGAACAGCACCGGCGCCTGCAGGCTGGCGGCGACGGTCTGACCGGGTTCGACCGCACGGGTCAGCACCACGCCGTCGACCGGGGAGCGGATCACGGTGCGGCCGAGATTGAGGTGCGCGTTCTCGGCCGAGGCCTGCTGCTGACGGATCTGGGCCTCTGCCGATGCGACCTGGGCGCGCGCCTGATCGCGCGTGGACAGCGACTGGTCAAGGTCGCCGCGGGCGATGAGCTTTTGCTGGACCAGCGCGGCCTTACGGCTGTAATCGAGCTCGGCGTTGCGCAGCGAGGCCCGCGCCGTCTGCAGGTTCGCGCGGGCGTTGGCGATGGCGGCGTCGCCCTGCGCGATCTGGGCTTCGAAAGTACTGGGATCGATGCGGGCGATGACCTGGCCCTTGCCGACCCGGTCGTTGAAGTCGACCAGCACCTCGGCCACCTTGCCGGAGACTTCGCTGCCCACATCCACGGTGGACAGGGCGCTCAGCGTGCCGGTGGCGGAAATCGCCACGCGGATATCGCCCTGCTCGACGGCGGCCGTGCGATAGCGTTGCTCGGTCTCGCCTTTGCCGCCGAACCACCACCAGCCCGCGAACCCGGCGACGAGCACGGCGACGATGACGGGGATGCGATAACGACGAACACCGGAAGAATGACGTTGCGGACTCATGCTGCCTCGGAGTGAAACGAAACCGAAAAATGGTAAACGCACGGACAGGCGTCGGGTTGACCTTCAGCGCTAACGACGCGCATGTCTTCGGATACAGACATGCGCCCTACCCCGCCCTAAGCTGTCGGCTTCCCATCATCGCATGCCGACCCTATGCCCACCGCCCTCGATCGTCTGCTGCCCATCTTTCTGCTGTTGTGTTCGAACGTCTTTATGACCTTCGCCTGGTATGGGCATCTGAAATACAAAACCTCGCCTCTGCCGGCGGCGATCGCCGCGAGCTGGGGCATCGCTTTGTTCGAGTACATGCTGATGGTGCCGGCCAACCGTTGGGGC
>SSEV01000155.1 GCA_008015095.1 Lysobacteraceae bacterium | reverse complement strand
TGGCAACCAGCGCCAGGTGCTCTGAGTCCTTCACGGGGGCAGACGGCACTCGCGGGCGGCCCGGTGGGCGTGGGCAAGACCTTCGTGATCAAGGCCTTCCGCAAGGAAGCCGGCCTGCCCGGCGTGGTGCTGAAAAACTTCCGTTCGAAGTGGGTGGGTTCGACCGAATCCAATCTCGAACGCGTGCTCAAGATCATCCGCGCGATGAGCCCGATCGCCCTGGTCATCGACGAAGGCGACCGCAGCTTCGGCAACGGCGGCGAAGGCGGCGAGACCGATGGCGGCACCTCCTCGCGGGTGATCGCGCGGATCAAGGACTTCATGTCCGATCCGGAAAACCGCGGCCATGTGCTGACCATCCTGATGACCAACCGGCCGGACAAACTCGATGTCGACATCAAGCGACCGGGCCGCCTCGACCGCAAGATCCCGTTCTTTTACGCCGACACCGCCGAAGACCGTCTGCGCATCGTCCGCGTGATCCTCAAACGCAATGGCGCCGCGCTGCCGAGCGACGCCGACGCGGCCCTCAACGCCGCGCTGGAAGACCTCGACGGCTACTCCAACGCCGACCTCGAAGCCATCGCCCTGTTGGCGCTGGATATCGCCCGCAACGAAAGCCAAACGCTTGCTTTGCCGCATCTGCAACAGGCCATCGCGGATTTCATCCCGCCGCAACACGTCGACACGATCCAATTGATGGAATTGCTGGCCGTGCAGGAATCCTCGCGCCGCAGTCTGCTGCCGGAGCGTTTCGCCAAGCTCGTGCCGGCCGAGGTATCGGAATTGATCGGCGAGTTGAAGCGGCGGGTGCGGTGATGACCCGTCATGTAGGGGCGGTTTGGTGCGACGGGCCGCCGCAGGACCAATCGCGGCTCAATCCGCCAACAACCGCTCCTGCAGAAATGCATATTCCACCGTCAGGACTTTGCCAATGACCGCCAGCCCCATTTCTGACCGACGCGATCTCGATTTCATGCTGTACGAAGTCCTGCAGGTCCAGCACCTGTGCGCCTATCCGCGCTTCACGGACCACAATCGCGAGACCTTCGCCGCGGCTCTGGAGCTTGCGCATCAGATCGCGCTCGACAAATTCCTGTCGCACAACCGCAAGTCCGACCTCAACGAACCGCAGATGGTCGACGGCAAGGTCGAACTGATCCCGGAGATCGGGGAAGCGGTGCAGGCCTACAACGATGCCGGCTTCTGCGCCGCGCTCGCCGACTACGAGGCCGGCGGCATGCAACTGCCGTTCGTGATCGCGCAGGCTTGCGACTCGATGTTCTCCGCGGCCAACCCCGGCACCATCGCCTATCCCGCATTGGCGCGCGGCGTGTCGAACCTGCTCGTCGAATACGGCACGCCCGATCAGAAACGGCTCTACATGCAACCGATCGTCGAAGGCCGCTATTTCGGCACGATGTGCCTGTCCGAGCCGCACGCCGGCTCGTCGCTGGCCGACATCAAGACTACCGCCGAGCCGCAATCCGACGGTAGTTATCGTCTGACCGGCGCGAAGATGTGGATCTCCGCCGGAGACCACGAACTCGGCGAGAACATCATCCATCTGGTGCTGGCCAAGATCGTCGGCGCGCCTGCAGGCGTGCGCGGCATCAGCCTGTTCATCGTCCCGCGCTGGCGCGTCAACGCCGACGGCGGACGCGGCGAACGCAACGACGTGCGTTTGGCCGGTCTCAATCACAAGATGGGTCAGCGCGGCAGCGTCAACACGTTCCTCAAGTTCGGCGAATCCGGAGACTGCTACGCGGAACTGGTCGGTCAACCGCATCACGGCCTCGCCTGCATGTTCCACATGATGAACGAAGAACGGATCGGCGTCGGCATGGGCGCGATCCTGCAGGGGTTGTCCGGCTATCTCTATTCGCTGCAATACGCCAAGGAGCGCAAACAGGGCCGTCATCCCGATCAGAAAGATCCGACCTCGCCGCCGATCGCGATCATCGAACACGCCGACGTGCGGCGTATGTTGCTGCAACAGAAATGTTACGTCGAAGGCGCGGAACTGCTGGGCTATCACGCCTCGATGCTGGTCGATCGCGCCCACGACGCCGACGAGGCCGTGCGACGCGATAGCCGCCTGCTGCTGGAATTGCTCACGCCGATCGTGAAGGCATGGGGCTCGGACTATTGCCTCAAAGCCAACGAATTAGCGATCCAGGTGCTGGGGGGGTACGGGTTCACCCGCGAGTATCCGGTCGAGCAGAATTATCGCGACAACCGCATCAATCCGATCCATGAAGGCACCAACGGCATCCAGGCCCTCGATCTGCTCGGCCGCAAAGCGATGATGGACAACGGCGCGGCATTGCGCCTGCTTCTGGCGGGCATCGATACGACGGTCACGGAGGCCGCCGCGATCGATGCCTTGCGCCAGTTCGCCGAACAATTGCAGACCACCGCCACGCACGTCATCAACGCCACCCGGGCCGCGGGCGCACGCATGCAGGCCGGCGAAGCACGCCTCGCCCTCGCCAATGCATCGCATTACATGGCTGCGCTCGGCCATTTGGTCGTCGGCTGGATGTGGTTGCGTATGGCCGTCGTCGCGCACCGCGCCCTGCCGCAAGCCGGCGATGCCGATCGCGACTTCTACGCCGGAAAACTTCAAGCCTGCCGCTTCTTCTTCGCGACCGAATTGCCCCTGGCCGAACACCACGCCCGCCTTGTCCGCGACGCCGATCCCAGCGCCTTCGACATGCACCCTGAGTGGTTCTGAGCAGGGTGACGGTGAGCGCAGCGAACCCCGCCCTCGCGTCACCGCACCCAACCGGGCAGGGCGGAATCCGCGAAGCGGTTTCCGCCATTGAGTCATGTCGAGGTTTCGTGGCGGAATCCGCTACGTGGGTTCCGCCCTACGAATACGCCTTACGGCCTTACATTGATCCCTGTTTCCCTGTTTCCCTGTTTCCCTGTTTCCCTGTGGCCGCTTCCTGTTCTACACCTCCGCGCCGCCTGTTAGGATGGTCCTGACATACCGTCGTTGAAGCTCGTGACGGGGCACCGAATGAGGCGCCGGGGAGAGTTGGGATGAGCATCGGGAAATGGACGTGGTGGTTGCTGGTGTTACTGCCGGCCTCCGTCGCGCACGCGGGCCGCGCTTCCATGCCGGCCGAGCTGCGGGGAACCTGGGACTACGGCCCTGACACCTGCCATATCGCCGAGGATGTCGAAAACGACACGCGGTTGCAGATCGAAGCCCATGCCATCGTCGGTTACGAGCATCGCGATGCCATCCGCTCGGTTCGGCGCATCTCGCGCGCGCCATCGGCCTGGCGCATCGTCGTCGTCTCGGACATCGCCCCGAAAGATATCCAGCGCATGGGCGATATCTATGTGCTCAACCGCGACCGTCTGACCATCACCGACGGTGAGAGCACGAAAACCTATCTCCGTTGCCAATGAAACGCAGCCGCGTGACCACACAAGGAGACTGTCATGTCTGATGAGAACTTGCCGCGTTACCGGGTCATCCAACTGGGATCGCCCAATCGCAACGGGCAGCAGACCAACGTCGGCGTGACGGATCTGGACAGTCTGGTCACCCATCATCCCGGGTCGAATGCAGGCGCGCGGCTTGTGGACGGTGTGCCGACCGGGGTCGAGAATCCCAGAACCCGCTCTTACGGCGTCATCGGCGGCGAAATCCAGGAACTGGAAACCGCGCGCACCGACGAATACGGCACTCTGAAACCGAATCAGGTGCTGATGGTCAAGGATTTCATTCTTGAGAACGCAAATCAGCGTTCCGGCACGCAAGGCGTACGCAACGTCGATGTTCCGTCGCCGGTGGCCGGTTATGTCGGCCGGGTCGACGCGAAAAACGGTCTGGTTGAAATTTACGACCGCGAAGGCGGTGATGTGATCGCGCGCGTTCGTCATATGGGCGATATCCAGGTCAAAGCAGGCGACACGATCGAGTACGGCCAGGCCCTGGGCACTCAAAGCAATGTCGCCACCAAGGCGATTCATGTACACATGGAAGTGGATACGCGCTACCACCAGCAGTTCGACAATTACATCGAAGACCTGAGCAGCGGACGGCTCAGGATCGATCCTGCCCGGCGGACGCAGGGCATCGAGCCCAGGCCGGTGACGGACGATGGCGTGTTCCGCATCGGCGAAACCGGGGACCGCGTGCGCGATGCGCAGCGGTTTCTCAGCGAACAGGGCTTCCGTGGGCGCGACAAGCAGCCGCTTGCACAGGACGGCACCTATAGTCTCGACATGCAGCCGGCGGTGATCGCATTCCAGCGTGCCCGCGGCCTGCCCCAGACCGGTGATCTGGATGCCGCGACGTTGGCCTTGATTCCCAGCCAGACGCGGACACAGTCGCCTGCGAACGGGGATATGCAGCAACAAGGTGCGAATACCATCGACCGCCTCAGCCCGCAGGAGCGCGAGATGTACACGCGCGCGGTCGATGCCGTGAAAGCCCAGGGCGGTTTCACCGACGAACAGGCTCGCAACATCGCCGCGGCCGGCGTGGCGGCCTTCAAGGGCAACCCCATGACTGCCGATGCCGCGGACATCGGCGTCTACGGCGACCGCTTGCGCATCACCAACTTCCCCAACGGCCGCGACCGCGAACCCAACTACAGCGTCGACCTGCGCCTGGCGGATGCCGCGCAGATTCCGGAACAGCGCAGCTTGGAGGCCGTGCTCAACCGCGCGCAGCCTGTTGTGGAAGATCCTGCTGTCACTCAGGTTAAACAGCCAGAAGCTGCTAATTCTGCGGTTGGAGCGCGGGGGCTTTGAGGGGCACTTTTTAATTGAGGACACCCACAATTGACAATTATTGAGGACACCCAAAAATCAGAAAACCCCTACAACCGATCACGCTGTTCTCCGGTAGTCCAGAACAGCGCCCGCGGCCATCCTGTCGTCATGACTCAGCCGCGTTCCCAACTGGTTCCCGCCGGCATTCCCGGTACGTATCATTGCATCCAGCGCTGCGTGCGTCGGGCATTTCTCTGTGGCATTGATCGCTACACCGGTCAGTCTTTCGAGCATCGAAAAGCATGGATCGAAGACCGTCTGCGAGAGTTGGCTGGGTGCTTTGCCGTCTCCATCCACGCCTACGCGATCATGAGCAACCACCTTCATTTGGTTGTGCAGATCGATCCGACGGCCGTCAGCGCCTGGGACGACGATGAGGTCGCCGCCCGCTGGGTTCGCCTGTTCCCACCCCGAGAGAATGAAGACTCCGCCATCGCCGATAAATGCGCCAGACTGATCGCGAACACATCAAGAGTGCAGACGATACGCGCCCGCTTGGCGGATTTGTCATGGCTGATGCGCTGTCTGGCCGAGCCGATCGCTCGTCGCGCAAACCGTGAGGACGCGTGTAAGGGGCGATTCTGGGAAGGCCGCTACAAAGTGCAACGCCTGTGCGACGAGCGGGCGCTGCTTGCCGCAATGGCTTACGTTGACCTCAATCCGATCCGTGCCGAAATCACGGATCGGTTGGAGGACTCCGCGCATACCAGTGTCGCGGTCCGCATTGCAGAAGTGCATGCTGATCCACAGGAGGCAACGGCCCCATTGCGCCCGATCCTGGGCGTGCCGCAGGCGCCGCTCGCATTGAGTACAGCAGATTACCTGCAATTGTTGGATTGGACCGGGCGGCAACTGCATCCCGGCAAGCGTGGAAGGATCGCGGCCGATGCGCCCGCCGTGCTGCGGACACTCGATGCGGACCCATCCCGCTGGACTTCACGCGTGCGCGGTATCGGCAGCGGTTACTGGCGTGTGGTGGGCACGGCGAAAGATCTATACGCATTGGCCGAGGCGATCGGCCAGCGCTGGTTGAAGGGACAAGGCTTCGCTGCGCGGATGGGGTGAAGCACGTCTGAGAAATCATGCGGCCCGAGAGGGAGAATTGCGCGCGGGCGGAGTTCAGGGAACAAGGTTAGAGCCAATTCGGAAGATCGGTGAAGGTTTGCGGTTGTGAGGGCTGTGCTGTTGTGGTTGAAACTGTGGGTGTCCCAGTCTTGTCCCAGTCTGGCTCACACATCCCCCTGATGGTGTCTCCATAGAAGAAGGCGATGCTGTCGATCAAGCCTTCTGCATGAAACGTGCAACAGCGATTGCGCTGCGTCAAGCCATGACCATCCTGTCAGAACTAACAGGTTGGCGGTGTGCTGATCGGGAACTTCTTGATCCTAAAGCGTTTCAATTCGTTTCACTTTCGAAATACAGCCCGAGAGAGCGGCCTTATCTCCCCGAATGCCCCGTCTCATCGTATTCCCGCGGCGCCAGCATCTGCGGGGTAATCAATTCGATGAAATCGCGCGCCTGCGGCGACAGGTACTTTCCTTTTCTCACCACTACGCCATAACTGCGCGAGGGGAAGTACTTCGCCAGTGATCGCGTAGCGAGGCGTTCGCGATCGGCGTCGGTGAGGCAGATCGAGGTGACGATGCTGATGCCAAGGCCCATCGCCACGTATTGCTTGATCACTTCCCAGCCGCCGACTTCGAGGGCGACGGTGTAGGGCACGCGGTTCTGTTGGAAGACCAGGTCGACCAGACGATAGGTGGTGAGGCGTTGCGGCGGCAGGATCAGGCCGTAGGGCGAGAGATCTTCGAGTTTGAGTTCGCGCTTGCCCACCAGCGGGTGATCGGGCGGGGTGATCAGCATCGGCTCGAAGCGATAGACCGGTGCGTAAGCCAGATCACCGGGAGCATCCAGCATCGAACCCACCGCCAGATCCACACCGTCTTCACGCAGTAGGTCCAGGCCGCCGGCCCCGGTGACGTTGTGCAGGATCAGGCGAACGTCGGGGTGGGCGGCGCGGTAGGCGGCGACGATCTTGGGCAGCAGATAGAGGATGGTCGAGCTGCCGGCGGCCACATGCAGCTCGCCCGCGTCCAGCCCCTTCACCTGTTCGCGGAAGGCGGCGGGCAGGTTGTCGATGCCTTCCACCAGCGGCCGGGCCAGCTCGTACAAGGCCTCGCCCTCGCGGGTCGGGGTGAGGCGGCGGCCGGTCCGCTCGAACAAGCGCACCCCCAGTTCGCGCTCCAGGGCCTGCAATTGCAGAGTGATGGCCGGCTGGCTGACGTACAGCGCGCCCGCCGCACGCGAGACCGACCCCAGGCGGGCGACCTGACAGAAGGCCCGCAGGGGCTTCAGCCGGTCGGCTTTGTAGGCGAAACGGGGGGTGAGGACGTCGCCGGAGGCCATTGATTCGATTAGTTATAAGAAAAACTAATAATAAGCATTGAGAAAACTCAGTTGTCAAATAGTGCAGCGCAGCAGAATGTGGGACACCCACGTTGCGCAGGTGCAGGCATGTCCGCAGTCCTCCGGCCCCCGGCCGATTCGCAAGCCGCCAACCCGGCGGCCGGTCCCGCGTCGAACCCGTCCCCCGGCCGGATCGAGCTGACCGGTCAGGCCGATGCCCAGGACGAAGTGTTGGGCGCCGAGGCCCTGGCCTTCCTGGCCCATCTGCATCGATCTTTCGATGCGCGCCGGCGCGAGCGCCTGGCGGCACGCATCGAGCGGCAGGCCCGTTTCGATGCCGGCGAGCGGCCGGCGTTCCGCGACGACACCCGCGAACTGCGCAAGCAGGACTGGCAGGTCGCGCCGATTCCCAAGGCCTTGCTCGACCGTCGAGTTGAGATCACCGGGCCGGTCGATCCGAAGATGGTGATCAATGCGCTGAACTCCGGCGCGAACTGTTACATGGCCGATTTCGAGGATTCGACCGCACCGACCTGGGCGAATCTGATCGAAGGCCAGCGCGCGCTGCGCGCAGCGGTGGCCGGCACCTTGGAGTACGACGCGCCCGGCGTCGAAGGCGCACCGGGCAAGCAGTACCGGCTCAAGCCTTTCGAACAACAGGCGGTGCTGATCGTGCGCCCGCGCGGCTGGCATCTCGACGAAAAACATCTGCGCATCGACGGCGAACGCATCAGCGGCGCGCTGTTCGACCTCGCGCTGTTCGCGTTCCACAACGCCGCCGTGCTGGCGGCCAAGGATCGCGGCCCGTATTTCTATCTGCCCAAGCTGCAGTGCATGGAAGAAGCCGCGCTGTGGAACGAGGTGTTGGACGAGATCGAACGCCTGCTCGGTCTGCCGCAGGGGCAGATGAAGGTGACGGTGCTGATCGAAACCTTGCCCGCGGCGTTCGAGATGGAAGAGATTCTGCATGCCTTGCGCAGCCGCATCGTCGGCCTGAACTGCGGGCGTTGGGATTACATCTTCAGCTACATCAAAACCCTGCGCGCGCACCGCGACCGGGTGTTGCCCGAACGCGGACAAGTGACCATGACCCAGCCGTTTCTCAAGGCGTATTCGGAGCGCTTGATCCGGGTGTGCCACAAGCGCGGTGCGCATGCGATGGGCGGCATGGCCGCGCAGATTCCCAACCCCCGCGATCCGGTCGCCAACGAAGCCGCGCTGAGCCGCGTGCGCGCCGACAAGCTGCGCGAAGTCGGCGCCGGACATGACGGCACCTGGGTCGCGCATCCGGGGCTGGTGCCGCTGGCGCGCGAGATCTTCGACACGCACATGGCCGGCAGCCATCAGCAACATGTGCGCCGCGAAGATGCGGTGGTGACCGCCGACGACCTGTTGCAGCCTTCGCTGGGCACCATCACCCGCGGCGGTTTCTTCGGCAATGTCGAGGTCTGCGTGCGGTATCTGGCGGCGTGGCTGGACGGCAACGGCTGTGTGCCCATCCACGGGATGATGGAAGACGCCGCCACCGCTGAGATTGCGCGGGTGCAATTGTGGCAGTGGCTGCATCACGCCGATGCGCGCGGCCGCCAACCGCGCTGCGGCGAATTGCATCTCGACGATGGATCACCAGTGGATTTCGCGCTGTTCGAACGCGCGCTGATCGGGCTGCCGTCGAAACTCGCGGCCGATCCTTCGGTCGTGGGGGCATCGCGTGTCGAGCAAGCGATCGCGATGCTGTCGGAATTGACCCACAGCGACACCTTGGCCGATTTCCTCACGCTGTCCGCTTACGAAAGGATCGATTGACAGACATTTCTGTAGGAAGGGCTTTAGCCCCGATCTGCTGTCCGAAATCCGATCGGGCTAAAGCTCCTCCTACAAAACCTTTCCTACAAAGCCTCTCCGACAAAGTTCCTTCCACAAAGCGTTGCCTGCAAACCCGCAAAAAATTTTTCAGCAACGCGCATCCTCTCATCGCCACGCAGGACTATGACTATGAAAACCACGCTTCCCACCGCAGAACAATTGAAGCTCGACTGGAACAACAACCCGCGTTGGGCCGGGATCGCCCGTCCGTACAGCGCCGAAGACGTGGTGCGTTTGCGTGGCACGGTTCCGGTCGAGCACTCCCTGGCCAAGCTTGGTGCGGAGAAGCTCTGGAAATACCTGCAGACCGAGGACTTCGTGAACGCGCTCGGCGCGATGACCGGTAATCAGGCGATGCAGCAGGTCAAGGCGGGGCTGAAGGCGATCTATCTCAGTGGTTGGCAGGTTGCCGCCGACGCCAACATCGCAGGCGAGATGTATCCGGACCAGTCACTGTATCCGGCGAACTCGGCTTCCTGCAATTCGACGAAGGCGCTCATCTGCCGGCGCGCGTAGCCATGCGCGAGGTTGTTCGTCGGGTGGTTCCAGCCGGTGAATCCGGCCATGGGGTGTGGGCGTGGTTGGTAGC
>SSEV01000157.1 GCA_008015095.1 Lysobacteraceae bacterium | reverse complement strand
GCTTCGGCGAGACCCACGTGTTCATCGGCCCGCGTTTCCTGGTCACCGTGCGCCACGGCGCGTCGCTGTCCTACCGCCATGTGCGCGCCCGCTTCGAACGCGAACCGGAACTGTTGGCGCAGGGTCCGGCTTTCGCGCTGTACGGCATTCTCGATTTCATCGTCGACAACTACCAGCCGATCGTCAACGAATTCCGCGACGAACTGAACTCGCTGGAGCACGAGATCCTGGCCTCGACTTGGCGTCGCGACACCATCGTCAAACTTTACGAACTGAAGAAAGAACTCACCCAATTACGGCTGGCGGTGGCGCCGCTGCAGGACATCCTGGCCCAGCTCACCCGCACCCAAATGACCCAGGTCACCGAAGAGGCCAAGCTCTACTTCCGCGACGTGCTCGATCATGTGGTGCGGCTGAACGACGCCATCGACACCCTGCGCGAAATGCTCAGCGCCGCGATGAGCGTGAACCTGTCGCTGGTCACCATCCATCAGGGCGAAACCGTCAAGAAACTCGCCGGCTGGGCCGCCCTGCTCGCCGCGCCGACGCTCATCGCGAGCTGGTACGGCATGAACTTCAAGCACATGCCCGAACTGCAAGGCGAACACAGCTACGCCATCCTGATCGGCGCCGTCGCGGTGGTGTGCATCGTCTTGTATCGCTACCTCAAGAAAGTGAAGTGGCTATAGGGCGGGCCTTGGCCCGACACCACGGTTTCGGCAAATCCATCATGGGTTTGTTCGGCGCAAGCCTGAGCGCGCCCCTACACGATCAAACGTATGCATGTCTGATCAGCGAGCGGCATCTCCTTACGTCGCGGCGACACTGACTCTTTCAACATCATTCTCATTCAGCGCCTCTTGACTGAATCGTCAGCTACAGCGCCCTGCGCCGTGCTGGGCCCAGTCGCGCCTATCTTTCGATGTTCCGATTGACTTCGCGACCCGCGCTTGATAAGTAACCCTTCTCGGAATGTTTCATCACGTCTCGCATGTGTCTTCGATTCCGAGAATCGTTCGATGAATCGTTTTAATCGTCGCAGTCATCGCGATCCGCGACGCATACGATGTTCGAACATCAGGATGTCCATCAAATACGCAAAGTTCATTGGAGGAACCAATGCAAATCTCTATCAAGTCCGGAAAGATAGCTGTTGTGGCGTGCCTCTTGGCGGCGACCGCCTTTTTCTTGGGCAGCGCTCCTACCGAAGCGGCAAGCTGTCCCAATCTGTACTACTCCGCCAGCATGTGTCCGACCGTGAGCGGAAGCGCCCCTTGTTACAAATATGTGGCCACCGGGGTGACGTATCCGGGCAATCCATCGTTGCACATCAACTATTACGCGGAATACAAGCAATACGCCAACGCGTACTATCTCTGGCAGTACGTCGGCAAGATCACTAAAGCCTGTTGATCACAAGCGATCGAAGCGATGCCGGTTTCTGGTTGGGCCAGTGTGCGACGATCCACCATGGCAAGTCGCACACTGGTTCCGGCCCGCCACGAAACCACGATCGAACACCCGCGCTCTCGCCGCGCCGCGATAATATCCATCCCTTATCCCATCCCGGCCTGACGCATGCGCAGACTGCTGCTGATCGGCCCCGGCGGCGCCGGCAAGTCCACCCTCGCCTGCGAGATCGGCGCGCGCACCGGGCTGCCGGTGATTCATCTCGACAGGCTGTACTGGCAGCCGGGCTGGGTGGAAACGCCGCGCGAACAATGGCGCGAGATCCTGGACGAACAGCTCGCCCGCGACGCATGGGTGATGGACGGGAATTTCGGCGGCACGCTCGAACAGCGCCTCGCCGCCTGCGATACCGTGATTTTCTTCGATCTGCCGCCGCTGCTCTGCCTGTCGCGCGTATTACGCCGCCGCCTGCGCTATCGCGGCCGACATCGCCCCGATATGGCGCCCGGCTGCCAGGAGAAAATCGACCTGCCCTTCCTGTGGTGGATTCTCAGCTACCGCCACCGCAAACGCCGCAGTCTGCTCCCCCGCCTACGCGCTTGGGCGGAACACCCGCCGCGCAGACTTATCGTGCTCGATAGCGTGCGCGCGGTAGATGCTTTCACCGCTACGCTTCCGGCGACGGATGCGAAGACTGCGGAATCGGCATGAGACGCGATTGATTTCGCGTTCGCGATCGAGCGCGTTTCGACCGTCTGGCCCGTCCAGCCCCTCTCGCCTGATCGGACCGCTCGGACCAGTCGAGCCGATGTTCAAGCGCCTGCTAGACCTGGATGTTCACCCCATTGACGCTGAGCGTGAGCGAGACGTTCTCGGGTTTACTGATCGAAATCGCAACTTCGGCGCAGGCCGGATCGACGGCCGTCGACGATGCGCTCTGGGTCACGTCATGCGCGCCGACGTCCTGCTCGTCGACGTCCTGCTCGTCGACGTCCTGCTCAACGATGTCCTGCGCGCCAACGCCCTTTTCGGGCGTCCCGAACCATTTCAGACAGTGATCGCGACTCCCGTTGAAGGCGTTGCAATCGACGGGGTCGGCGATACCCGCGATCGAACGCGGGCTCCCGCCGCTGGCGCCATCGGAATACTGCCAGAGCGACCAGATCGGCCACGTTCCGCTTGGCCAGCTCGGCGCACCGCTAGTGTACTGGGACAGCCACAAGGCATATTCGGCCAGAATCGGATCGCAGTCCGCACCGAGCTGCTGTTTGAGCAGGCTTCCGCCGTAGATGGTGATCTGCAGCGAGGGATCGAGACTCGCAAGGCAACTGACCGCTTCACGCAGATCCTCAAGCACAAGACCCGCATCTTCATAATCGATGCATACCCGCGACCCCGGTGGGGGCTGAGCGAAATCCAAATAGAACCACATCTGATCGGCAATATCGCCGGGCATGAGATAGTGATAGCTGGCCCAGGCCAGGCCCGCCGCGCGCGCGTCCGTTTCCCTGCTCTTGTACATCGGGTCGCTGAAGGTCGTGCCCTGGGTCGCCTTGTGGATCACCGCCAGCAAGCCGGCGGCTTTGGCCTGCTCGAAAGAGTTCACGGTGTTGTAATGCGAGAGATCGACGACGACAAGATCGTTCATGCCTGCGTTTTCCTATAGTCAATACAGAACAAGCCGATTCCGGGCTTGTTCGGTGGCTGCGAGTTCGGCGACTACGCGAATTCGCCCGATCGTGGCGGCGCCATGCGCGCCGCGTTACGCTTCGTGCGTTGGAGTCGCAGCTTGAGAAACGCACAAAACATGCGTTTTTCAGCGCCCTGTCAGCGCGTCAGCCGCTCCGCCAGCGGTTGCGAGACATAGGGCACGGTGAACAGGATTCTGACCGGCGCGCTGTTTCTCAGGTCGATATCCGGTCGCTGCGGATAGTCTTCCTCCGGGAACCCGAAATACTTCAGCTCCGCCGCCCATAGCGGACTGGGTTTGAGGAAATACATGCGTACGGTATAAGCCTCGCCGGGAGCCAGCGGATTGAGATATTCGCCGAGCTTGATGCCCCATGTATCGGTGCTGCTCTCGGTCCTGTCCAGCGAGTTGCTCATCTCGTAGCCCATCATCGCGGTCACGCTGGTCTCGAACGCAATCCCCTCGATTTCGATGATGCCGAGGATGCCGCCTTCCATGTCGCCCTCTTCATGCACGACCGCGCCCGCGTAGAACGACCCGTTGACGAAAGCGCTGCCGCCATGGGTGAAAGTGCTGGGGGATGGGAACTCTCCGCGCATGATCGAGGGTTCGGCGAACGAGACCTCGATGTAATCGGCGTTGCCGCCCGGGCCAAACCCGCCGACGCCGAAACGCTCGATCACCTTGCTCACGTAATCGCCATCGTAAAACGACCTGAAATCCTCGCCGTTGATGATGAAGTCGCGCTTCTGATCCTCGGTCAGACCGCGATATTCGGTGCCGGGCCTGCCGTTGAACAACAGGTTCATCCGCTCGTTGATCGCCGTTTCCGAGTAGGTCACCGGGTTGCCCGGCGTGTAGCAATACGTCTTGAACTCGCCCGCGATCGCGGCAGGCGGAGAGGTCAGGATCGGATGCATCTTCCAGACGATGGCCGGCTCGGCGCTGCTGGCGCCGCGCAATTGCACCGTGCAGCGATCGATGCCGATCTCCGGCGCCGGCGTCACGCCGAACAACGCGCCTTCAGCGCTGATCTTCAGCTGTCCGTCGTCGGTCGGCGCATCGCCGGTGGAAATCTCCAGCGGCAACCCCTTCGAGGTGACCGAATACGACGTCGCCGTATGCACGACATCGGACTTGCTGAGGATGCTGGTGTAGCCGTCGGTGGTCGCGTCCTCGGTCTGAGCGCCCAGGCCCGCGACCAGCATCGACGCCGAGAACTGCGTCCCGGTCGATCCGGACGTCGTGGACTGCACGGTCACCGCCGTGTCGTCGCCGACCAGATATTCGTAAGTGCACAGCAGCCAGTTGATCATCCCCGAGGGACTGTCCGGCCCCCACACCGCCTTCTCCGGCACCGGATACGGGAAGGTATCCGCCAGCAGCGACAGCATCAGACAGTTCTTGTAATCCTCGACCAGGGTCAGGCGGTAATAGTCCGGGATGCTGAAGATCTGCCCCCAATAGAAGGTCGACAACAGCGGATTGCCCGAGGTATTGGTGCCGAACACGCACTCGACATGCTTCTGCAGGATGCAGTTCTCGTAGATCCGCGCATCGTCGCTGTCCGGCGGCCGCACCGCGCTGGGCGTCGGCCCCTGCGTCTGCGGCAACGGAATGAAGACCGAGCACGGCGTGGTGACCGCCTGCATGGCCGGGCCCGCATGATCGGGGTCGCTGCTGTAGGTGGCCCACCGCGGAGAATACAAACCGGGCTTGCCGGCGTCCGCATCGTCGCTCCCGCGCGTGTTGGGCTGGAATAACGAGGTGCGCACATGCCGATCGGGAGTATCGGCCCATTTCAGCAGCAGACTGCCATCCGGCGCGGTGCTGATGGTGACGCCGCCGGTCATGGACGTGTTATCCAGGCCCGATACGCTGCAAATCGTCGGTACGTTTGTGCGGCCGACGTGTTTGATCCGGTAATTCACGTCGAAAGCCTCCGGCAAAGACAAGCCGAAGGTTTTTGCAGACGCCGCCGCCTTGCCGCTGCCATGGCAGACGACGACCAGGCTCATATAGAGGCGCGGCTCGCTGTCGCCTTCCAACAGCAGCGTGCCCTGGTTGATCCAGCCCGCCGCCAGTTGGTTATAGCCATCGTCCAGATTCAAGGGCGTCAGATCGATCCAATAACCGCCGGTGGCGTCGTCGCAGGGCCAGTCGCCGTTTTCGACGAAGGCGTCCGGATCGAGCATCACCGGCAGCATCTTCCTGTTCCCTCGGCCGTCGACCAGGATCACGAGCATGCCGATCCTGTTCGCCATGGCCGGCGTGCAGGAAGGCAGCTTGAACGCCGCCAATGAACTGACGAAACGCGAATCCGGGTAGACCACGGGATCGAACACAATGCTGCTGATCGCCGCCTTTCCGCGCATGTCCGGCGAACAACGCAACGCCCAGTAGCGGCCGCTGGTATCGCGCCAGAACACATAGGTGTACGCACCGTAGGCGACCGCGGAGATCGCGCCCTGCACCGAGAAAGCGGCGCTCAGCGTCGCCGGAAACAGACTCGCGACATGGGTCGCGGCCCAATCGTTCAACGACGAGAACTGACCACTCTCCGCATACGCCGTCGCATCCGTCGTCAGCACGGTCAACTTGCCGTTGTTGTCGGCGATCGCGTATTGCAAATGCCGGCCATTGCGAACCGCCGCCGGAGCGATGTCCTGCGTGCCCTGGTTAACCGCAGATTCGCCGCACCTGAGCACGGCATTCTTTTTGTCGAACGCACTGTCTTCCATTGCTCCCCCTGTGGAGCGCGCCATTGCGCTCCGCGTCTCAGGGAAGAACGCGACATCACCGCGTGTGTGAACCCGGCCGATGAATACCACCAGGAGGGTGTTGTTCAGACCCGCCCTATTGCGTCGCCTCGACACGCCGCACCAGCGCATGCACCTCATCAGCCGGCAGCGTCACGCGCAGCAGGCTGCGGTCGTCGATACCACCCGCGGGCGCAATCACATAATGCGCACCGATGCGGGTGAGCACATCCACACCGCGCAGCCGATACATGCGCAACGCGGCATCGCCCGGTGTTGGCGCGGGGATGCAGGCCTGCCCCGGCAAAGCCACGCGCACGATGGCGCAGCCGCGCGCGCTGAGCAGCAGATCGACCTTGCGCAGCATGCCGAAGCCGTAGGCCGACGCCGCGCCATCGATCAACGGCGTCGCCAGCCCCGCATACAGCAACACCACGATGCTGGTGACGACGCGGACCTCGGTCACGATCGCGCCACGCCTGCGCATCGTCGCGTACCACAACCAGTGCATCCACGGCGCCCACAACAGCGCGACCATGGCCGTGACCACCCAACCCAGCACCGACTCGGGCCACGCATCGAACCATGTCAACAGCACTATCCATGCCGGCCACAGGAACAGATACAGGGCAAGCATCAGCACGAACTGCGGCAGCACCCGGCGCATTCGGCGCAACGCGCGCGCCGAGAGGCCGATCTGCGCCCACATCTCAACGGCAAACGGGAGCAACAGGCCGAACCACCACAGCCCCATGATCGACGACACACGCCATTCCGGCGGCATCAGCAGCAGTGCCGCCATCGACAGGGCCACCGCCGTCACCGACGTCGCCACGAACAAACCGAATGCGCCAGGCGCGACCTTCAGCGAGAAGGTTCTGCGCTTGGCGACCGTGGCATCGGATTCAACGATCGGCAGCGGGCGTCGCGACAGCGAACGGCGTTTCGGCCCCTGCGCGGGGCGCCGCTGCTTTGGCGGCGCGGGCATCAGCGAATGTTCGGTCGATGAAAACAACATGTAGACCGGAAGCAGGATCAGCAGCAGTGCAACTGCCAGCCCCATCACCACGAACAGCCCGAACGCAGCCAACACCACACCCAGCTCGGAGAACGACAGCGCCGGCAAATGGCCCACCCGCCAGAAATGCGCCAGCAGCATCAGCCCCGCCAGCGGCGTGGCCAACCAGAACGCGGATTTCGCGAACGCGATCAGGCGCACCCCGTACGACCAGAGAATGCCGTTGTCCTCAGACGGCGGCCCGCCCGGTGTCTCGCGTGTCTCGATCCCTGTTGCCATGTCGGTCATGGCGGGCGTCCCTGCGTGATGAATGGCGGGGTCTCCAGTCAAAGGCTGCGATAGCGCCCGTCGGCCTCGTGCGCGCGGCCCAGCGCGGCGAGCATCTCCAACACCTGCGGCAGACGTTTCTTCCACGGGCCACGGGCGGTGAAGCGGGCGGCGATGTCGTCTTCGGACAGCGGCGCGGGACTGGCGGCGAGCACATCGGCAACCGCGCGCACCTGGGCGATGGCGTCCTTCGGCCAGGGTTGCGGTTTGACCGCCGCGACAATGGTCGACGGCGCGTCTTCATCGTCGGTATCGGGCTCGGGGCCGGTCTCGATTGATGCCTGGACAGGCACAGTCTGCGGGTTCTGGAATTCGGGCCGCAGCCAGCGCACGAGGCCGCGCGCTTCCTCGGCGGCGCGTTCGGCGTTGAGCGCGACCAGGCGTTCGAGCACGGCTTCGTCGAAGGCGCGTTTGGCCTCGTCGCGGGTCTGGCCTTCGGCCGGCGCGTCGTTGCCGTGCGCCACGCGCAGCAGCGGCAGCAGGCCGGACCAACCGTAGGCCTCGAGCACAGCCGCATCCAACTCGTCGTGAATCTGGCGCAGCACCGACACCAACCCGTGCTCGTGGATCACGCGCTCCTTCGCGTTCAGCGGCTCGCCGCTGCGGAGTTTCTCCAGCACGTTGTACATGCCGGTGAGGGTGAGATCGGGATGCGCGGCCTGCTGGCGTTTGCGGTGGGCGTCGAGGTGTTCGGCGAGGGCGCGGATGCGCCGTTGCACAACGCCGTCAAAACCGGGGAAAGGGAAACAATCGAAACAGGTAGTCTTGTTGTAAACCGGGTCATTGCCGACGCCAAGTCTGGCCCCTGCCGCCAGCGCCCATGCGACATGCACGGTCGAGGACAACACACCCAACAGCCAGGCATCTTCATGGCCAATGGCGATCAACTTGTCATCGGGAAGAATCTCGGCATCGAGAAACGTGAAAAAACGATGCTTGCTTGTCTGCACGGTGGCGAAATATTGGCGAAGACCTCGGATGCTGTTGCGCAGATCTTCATTGTTTCTTCGATGAAGCCACCACTTCTCTCGTAAATCGCGATCCTTATTCTCATCACGCTCCGGCTTCACCCGCTCCAACAGCCACTGGTAGACCTCGGGACACCGTTCGCGCACCTGCTCGGCGCTCAATCCGAACATATCGATCGCACGCATATTCCTCGGTGTCTGGGTCAAATCGCGACCGTTCCGATATGGCCGCAAACGCTGCTCAAGGCCGGGAATACGACCGAGGCCGAGTGCGATCGCACGCGCTTCGGTCACGGTCATGCCTTCACCGTGCGGAATCACGCCGCGATTGCTCAGCAGCGCATTCGCCCGCAGCGGGACCACGCCCGCGACATTCGCACCGATCGTGAGATCGGCGAACATCGTTCCGCGCTTCTCGCGCAACTCCACCGCGACCTCGTCCTCGTCCGTATCGCATTCATCGACGACAGTCCGCAGCACGGCCACCCCCTGCCCGCGCTGCGCCACCGTCATCGCAATCCGCACCGCTGCGCCATCGGCGACATCCACCCACGGATGATCCGGAACCGCGAACACCAGCGACAGCGCCTGCTCTTTTTCTTCTCCCTTCGGGATGATGTGGCGCGAAGCGCCGGATGAGAGCGTGTGGGCCGCCTTCGTCGCCGGTGGCGCCAGCGCGGCCTCGATCACGCGGCGATTGAAGGCCTGCCGGATCGAGTTGGTGGTGATCAGGCCGAAACGCTCCAGCGCGCCGCGACGGGTGAGCTGCGCGGCGTGATGCCACCAGTACATCACCAGATCGGCGGACTCGGGCACGTCGGACCACGTTTCGCGCAGGGCTTCGACATAGCCATCGCCCAGCGCGATGCGCATCCGCTTGTTGCCGATGAACGGCGGATTCCCCACCACGAAATCCGCCGCCGGCCACGCGGCCCTGCGCGGGTTGACGTAGCGCTCGACAGGTTTGCGCGCAGTGTCATCGGGAATCTGCTCGTCGATGACCGGCGAAAGCTTCATGGTTTCGCCGTCCCAGCGCGTGACCGGCACTCCCCTTTCGTCGGTCACGCACTCGACGCGGTCGTACGCCAGCACCGCGTCTCGGTTCTCGATGTTGCGGAAATCGCGGATCACCGGGATCGGCGGGTTGACGTCGCCGCGGGTGCGATAGTGCCATTGCAGATAGCCGATCCACAGCACGACCTCGGCGATAGCCGCGGCGCGCGGGTTGAGTTCGATGCCAAGCAAGTTGTGCGGGTCGACGGTCTCGCCTGCGGTCGCGTCCGCGCGCTCGCCCGCGAGCGCGAGGCCGGTCTGGCGGTCGCCCAGCTCGTCCAGCGCGTTCAGCACTTCGCCTTCGAGACGCTTGAGGTGTTCGAGGGTGACGTAGAGGAAGTTGCCGCTGCCGCAGGCCGGATCGAGCACGCGCACGATGCACAGGCGATGGTGGAAGGCGCGCAGGGTCGCGACCGCTTCGTCGTGGCGGTCGTCGGCGTCCAGCACCATCGCCGCGCCGTAGGCGTCGCTCCACTCGGCGCGCAACGGCTCGATCACAGTGGGCAGCACCAGCCGTTCGACGTAGGCGCGCGGCGTGTAGTGGGCGCCCAGCTTGTGGCGGTCCTTCGGATTGAGCGCGCGCTCCAGCAGGGTGCCGAAGATCGCAGGCTCCACATAGCGCCAGTCGGCGCCGGCGGCGGAGATCAGCAGCGCGAGCTGGTCGCGGTCGAGCGGGATGGCGGTGGCGTCGGCGAACAGGCCGCCGTTGAAGCGCAGGATC
>SSEV01000232.1 GCA_008015095.1 Lysobacteraceae bacterium | reverse complement strand
GCCAACCAGAACATGATGCAGCTCACCGAAGAGCTGACCAGCACCGAGAACAAGGTCGCGTTCGCGCGGCAGGCGTTCAACGACGCGGTCATGGCGTACAACAACAAGCGCGAAGTCTTCCCGTCGAGTCTGATCGCCGGCATGTTCAATTTCGCCGCCGCGGCGCTGTTGCAGATCCCCGCCGACAAGGCCGAGATGCGCGAAGCGCCGAAAGTGCAGTTCTGACCGATGCGCGAGCGTATCGACGTGGGCCGCGCCGGGCGGCTTGAACCGGGCGACGCGAGCCCGCGCGACACGCGCGGGAGATATCGGTCAGCGCATGTCCTCGTCAGAAGTCCGGACCATGCCGCCACGCGCTGCGCCGGCACTCGCTGCGCCGGTACGATCATAGACACCAGATAGTCGGAACCACTCAGGAAGCGGCGATGAATTTCTTTGAGCGCCAGGCTGCCGCGCGCAAGACCTCCGGTCGACTCGTGCTGTTGTTCGTGCTTGCGGTGACCGGCATCGTGATCGCGGTCGATCTCGGCATGCTGCTCGCTTTCGGCCTGCGTGAGGACAGCACGTCCGGCAAGAACGCCGTGCTCCTGGCGCTGTCCACCTTGTTCACGCTGGCGGTGATCGGACTGGGCTCGATGTACCGTGTGGCCAGCCTGCGCGGCGGCGGCGAAACGGTGGCGTTGCAACTCGGTGGCGTGCCGGTGCCCGAGCAGACCCGTGATCCGCAACTGCGCCGGCTGCGCAACGTGGTCGAGGAAATGGCGATCGCCTCCGGCGTGCCGGTGCCCAAACTCTACGTGCTCGAGCGCGAAGCGGCGATCAACGCTTTCGCCGCCGGCTATTCGCCCGCCGATGCGGCGATCGCGGTGACCCGCGGCGCGTTGGAGCGGCTCAACCGCGACGAACTACAGGGCGTGATCGCGCACGAGTTCAGTCACGTGCTCAATGGCGATATGCGCCTGAACATCCGCCTGATGGGCGTGTTGTTCGGCATCCTGATGCTCTCGCTGATCGGCCGCAAGATCCTCGAACATGGCCGTTTCGGCGGCCGCGACAAGGGCGCCGGCGCGGTGCTGGCGGTGGCGTTGATCGCGATGGTGGTCGGTTCGATCGGGTTGCTGTTCGGGCGCATGATCAAAGCCGGCGTCAGTCGCACGCGCGAAAAGCTCGCCGACGCCTCCGCGGTGCAATTCACCCGACAGACCGTGGGCTTGGCCGGCGCTTTGAAGAAGATCGCCGGGTTGGATGCCGGCGCCAAACTCGATCATGCCGGCGATGCCGAGGAGATCAGCCACATGTTGTTCGGCGACGGTGTTGGTCTGAACGGTTTCTTCGCGACCCATCCGCCGGTGATGGAGCGGATTCGCGCGCTCGAACCGACTTTCCGCGAGGATCAACTTTCCTCGTTACAACGCCGCTGGCAGAGCGCGCCGCCGAACGGGCTGGAAGAGGATGTGCGTCTGGGCTTCGCCGCAAGCGAAGGCGCGCGCCTGCCTGCGGCGACGGCCGAATTCAGCGTCAGTCCGCCGATGGTGTCGGCGCAGGTCGCGCACCCGGCCGCGGACGACTATCGGCGTGCGGACGCCATCGTCGTCGCCATTCCCGAAGCGCTGCGCGCGCATGCCGTGCAGCGCGAAGACGTGATCGCGCTGATCCTCGGTCTGCTGCTCGATCACGACGCCGCGGTGCAGGAAAAACAGCATCTCGAAATCGCCGCGCGCCTGGGGCGTCAGGCCGCCGATCTCGCCCGCGAAATGCATCGCGCGCATCTGGCCTCGCTGCATCCGATGTTGCGCCTGCCGCTGGCGGCGCTGGCGTTTCCGGTGCTGCGCCTGCGCCCGCGTCCCGAACTCGGCGCTTTCCTCGATACCGTGCACGCCGTGGTGAACACCGACGGGCGGGTATCGCCGTTCGAATACTGTCTCGGCACGCTGTTGCAGGTGCAGGTGCGCGAGTCGCTCGACCCAGGTCGGCACGCGCAATTCGGCCGGCGCCAGATCACGCAGGCCAGACAGGACATCGCAATGCTGTTGGCGCTGATCGCGCAGAACGGGCACGCCACCACCGCCGATGCGCAACGCGCCTATCTCGCCGGAATGCAACGCGTGTTGCCGCGGGACCATGTCGATTACGCGCCGCCGGTCGACGGCGTGCGCGCCCTCGATACCGTGTGGCCGGCGCTCGATGCGCTCGACCCGCTGGCGAAACAACTGCTGGTCGAAGCGGTGACCGCCGCGATCAGCCATGACGGCAAGATCAGCGTCACCGAAGCCGAACTGCTGCGCACCGTCTGCGGCGTGTTGCACTGCCCGTTGCCGCCGATGTTGGAGCGCGCATAGGACGCGCTTGCGCGCTGCAGGCATGCGTGGGCGACGGCGGCGGCTCCGCTGCCTGTACGTAGCGTCTCAACAGGCGCAACCCATGACTGCTTCGCAAGGATTGCCGCATCGGATATAACCCGGATCAACCTGTGGCGCGCCAAGGAGGGGGCATGAGCGGCGGATATCGACCCGACGGGTTAAGCCGCATCTCATTCGAGTTCTCCACAGGCGTCGGCAGAATCGGAATTCGGCTGAATCGCGAGATCGAACCTCTCGCGGAGTATCAACACAGCATGGAACTTGTCGGTCGTGTCCGCGTCCAATCGGCTGTGCGCGCGTTTGCCTTCGATGCGGTCATATTCCCCGTCGCGCCCGCCGTGATGGCCACGGTGATGGCAGTCGTTTTCTTGTCGCTCGGCCATATTGAAACGACCCAGGCGCAGACGGGCGCAGGGCGCCTGCGTCGGGATGCAGATGCGCTGGCCGACAGCGTGCGCATCGCCCGTGCCGCCGGCACGGAGTTGCGCATCGAAGTGGCCGGTGTTGACGATGCCGTCCGACTAGCGATGCTGCAACGCTGGGCCGAAGAAGCCGCGCGCGCGACCGTGGTCGACGGGCGTTTCCCCTTGCGCGAGGCGCGGGTGTGGATCAACGAGATCGACAGCCGCGACCGCAGCCCGGTGCCGTGGGGGCAGACCTCGCGTCGCGGCCTGCCTTCGGTGTTGCTGTACGTGCGTCGCGGCGCGAGTTACGAAGAACTTCGCGCGGATTGGACCGCGGTGCACGAGTTCTCGCACCTGTTTCACCCCTATCTCGACGACGAGGGGCGTTGGATGGCCGAGGGGCTGGCGAGTTATTTCCAGAACGTGCTGCGCGCGCAGATGGGGGTGCTCGATGCCGACGAGGCTTGGCGACGCTTGGACGCCGGGTTCCGCCGCGGCGAAACGGCGCGTAGCGAGGGGCGTCTGGATGCGGTCAGTCGCGATCGCGGCGGCACGATGCGGGTGTACTGGGCAGGCGCGGCCTACTGGCTGGAGATGGACCTCGCGCTACGCCATGCGCATGACAGCAGTCTGATCGAGGTGTTGGGCCGTTACGCGCACTGCTGTCTTGACGGCAACGCCTATGTCGCGCCGAGTGATTGGGTCGTCGAATTGGATCGCATTGTTGGCGCGAGCGTGTTTCTGCCGGCATATCGGCGCTACGCGGCGATGCAGCGGTTTCCGTCACTGGACGCGTCCTATCGCGCCCTGGGCATCGAACGTGCGGATGCCGGTCTGCGGTTTTCCGATCGTGGCGAAGGCGCCGCACTCAGAGCGGCGATCATGGGAAAGCTCGAGAAAGCCGCATCACGCTGAGGAGCGTTCTTGCGGCGACGAGCCATGACCTGGACTCGCGATCTTGGCGGGGCTATGGGAATCCGTCCGCGTCGGCGCGATACTGCGTCGAATCCGGCCACCTTCGAGTACGAGGTTCTCATGCGCGCGTTCGTGATGATTCTGATGGTTCTGATCTGTTCCGCCGCGTTCAGCAGCCGCGCATTCGCCGGTCAGCCGAAAACCGAGCGCGGCGCGTTGACCTATCACATCGTGATGAAATGGTCGCGCGTGGTGCAGGGACGCTACCGTCGTAATCTGCGCCAATGGGCCGAAGAAATGATTCCGCGTTTCCAACGCGCGCCGATCGCGCATCTGCGCAACGCCGCGGCGGCACGCACGTTCGAGGCGATGAACGACGCTTTGTTGGGCAAACCGCTGCCGTTGACGCAACGCGCTGAACCGGTGCTCGGGCAGTTCGAGAAGGATTTCATTTTCACGCCGGTGCCGCCGTGCCGGATCGCCGACACGCGACTCGCGCTCGGGCCGTTGTCGGCGGATCAGACCCGGGTCTTTCAGGCCGTAGGGCCGTCGTTCGCGGCGCAGGGCGGCAGCGACAGCACCTGTGGCCTGCCGGTCGATCCCGCCGCGCTGATGATGAACGTCACCGTGGTCGATCCGCTGGCGCCGGGCTATCTCACCGTCTACATCACCGGGCAGACGCGGCCGCTGGCGTCCAGCCTGAATTACGCGACCGGACAGATCATCAACAACCAGGTGCTGGCGACGCTGGTCAATGTGCAGGCGCCGGCCCAGAACAGCACGTTCTCGTTGTATACCTTTTCGAGCACGCATGTGGTGATCGATGTGGTCGGCTATTTCGACGAGGCCAAACGCACGAGCGAGCCGTTGGACTGTATCGGCTACCCGTCGAATTTCACGATTCCGGCCAGTAGCCCCGGCACCAACGCCATTCTCGGTTGTCCGATCAACTATTCCCTGACGTCGATCGCCTGCAACAGCAGCTTCAACCCGGATGTGACGGTGATCGGTTCGGACGTGATTTCGTCGGGCGTGTGCTTCGTGCGCAATAACACCGCGTCGATCCAGTCGATCACGGTCACCGCGCGATGCTGTCGGCAGGTGTCGTTCTGATCGTTGCCGCGGAGCCTTTCAGGCCCGGCCGCGGATCAAATCGGCTGCGCGCTCGGCGATCATGATCGTCGGCGCGTTAGTGTTGCCGCCGGGCAGGGTCGGCATCACCGAGGCGTCGACTACGCGCAGACCTTCGACCCCGCGCACGCGCAGTTGCGGGTCGACCACGGCTTCGGCGTCGACGCCCATGCGGCAGGTGCCGATCGGGTGATAGACGGATTCGGCCTTGGCGCGGATGAATTCGATCAGGTCCGCGTCGTCCAGATCGTTGCGTGCGGGGTAGATCGGTGTGCCGCGATACGGGTCGAAAGCGCGCTGGCCGAGCACGTCGCGCGAGATTTTGGCGCATTCGAGCATCATCTTCAGATCGAAGCCTTCCGGATCGCTGAGGTAATTGGCCTCGATTCGTGGTTTGTCGCCGGCACGGTTGCTGGCCAGCACGATCTGGCCGCGACTGCGCGGGCGGAGGAAGCAGGCGTGCAGGGTGTAGCCGTCGCCGGGTAGGCGGTTGCGGCCATGATCGTCCAACATCGCCGGGACGAAATGGAACTGGATATCGGCGCGGTCGTCGGGCGCGTATCGAGAGCGCAGGAAACCGCCGGCCTCGGCGAGATTGCTGCCGCCGGGGCCGCGTCGCCCGCGCAGGTAGTAATCGAAGGCGATGCGCGCGTCGCTGACCCGGTCGTAGCTCACCCGCTGCGTGGCGTGGAACAGGGTGCAGATATCCAGATGGTCCTGCAGGTTGCGGCCCACGCCGGGTAGATCGTGTACGACCTCGATCCGCTGCCGGCGCAGGGCGTCGGCCGGGCCGATACCCGAAAGCATCAGCGCTTGCGGCGAATTGATCGCGCCGCCGCAGAGGATCACTTCACGCGCTGCGGGCTGATGGAGGGCCCGGCCGCGCATACTGTAGGTGACGCCATCGGCGCGCGGCGCGCCGCCGCCCTTGGCGAAGGTGATCCGGTTGACCAGCGCGCCGGTATGCACGGTGAGGTTCGCGCGCGTTTGTGCCGGCTTGAGATAAGCGACCGAGGTGGAGCAGCGTGCGCGATCGCGCAGGGTGACCTGATAGAAACCCACGCCCTGTTGCTGCGCGCCGTTGAAATCAGGGTTCCGGGCCAAGCCATACTGTTGCGCGGCTTCGAGAAACGCATGCGACAACGGGTTGGTGTGACTGAGGTCGGACACGCTTAACGGGCCATCGGCGCCGTGGAAAGCGTCGGCCCCGCGGGCATTGCCCTCGGCGCGTTTGAAATAGGGCAGCACCGCGTCCCATTGCCAGCCTTCCGCGCCGGCTGCGGCCCAATCGTCGTAATCACCGGACACGCCGCGGATATAGCACATGGCGTTGATCGAACTGGAGCCGCCGAGCACCTTGCCGCGCGGCCACCACAGACTGCGGTGGTTGAGTTGGGGTTCGGCAAGGGTGTTGTAGTCCCAGTTCACCCCTTTCTTGTTGACCAGCTTGGCCAGACCCGCAGGCATGTGGATGAAAGGGTGCCAGTCGCGGGGGCCGGCCTCGATCAGCAGCACTTTGACCGAGGGATCCTCGCTGAGGTGGTGGGCGAGGACGCAACCGGCCGAGCCGGCGCCGATGATGATGTAGTCGTACACGCGCGAATCCGGACGATCTGATCCGTGGACACTATGCCCGCCGTCTAGAGCAAATGCTCTGTCGAATCGCTTCAGGACACGCGTTCTGAAGTGGACCGGTCGGGCAGGTTCGGACCGATGCGATGCTGGCGTGTCGGTCCGGCTTGGGCTACCGTTCGCCACATCCGGTCCGCCGAGCATGTGTCGATGAATCCCATCCCCGAGGCGGAACGTCGCATCCACCATGGCGAGACGGCGGCGGTGGCCGGATCGTTCCTGTATTTCTTCTGCATCCTCACCGCGTATTACATGGTTCGGCCGGTGCGCGAACAGCTTTCCGGTGCGGTCGGTTCGACGCAACTGCCCTGGTTCTACGCAGCGACCTTCGTCGCGACCTTGGCCCTGACGCCGATCTTCGCCTGGCTGATCGGACGTTATCCGCGACGCTATGTGGTGCCCGGGGTGTATCTGTTCTTCATCGCCTGCTTGCTCGGCTTCGTGCCCCTGTTCACTCATGAGGGACTGTTGAGCCCGCGCGCACTGGGTACGGTGTTCTTCGTCTGGGTCAGCGTCTTCAACCTGTTCGTGGTCGCGGTGTTCTGGAGTTTCATGGCCGACATCTGGAGCGACCGGCAGGCGCGCAGGCTGTTTCCTGTGATCGGCCTGGGCGGCGCGACCGGCGCGATCTTCGGTCCGGCGCTGGCGTCGCTTCTGGTCGGAGAAATCGGGGTCGCGCCCTTGCTGGTGGTGTCTTCCATGCTGCTTGGCGTGGCGATGGTTTGTGTCTGGTGGCTGGGCCGCTGGTCCGGCACCCACGGCGCGCGCGCCAAAGAACCCGGGCATGGCGCGGCGGTCGGCGGCGGGATGTTCGATGGCTTACGTCAGGTTTTCGCCGACCCGTTCACCCGCGGCATGGCGATCATGCTGTTGCTGGGGGATGCGATCGGCACGATCAACTATGCGTTGGTCGCGGACTATTCGGGCAAGACCTTCACCGATGCGGTGGACCGCACCCGTTTCTACGCCAATCTGGATCTGCTGACCAACCTGTTGCAGATCGTGGTCCAGGTCAGCTTCACCCGCTGGTTGCTCTTGCGTCATGGCGCGGCGCCGGTGATCGCGCTGAAGGAAATCGCCACGATCCTCGTATTGTTGTTGGTCGTGATCGCCGCAGATCCGTACGCAGCGATCAGCGGCGTCTCCGCGGCCGAAGCCGCTGCGCACAGTGTGGCGACGCCGGAACAGGGCATGATCGCGGCTTTCTTCACCGGACTCATCCACACCGCGAAGACCTTGCCCTGGGTCGCGTTGGCGTTGTTGGTCAGCCGTGGCCTCGCCTACGGTATGGTCGGCCCTGCGCGCGAGAGCCTGTTCGCCTGCGTGCCGCGCAGTCAACGCTACAAAGGCAAGAACGCCGTGGACACCGCAGTCTGGCGTTTCGGCGACCTCAGTGTCGCCTTGAGCATGAATGTATTGCGCGAGGCCAAAGTCGTGACCGCCGGGTTTGCGGGGATCGCATTGCTGGCGTCGGCGGCCTCGGGCGTAATCGGCTGGCGTCTCGCGCGCAGGGTCGAGCGTGAGTACGAGCAACCCGCTGCGCAGGCGGCGACATCGACGGCATGACCGGGCCGGTGTCGTCCGGGGCATGGCCCTGGCGGGTCAGATCACGACGGCTGCGATGGATGCGTCCGGGCGTTCTCGGTTTGGCCTTCTGCGCCATGATCGGGTTTCTGTGGAGTTTTCTGGTCGAACCCGCGCGTCTGGTCGAACGCGATCATATTCTCGCGCTACCGCATTGGCCGCACGCCTGCGACGGTCTGCGTCTGGATGTGGTCTCGGATATTCACACCGGCTCCTGGCGCAATGGCGTGGACAATCTCGATCGCATGGTCTCGCGCCTGATCGCCAGCGATGCCGACGCGGTGTTGCTGGCCGGCGATTACATGATCCTCGGCGTACCGCTGGGGACGTTCGTCGACGCCAAGACCATCGCCGCGCATCTGCGTCCATTGACCGCGCGGAAACCTGTCTACGCCGTGCTCGGCAATCACGACTGGTGGAAGGGCGGGCCGCAGACCAGTCGCTGGTTCGGCGATGCGGGGATTCGCATGCTCGACAATCGTGCGCAGCAGATCGTGTTTCGCGAGTGCCGATTCTGGATCGCCGGTCTGGGCGATCTGCTTGAAGGCGAACCGGATATCGCAGGAACCTTCGCTACGGTCCCACAGGGTGCGCCTGTGATCGCATTGACCCACGAGCCCGACCTGTTGCCGCGGATACCTTCGCGTGCGGCGTTGACCATCGCCGGCCACACCCATGGCGGGCAGATCGATCCTTGGCCGTTTCGGCGCCCGAATGCGCGCTACATTCGCGGCTCGCATCGTCTCAAATGGTTGGTGCGCCATCGCGATCGGCTGATGTTCGTCACCCCGGGCATCGGCACCAGCATCCTGCCGTTGCGATTCGGAGCGACACCTGAAATCTCGCGGCTGACCCTGCGCGACCGTAGCGCGCTGGCGTATGCTGGCGCGATGCCCATGGGAGAACCGCCGATGTCCACCGTTGCCTTGGTCCTGATCGTTCTGGTCGCGCTGTTGCACGTGTATTTCCTGGTCTTGGAAATGTTCCTGTGGACCAAACCGCTGGGGCTGAAAGTATTCCGCAACACGCCGGAAAAGGCCGAGATCACGCGCGTGCTCGCCGCCAATCAGGGCCTGTACAACGGCTTTCTCGCCGCCGGCCTGCTCTGGGCCGGGTTCACCGATCGTCAGGACGTCGCCGTGTTCTTCCTCGGCTGCGTCATTGCCGCCGCCGTATACGGCGCCTACAGCGTCAACAAGCGGATCTTCATCGTCCAGGGCATCCCCGCCATCGCCGCGTTGGCGGCGTTGCTGCTACTGAAATAAAGGAAGCGCGAACAGAAACGCGCCGAGCGCGAAGACGACGCTCAGTCCGTGCACCAGCGGGTGGGATACCCGCAGGAAAACGAACTGCTGGAGCAGGCGCACGACCCAGAAACCGCACATGCCGAACATCACCGCGTGTCCGAGCGGGGTCTCGCGCAATTGCGCCGGGTAGCGCCAGCACAGGATGGCCACGCCCAGGAACAGCCAGATCAACTGCACGTTCGCGATCTGCAGGATCGCGCGATTGGGCAGGGTGGTCGATTGCAGCGTCTTCGGCCAGCGGAACAATTTCCAGAACGCGATGTGGAACAGCGCGAGGGCCAGACTATGCAGGGCGCAAAGTGCGAGGATCGGGTCGTCGGGCACAGGCATCGTCTCTCCTCGCGCTGTTTGCCGCGTTCGCAAAGAGCAGGCTCAGGAGCGCAGCGGTTTCGGTGAAATCCACATCGAAATCGTGGCCCGGAAGACGGCGTCGCCCTGCGCATCGTTGACAACGACTTCGACCGGCAGTTCGTAGCCTTCGGTCGATTCGACGATCGTGATCGCCGGGGTGGCGATCGCGTGCATGAGGCCGACGGCCTTCTTGAGGTACTCGACGCGCATGTTCTTGGGAATCCAGCGCATCGAGGGTGGCAGGCTGGCTTCGGTCAGCATGCCGCCCGTAAGCTCGGCCAGATTGCACAAGGCGATAGCGTGGACAGTGCCGATGTGATTGGTGACTTTGCGCCGGTGGCGCAGAGTGGCTTCGCAGCGATTGGGCTCCAGCACGGCGATCCGTGGCGCGATGCTGGCGAAATAAGGCGCCTTGAAGCAGATCGCACGCGAGAAGAGCCATGCGCCGGCCGGCCAGCGGCGCATGCGGCGATACAGATCGAGAACCGATGCAGCCATGTGGCGACTCCTCGTCAGGCGAACCAGATCAACATCGCGACCAGCGACAGCCCGAGCCAGCCCGGATGACGGCCGCGCGTCGCGAAGAGAACCAACATCGCGCCTGCGAGCATGGCGGTCGCGATGCAATCCAGAAAAACATCGGCGTGAGGCGTTTCTGCCGACGACAGGCGCAGCAGCATCGCGGCCATGGCCCAACCGAACAGCGTCAACACATGCCACGAGGCCCAGAGGATGCGCACATGACCCGTGTGCAGCACAGGCCTGCCATGGGTCGGCACCAGGGCGCCTTGGCGCATTTTGCTGAAAATCATCGCCTCGCCGAGCGCCGAATGCGCAACCCCGATCAGGAACGTCAGTATTGCGGCGGCCACCAGTACGGTCTGCATCGACATCTCTCCCATCGGTGTCCGTGATCTTCGGCGCGCGGGCTCAGCCGTCGTTGCGCATCAGCATGCAGGTCGCGCTGGCGTACGCGTAGAGCTTTCCGTTCTCGTCTTTGAGGCGCGCTTCGGATACGGCGATCGAGCGCGAGATATTGATGACGCTACCCTCGGCGAGCAATGCGGTATCGACCGGCACCGGCCGCAGCATCTTTACGTTGAGATCGACCGTGGCATAGCTTTCGCCGGGACCGAGCAGGGTGTGGATCGCGCATGCGGTCACCGAATCCAGCACAGTCGCCGCGAAACCGCCGTGCACGCGACCCAAAGGGTTCAGATGACGGGCGTCGGCGCGGGCGCTGAACAGGATTTTGCCGGCTTCGACGCTGAGCCCCTGCATCGGAACGGTATCGGCCATCGGCGGCATCGGAATCCTGCCATCCAGCATGGCCTGCATCAGCTCCAGCCCGGTCATCGTATCTGCGCGCATAGACATCGGTGGCGTAAGAGAGTGTGCGACAAGCGCGTGCGGAGAATGGAACGGTTGTTGGCCAAACGGGCCCACGCGTGCGTGCGCCCGGTTATTGTGAGCCCGTTTGTCGCGGCCTGATGCGGTTCAGGCCGCCGCGCGCCGCGTACTCTGCGGCGCGTCTTCGATATACGCGGCCGAACGCAGTTCCCACGGTTCGAAGTCGTCGACCATGATCGTGTCGAGCGTCATCTCGCGCAGTTCTTCCAATTGCTTGCGCTCATCGGCGGTGATCCAACCCTCGCGCACGCCCTCTTCGAGCTGGTCGGCGAACTCGAGCGCTTCGATGTCGCTGTTCTTCAAGGCCTTGAGGAATTTGCGCCCGACCGGCTCGGCCAGGAT
>SSEV01000002.1 GCA_008015095.1 Lysobacteraceae bacterium | reverse complement strand
CTCATGCCGCGGTGCCGGTGGCGCGATGCGCAGGGGAGCCGGATCGCGGCGACATCAGCCAGGGCACGTCGGGCAGATCCAGGCCGTAGGTGTCGCGGACCCAGGGATAACTGCACATATCTTTCATCAGCATGGCCGCGCGCAGACCGGTTTCCGGCATCAGCTGCTGACCCACTTCGCGAAAACCGAAACTGCCGTGGAACAGCAAGGCCGGGTCGGGCAGTGACGAGTCGCGCGCGGTGTCCAGAAACACTTCGCAAGCGAGCAGGGGATAGCGCAATTCGGCGTAACTCTGCGCGTCCGCATAGAAAGCGCGGCCAACGCCGCCGCCGCGTCGACGGCTGGCGACCACGATGCGGTCGATGTAGAAGAAGTGCGGGTAGCGTTCCGAGAACCAGCGGAAATTGCTGCTGTCGTGCCCGGCATGATCGCCGACGCCGAGCATGAACCCGACCAGCGTGCCGTCGCGTTCGGCGATGCGGAAGTATTCGGCGCTATCGAAGAAATGGCGGAGGCGAGACTGGTCGAACGGCAGGATCGTCGGTCCAGCGGCATTGTTGAGAGCGAGAACGGAATCCAGCTCGTGCTCACGCACGTCGCGGATGACAATCGACATTCCAAAAACTCCGAATCTGTGCCGCGGGACCATCCCCGCGATGGGCGGGGCGAGAAATTATCGCATGCCGCCCCCGAACATGCCTTGCCCTTTTGCACGGTAGGCAAGGCGTCGATGGCCGATTGCATCGCGTTAGCCCGGCGTTATCCCAGGCTTTCCAGGGCCGTGAACGCATGATCACACCAGTGCCGGCCGTCCGTTAGCGACTTGTCGAAGAACGCACTTCTTTTACGTTTTTGACTCGCCGCATAGCGGTCAGCGCGGCTGTTCGCGCCCGCTTCTACCCGGCGCAATCAAGTCGTGGGTCCGGCGCCTGCCTGGACTTGCTCGCTACGAATCAATCGCTTACGCGCTTTACTCGGTACTCGATTTTTTGCCGAAACCGCGGTCGCTTCGGATTTTGAGATGGGTTCCAGGCATGACTTCCGGTGGGTTCGGGGCGAGCCGCGTGGGCCTACACTGCATCGATGTTCACGCGCCTCGACCATACCCGTTTGCTGCGCTACGCCGGCTTGTTCACCTGGGCGGTGGTCGGGGTGCCCTTGCTGTATCTGTGGCTCGGGCCGGGCGACGATCGTCAGGGATTCTGGCAGGGATGGATGGCCTATGGCGCGTTCGGTTTCAGTTATGCCTGGCTGACGCGCAAGCTGGGATCGCGCCACCCGAACACCCTGGATTTCATCCTGCTCGCAGTGTTGACGCTTGCGGCGATCGGGGTGAGTTATTACAGCGACAGTGGTTTGGGCTGTGTGCTGCTGATGGTCGCCGCGAGCGTGCTGCCCTGGCTGTTGTCTCTGCGCCTGGGAGTGGCCTGGCTGATTTTCAGCCAGTTGGCCGTGGTGCCGGTCTTCGTGCAGTTGAACTTCCCCAAATTCGAAGCGGTGATGCAGTCCATGCTCTATGCGGGCTTCGCCGGTTTCGTCTATGCGACCAGTCTGGTCGCGCGGCAACAGGCCCAGGCGCGGGAAGAGCAGCGGCGGTTGAATTCGGAGCTGCGCGCGACCCGGGCGCTGCTCGCCGAAAGCGTGAGGATCAATGAGCGCACACGGATTTCGCGCGAGCTGCATGATCTGCTCGGTCACCACCTCACCGCGTTGAGCCTGAATCTGGAGGTGGCCAACCATCTGGCCAGCGGCAAAGCCCAGGAGCATGTGTCGCAGGCGCACACACTGGCCAAGCTGTTGTTGAGCGATGTCCGCGAAGCCGTCAGCCAGATCCGCGACAGCGACGCTATCGACATGGCCGCGACCCTGATGCCGTTGGCCGAAAACGTCCCCGGCCTGCAGATCGATATGCGCTTGCCCGAGCCTTTCCTGATCGACGATGCGGAGCACGCGCATGTTTTGTTGCGCTGCACACAGGAGATCGTCACCAACGTTGTGCGTCATGCCCAAGCCAGTCGCCTCGAACTGCATTACAGCTGGCGCGAGGGCGGGGTGCATTTGCATGCAAGCGACGATGGGCGCGGCGCCGATGCGCCCGCGTCCGGGAACGGTTTGCGCGGCATGCGCGAGCGGTTGGCCGCGTACGGCGGTGATCTGCGTATCGATACGCGCACGGGGGGCGGATTCGCGTTGGAGGTCATCCTGCCGACCAGTCCATCCGGGCGCCCCGCTGGCCTGGAACAGCGCGAGATGTCGACGGACGCGGCGGCGACGGATGCGTCGGCGGCGGAGAAGCAGGGCCGCGAGCCCGGTTCGCGGCCCGCCGGGGTGATGGTATGAGCGGGGGGATGAGATCCGGCCATCGCCTGTCGCGCCACCATCCCGATGTCCCCATGCCGCAGCGCACTTTGCAGCGCCGGATGCTGTCCGAATCGATGACGAATACACAGGAGGCGACATGATTCGCGTATGTCTGGTCGACGATCAGACGCTGGTGCGTCAGGGCATTCGTTCCCTACTCGCGCTTGCGGAAGGGATCGAAGTCGTGGCGGAAGCCGTGGACGGCCGTCAGGCGGTCGAACTGATCCCGCAGATCCGGCCCGATGTGGTGCTGATGGACATGCGCATGCCGGCGATGTCGGGGTTGGAGGCGCTTCAGGCGCTCGCCCGGCTGAACCAGCTGCCGCCGACCATCATCCTGACCACCTTTGATGATGATCAACTGGTGCTGGCCGGAATGAAGGCGGGCGCCAAGGGGTATCTGCTCAAAGACGTGTCCCTGGAACAGTTGGTGGGGGCGATTCAGGCCGTCGCTGACGGGGGCTCCCTGGTCCAGCCCGCTGTGACCCAGCGACTGCTGTCCGGACTGGAGCACATGCGCAACGACTTCGTCAGCCTTGACCGCCCGGATCCGCTGACCGACCGGGAAACCGAGATCCTGCGCTTGATGGCGTCGGGATTCTCGAACAAGGAAATCGCGAATTCGCTCGGCGTGGCCGAGGGCACCATCAAGAACCATGTCTCCAATATTCTCTCCAAGCTCGGCGTACGCGACCGCACCCGTGCGGTGCTCAAGGCCTTCGAACTGCAGTTGATTTGAGCGCCAACCTGATGCCCCGGTCCACTTTCCACATGTCCCACGCAGGGTTTGCGGGGCAAGCAGACATCGCCGGTTGTTGAAAAACGTACGCCCTGTGCGCATTGGCTCGCCGCATCCATGCGGTTCGCCGCCTCGCGGCCAGCGCGGCTGTTCGCGCTGACGCCTGCCGGCGCAGTCAAGAGGCGAGTCCGGTCGATGCCTGAACTCGCTCTCGACGAATCAATCGCTTACGCGCTTGCTTCGTCGGCGCAGCCTTTCATGGTTGGGCCATCAGCCTGTTTTTTAACCTGACTGTTTTTTTGACAAGGCCGCTTTTCAACAGCCTGATAGGGGATGCCTGACAGGAGGATGTCGATCCCGCAAACGAAGGAAGAATGCCGTACCGCGCCCCGGAGGCGCAGGCCGGACGATGCGGAGACAAACAGATTGAACAGGCTTTCGGGCTGAGGCCGAATCTCGGGCTTTCGGGACGATGGCCGTACCAATCCGCCACAGGCCGCAGGCGCTGCCGCCCGATACCGTAGGCAATGGTGCTCGCCGGCCGGTGGCGATCCCTGCTAGGATTCGGGTCTTGCCCGGGATCAACGGGCATGGTCCTGGAGAGCCCCTGAATGACTCGTTTGATCGAGACTCTGATTTCCCTGGCGATCGTCGCCCTGCTGTTCCTGCTGATCGGTCTGGTGCTGCCGTCCAGCCGGTATCTGGTCGAAAAAATAGAGACCAACCGCAAGTTGACCATCGTCTACGACACCCTGAACAGCTTCAGTCGTTTCAAGGACTGGAACGCGATTCCGCAGCGCGATCAAAGGATGAAGACCGAGATCACCGGCCCGGTTGCCGGCGTCGGCGCCGAATACCGTTACGATTCGACCAATGGCGAGGTCGGCAAGGGCTCCTGGAAGATCGTCGAGAGCGTGCCGAACGAGTCGATCACCATCCAGATCGACAATGACCGCCAGGGCAAGAACAAGCGTACCGAGTTCAAGCTCAAGCCCACCGGCAAGAACAACCGCAACGTCGAGATCTCGCAGAGCTACAAGGTCGAGTACGGTTGGAACATCCTCGGCCGTTACGCCGGTCTCTACGTGCGCAGCCACGTCGGCGAGGACATGAAATTTGGCCTGGCCAAACTCGCCAATATGCTGGCCTCGGTTCCGAACATCGACTATGCCGTCTATGGCGAGAAGCTGACCGGTCTGGCGGTCGTCGACGTGCCGGCCCATCACCTGTTGTTCGTCCCCGCAGGCACGTTGGAGTTCGACGATCCGGTGATCGAGAAATCGATGCGTTCCAATACGGAATGGCTCAATCGCGCGATGGCGGCGAATGGCCTGGTCGCGGCCGGTCCGATGCGGATCGTGACCAGCGAGCAGGGCCGCGAAACCTACACCTTCGACGTCGCGTTGCCGGTGCGCAAGGCTGACGCGGTCGAAGGCGCGCCCGCCGATGAGCCCTTAAGCCTCAATCTGCAGGGCGGTCCGGTCAAGTACGAGCGGATTCCGGCGCGACGCGCAGTGAGCGGGAAATTCAAGGGCTACATCCGCGAGCTGGAGAATGTGCGCAACGCTCTGCGCGCTTGGGCTGCGCCGCGGGGGCACGAGATCGTCGACCGGCCGTTTGAGGATTACGACAGCGGCATCGACGGCGCATTCACCGAAGACGGCAACTTCACGGTCTACTGGCCGGTGAAGTGAAGGTCCGGCGTCGTGATCTGAAACGATGTTCCGAGCCGGTCCGGACCTGATTCCGCACCGGCGAAGGCCAGCAGCGAAGCGCCGCCTGACGCGGCGTTTCGCGTTTGTGGGGACGCGACGAGGATCATGATGCGAGGCACGACCGTGGAATCGCAGAACCATTCGTCATCGCCCCGTTCGTGGTTGGCGGCCTCCGGCGCCCTGCTTGCCGCGCTCGGCGTGGCGGTGGCGGCCTATGCCGCGCATGCCGTCGAAGGCGCTGCCCGTGAGAGTCTGCGCACCGCCGCCGCGATGGCGTTTGGTCATGGCATCGCGCTCGCGGCGCTTGCGCCGACGATGGCGCGCGCGCTCGGCAAGATCGCGCTGGTCATGTTGTTGAGCGGCAGCCTGCTGTTTTCGGGGGCCTTGCTGGTGTCGCACGCGTTTGGTCTTTCGCCGCGAACGGCGCCGTTCGGAGGTTCGCTGCTGATCTTCGGCTGGCTGCTTTACGCCATCGATGCCGCGAGAAGCCGGCTCTAGCAAATGCTTGAAAACACCGCGCCAGAGAACCTCGGATCAGAGATTTCGCAGTCCATGGATGGTGCGCCCTCGGCATGACCGCCCGGCGGGTTGCGTTTCAGCGGCATGCTCGCCGCTGAATTCGCAACGCAATGCTCCCGAATCGCGGTAACAGGCCCTAGGAGTTGAGGATCGTATGCCCCGCTACGCACGTGGATTCGACACACAAGCCGCTTATACGTATCTATCCAAGCGTGACCGCAAGCTGGGCGCGTGGATGCATCGGATCGGAGCGATCGCGCCCGACCCGCGCTGGCGTAAACCCTTCGATCCGGTGGATGCGCTGGCGCGCGCGATTCTCTATCAACAGCTCAGCGGCAAAGCAGCGGCGACGATCGTTTCGCGGGTCGAAGCGGCGATCGAGAGCGATCGATTCCACTGCGATACGCTCGGCCGTTGCGGCGACGCGACGATCCGCGCCTGCGGCGTGTCCGCGAACAAACTGCTCGCATTGCGCGATCTCGCCGCCCGAGAAGCCCGCGGCGAGATTCCGGATCTGCGGCGAATGTCGACCATGGATCAGGATGCGATCGTCGCCGCGCTGGTGCCGACCCGGGGAATCGGCCGCTGGACGGTGGAGATGATGTTGATGTTCCGGCTGGGCCGGCCGGATATCCTGCCGATCGACGATCTGGGCATTCGCAAGGGTGCGCAGGTCGTCGCCAAGCTGCAGGAGATGCCTGCGCCCAAGGCGCTGGCCGAATACGGTGAGCGCTGGGGGCCGTACCGCACTTACGCCAGCATGTATCTGTGGCGGATCGCGGATATGCCGACGCGGTCGAAGGCGCCGACGAAACGCTCGCAAGACGATTGATCCTGGACGACAGGATTCATCTGCGTCGCCGCGCGCCAGTGCTTGCCGGCGGACGACCTCAACGCGGCAGGTAGCGTTCCCACAAACGATTGCGGAACCGATTGCGCGGATCGGTCGTGGTCTTGAGCGCAGCGAAGGCCGCGGCCTCCGGATAGGCGCGCGCGAATTGTCCGGGCGTGGCGTGAAGGCGATACGGCAGGTAGTAGCGGCCATCGTGTTCGAGCGCTGCGTCGACCAGCAAGCGCGTCCATCGCGACGAGGCTTCGTCCGCGCGTCGCGACGATCGCTGTTTGTAATACAGCACGAACGAAAACACTTCGCGCTTGGCCCAGGACAGCAGGGTTCGCGTATCCGCCGGCGAATGCCTGATCGAAACATTCAACGCGTTGACCTCGTGATCGGTCAGCACCCGGCGCAGGCGGGCGACGAAGGCGTGGAAATGTTCGATCGGAACGAAGTATTCCTGGAGCAGGTAGGTCGAAAATCTGCGCGTGCGCGGCTCCAGCGAATCCGCGTCCAGGCTCGCTTCACGATTGCGCCAGACGACCGGTCGTTCCTGCAGCTGGCGGCGGGTGAGTTTGCGTTCGCGCACCTGCTCGCCATAAGGCAGTTCCGATGCGGCCCAGATCAGGCTTTGCTCGCGCCCGTAATCGCGATCGACCGGGATCAGACGTTCGGCGAGCGTCGCTGGCGCGTCGGTGCGCCGCCAGGTGATCGCCAGCGGCCGGTCGTATTCGGGTGGCGCGAGATCGGCGTTGTGCAGCACCGCGTCGCCGCGGTCGAGCACATGTTCGCGGAACCATTCGGGGTAGTCGGCCAGTGCGACGAATTCCGCCTCGCGCGCGATCCGTTCGTTCGCATCGAGCGCCAGCTCGACTTCGGTGACCACACCGAGGCCGCCGTAGCCGCCGACGACCGCGGCAAACAGCTCCGGATGAGAGACTCTGCTCAGCTCGATCGCTTCGCCATCGGCCTTGACCATCCGCAACGCGATCAGACTGTTGATCAGCGGCCCTTTGCCGACATAGCGGCCGTGGCAATTGACCGAGACCGATCCGCCGATGCTGAAATTACTGTAGCTTTGCATGATCGCGACCGAGAGATCGTGCGGGTCGATCAGCGACTGCAGCGCGCGCCAGGTCATCCCGGCCTGAACCCTGACCCGCCGCGCGGCCGGATCGAAATTCAACACCTGGCGCATGCCGCGCATATCCAGATGCAGCGATCCTGGCGCGGCGATCTGCCCTCCCATGCTGTAGCGCGCGCCGCCGATCGAAACCGGCCCCGGGTCGCGGCGCAAGGCTTCGACGATCTCTGCGGTCGATTGCGGCCGGAGCACGCCGGCGACCTGGGTCGCGTCGATGCGCGCCACATCCGTGACCTGCATGCGTGCATCTTCGCGTGCACAGGACGTCGCCCCGAGCGCGAACGGCGACGTCAGCAAGGCAGCGCCCAGGCGGCGGCGATCAAGGTCGCAGGCATCATCGTGCATGATCATCGTTCTCCCGTCGTCGTTTGCGCCGGTTCCTGCCTGCCGCCGGATGCGGCGCCGGACACCGCGCTGGCCGGATGATGCGGCGTCGTCCCAAGCAAACGCCGTTTGAGGCGCAACGCCGGTTGTTCGATCAGGAACCAGGACAGCGCGGCGCAGATCAGCGCTGCGATGGTCGCCGCCATCGTGTTTCGCAACGGCGTGTCGGCGCCGGCCATCAGGGCCAGTTGCTGCATCGGCCAGCCGTAAAGATAGAGGCCATACGACAGATCGATCCTGCGGATCCCGGGCAACCGCGGGACCATCGCCACAAACAGAGTGCCGTAGGCGAGCAGCCCGAAGTAGGCGGGGTAGAACCACGCTGTTCCGCGCAATGCGGCGGCCATCGCAAACAACGCGAGCAAGGGCCACATCGAGAGCCGTATCGAAGCGCGGTTCACCCAGAACAGCGTGCCGGTGATGAAAAACGCGGCGCAATTGGCAGGGTTGGCCAGATGATCGGGAAGCGGATGTTTCCACCATACGAGCGCGGCGGCTGCGGTTAGCGCCAGCGCCCATAGCGGGGGATAGCGCCGTGGCGTCAGCACTCCGGCCAGCCATGCGACCAGCAACGCGAGATAGAGCTTGGCTTCGATCGGCAATGTCCACAGCGAGCCGTTGATCGCGGTGCGCGGCAGCGTCTCGAACACACCGGGCAGGGAATAGGCGTTGGTCCACAAACTGCCGTTCAGCGCGACGTAGCGCCAGACCTCTCCGTGACGCCAATAGTCGGACGAGGTGGTCAACAGTGGCCCCATCACCAGCGCGCTGAGCAGTACGCACACGAGCAGGGCGGGCATGATGCGCAGTCCACGCGAGATCAGATAATCGCGCACGCTGTTGCGTTCGAGGCTGGCGGCAATCAGAAAGCCGCTGATGACGAAGAACACGTCCACCGCGACGCCCCCGGCGAAGCGGAATTTGGTCAGCTGTGTGATCAGGTCGGCGCCAGGCGCCCCAGTCACCGCCCCTGCGTGGCCGTAGATCACCATCCAGGCCGCGACAAGCCGCATCAGATTGAAATTGTTGCGGCCCGTGTTCCAGGACTCGCCGATGGTTCGCGCCCCGTGCATCTCAGTCCGGATGCCAGCACCAGTGCCACGGCTCGTAGATGATGCCGTGCGGATTGTCGCGGGGATAACTCATCGCGAAACCGTATCTGCCGGCGTGCGTGCGCAGCCACTCGAATGCCGGTGTGCGCTCGAAGGATTCCTCCGCGGGAGCCTCCCCTGGCGTTCCGATATCCAGCGCGCGGCCGCTGTGGTGCTCGCTGTAGCCAGGCGCCGCATTGACTTCGAGAATTTGTCCAATGCTCAGCCCACGGGCGAGCTTGCGCTCGAAGATGCCGAGTTGGTAGTCGTGGCTGCGATAACCGGAAACCGCGTCGATCGCGATGCCTTCCTCTAGCGCGGCGGCGCGCATGCGCAACCACGCGGTCGTCGCTGCCGGATGCAGCCACAGCGCGCGCCGATAGCGGTCGAATCCCGCGAAAGACAGCCATTGCGGTTCGGGAATCAGCGCCAGACCAGCGCGGTCGGCATAGCTTTCATCGAGGCCGAGGCTTTGCAGGCGTTCGTGCAGGCGGTGCAGGGGCAAAGTTTGCGGTTCGCGCCCTGCGGCGATGGGCGGCATATGCAATGCATCGAGCGCGGTGTCGATACCAGGCTGACGACGCCAGCGCGCGTCCAGGCCGGCGAGCATTCCGCCGGGCAGCGCGGCGGCGAGCATGCGGCCGTCGCGTTTGCGCCGCAGAATCTGCTTGGCGCGCGCGACGATGCGCGCGTCGCGATTGCTGCGTACGCGCAGCAGCCACGCGGGCCAGATTTCGATATCGGGCGTATTGATCAGGGTGCGTGGCGGAGGGCGCATCACGACAGCTTAGCGTCGCGGCGCCGGCTCCGTCACCGTGGTTGCCGCTTATTTTTGATCGCACCCAGGGCGTCGAGCAGAGCCTGGGGCTGTTTCAGGCTCAACAGCAGCATGCGGCCGTTGCGCTCCGGTAAGGCCAGCAGCTTTTCGCGCCGGGTCACCAGCACGAACGCGCGCCGCCGATCGCGCAGGCGGAAATGCCCCGCGCGATAGCCCGGCATCGAAGTGCCCATGGTCTTCAGGCGGGGGCGTAATTCCGAATCATGGTCGAGATTGACGATGCGCGCCGCGTCCAGTTGCAGCTCCGACACCTTCACGCGCGCGGTGTTGATGCCAGCCGCGATCACCAGGGTCTCGCCGTCGATTGAGACGCGCCGCCGCCGCACCGACCAGGTCAGTACGCCGATGACCGGGATCAGCACCAGCATCGCGAACCAGGCCCGCGGGTCTTCGCGCGCGCCGAACGCGATCCCGGCGATGCCGATGGCGATGCTCATCGCCGGCAACACCCAGATCAGAGCGGTTTCGGGCGGGACGATGTCGAATTCGCGCTGCATCTGTGAACTCCAATCACCTGAAGGTATGGCGGGTCAGCGGCGGACCGCGATCCACTCGGCGATATCGGCGATCAGGCCGGCGTCGACATGACCGGGGCGCTGATAGTCCTGCAGATCGCCGTCGGCTTCGCCCGCGATCGCCAGATGGTTCAAGGCGGGATAGAGCTTGAAACTGGCGCGT
>SSEV01000096.1 GCA_008015095.1 Lysobacteraceae bacterium | reverse complement strand
CCGTCGAACAGATTGATCTGCTCGCCGAACAGCTCCGGCCCAAGCTGGCCGAGGGTCTGACGGTTCTTGATCTTCTCGCCGTACGCCTGGCCCCATTGAATCTGGGCCGTGGCGGTGAAGGGCGCAAACATGGCTGCGATCAAAGTCAACAGCATGGCGATGCGTAAATGCATGGGGAGGTCTCGTCTGAAATGACTGAACTGAAATGACCGGACAGGCCTTCTTCCACCAATCGCAGGGCTCACCCGGTGGTCAAACGCCAGCAAGGTTGTGGCGGTCTACACTCAGGACATACTGCGAGCGCCAAATCGCTGCCGGTGAGACGGATCCCATGGCCCTGCTCGATGACGCAACGAGCGAGGACCGTAGAGCCATCTCGCCAGCCGAACTCCAGCTGCGGTGAAGGGTCGCCAGACCGGTTATCAGGTCATGGCGCGGGCGGATCCTAGGCGAGTTCCAGTTCCACGTCGGCACATATCGGTAATTTCGTGGTAACGGTTCGGTAACGCCGCAAAGTCCGCACAAAAAAACACGATGCATCAGTAACTTGCCGCTCCTGCTACCATTTGTCACTTTGAGCTCCCTCATGGAAAAACTCGCATTTTCGTACGGCTTCGGTACTGCAGAATTCGATGAAGCCCGCGCCGAGCTTCGTGTTGCAGGCCTGCCCGTCGAGGTGGAACCCCGGGCGTTGGAGGTTCTCGCCTATCTGTTGCGGCATGCCGGAGAGGTCGTCACCAAAGAAGAACTATTGCGCGAGGTCTGGGCAGGCCGGGTGACCGTCGAAAAGGTGCTGCCTAACGCAATCAACAAACTGCGGCGCGCGCTCGGTGAGGCCAACTCGGGTTACGTGGCCACCGTAGCGAGGTTGGGGTATCGCCTGGACGGGGCGGTCACCCGCACCGCCGTAGGACGGCAGCCAGCCAGCCGCCTGCAGCTGGCGATCGGGCAAGGCGCGCCGGAACGGCCGAACTTCGAATTGCAGGAGCAACGCGGCGTTAGCGACGGCGGCGAAGTGTGGTTGGCGGCGCATCGCAAGACCCGGGAACAGCGCGTATACAAGTTCGCTTTCGACGAAGACCGGATCCGGGCGCTCAAGCGTGAAATCACCCTGTTGCGCGTGCTGCAGGAGAGCCTCGCCGATTCGAGCCATTTCACGGAACTGATCGACTGGAACTTTACGACCCCGCCCTATTTCCTCGAATGCAAGTTCGGGGGATCTGCGTTGTCGACTTGGGCGAAAACGCATTTGCCGGCGCTCGATACGACCCAGCGTATCGCCCTGTTCCTCCAGATCGCCGACGCCGTGGCGGCCGCCCATTCCGTCGGAGTGCTTCACAAGGATCTGAAACCCGCCAACGTGTTGGTGACCGGCGACGCCGCGAGCCCGCATGTGCGTCTGACCGATTTTGGCAGCGGGCATATGCTCGAGCCCGACAACCTGGCGCAACTCGGCATCACGCGCATGGGCATGACTGTCGAGGATCTGGCCAGTGCGGACCCCACGTCCGGCACGCCGATGTACATCGCGCCCGAGCATTTCACCGGACAGGCTCCGACCGTGAAGAGCGATGTGTTCGCGCTGGGAATTCTTCTTTATCAAATCCTTTCCGGCCGGGTGGGCCAGCCGATGGTGTCGGGCTGGGAAACGGAGATCGGGGATGAATTCCTGTGCGATGACATTCGCATGGCCACGCACGGCGACCCTGAGCGCCGCCTCGCCAGCGTCAGCGCATTGAGCGATCGCCTGCGCAACATCGGGCACCGGCGCATCGATGCCGAGGAGCGACGCCGCGCGCAGGAGTCGGCGCTGCGGGACAAGAGGGTTTTGGAGCGCGCCCGCGCGAGACGGCCTTTCGTTTTTGCGTTGATCGCCGTGTTGGCTCTAGGCGCCGCGACCGCCATTTGGCTGCAGCAACGAGCACTGGCCGCGCGCGACCAAGCGCGCATGGAACTGGATCGCGCTACCGCACTGGCGCAATTCCTCAACGAGGATCTGATTGGGCGCGCCAATCCTTTGGTATGGGCCAAGGGGGGAGAGGCCACGCTACGTGACGTGCTGTTGTCGGCGCGCGAGCGGGTGCCGACGCGCTTCGCGGCGCAGCCTGGCGCCGCCACGGCGATTCACAGCAGTCTGGCGTCGCTCTTCAGCGCAGTCGATCTCTTTCCGGAGGCCGAAGCCGAGGCGCGGCGCGCGCTCGATCTCGCGCGCGGGCGCGGCGTCGAAGCGCGCAACGTCGAATTCGAGGCAAGAGTCGTTCTGGCGCGCGTGCTCAGCCGGCAAGGTCGTTTCGAAGAGGCCGAGACCCATCTGGCCGAAATCGAACGATTGAGCAAACAAACCTCCATCCCGCACGCGCAACAGCAAATCGCCCTCGTGCGAAGCACGGTGCTGATTGGGAAAAACGACTTCGGCAACGCGCTTGTGGCACTGCGCACGGCGATCGACGGGCTTGACGCATCGAACCCGAGCGCCCTTGCGCAACGCGACTCACTACGGGTGGATCTGGTGAAGACGCTCGTTATGAGCGGGCAGAACGACGAGGCGATCCAAGAAGGGCAAAAACTCATCGCGGAAGCCAAATCGCGTAAGGAAGACAACGAATTGCTGGTTGCGCTGACCAAGGTCGCGCTCGTGCGCGCGCAGGGCGAGAATCATGATGCGGCCGAGAAGCTGCTGACCGAGGCGCAACCCGTCATCAGGGCAAGGTTGGGCGAAAATCACTCCCGCCATTTAACGCTTCTCGCCGAGCTGCAAGGCATCGCCTTCCGCCGCGGTGATTGGCCGCGCGCCATCGAGTATGCGCAAATGGTTTACGAACGCTTTCTCGCCAAGTTCGGCGCCGAGCACGCGACGACATATGTGACGCTCATAAATTGGGCCCGGACACTCGATGAGGCGGGCCGCGCCAAAGAAGCCGCGGATAAAGCGCGCGCGGCATATCGCCAGCTTTACCGTCTTGTCGGTCCTACTTCGCCGCAGGCGCAGGATGCCGCATTTGTGCTGGCCCTGATCGAATTGGAACTCGGCAACACCGAGCAAGCCATGTCTTTGATCGACCGCCTGGACTCAGCCGTGCTGGAATCGGGGCGTTCGCACGGCTTGTGGCGCTCCGGCATCGACATCCTTCGCGGCATCGCTTTTCAACAGCGCGGGGATATCCGTCGCGCAAAACCCTTGCTGGATTCCGGGTTGGAAGCCTTGAAGGACGAGGAATCGCTGGCGCAACCAAGCCGCCTCTATCTCGTGGCCAAAGACGCGCGTGCGCGCATCCCCTGACGCTCGCATCACGATCTCGTGCCGAACGCTAGCAGGCCGTTTTTCAACGGCCTGCTTACCGTCTCAGGCAGTTCGGCACGAAGAACGACGCCGACACCCCGCAGCCGACACCGGGCTCTCGGTATGAGAGGCGATCGTGCGGATCGCTTTTCTCGATACCCCAGTCATCCGCTGCGTCGTTTGAACAACCACAATGACAAGCCGATCATCACCAGGGCGGGGATGGTGTAGGCAAGACGGTAGTCGAATTTGAAGACCCCGGCGAGGCGGACGAACTGGGTTTGCAGCAGCCAGAAACCCAGCGAGAAGATGATGCCCAGGAAGAGACGGCGGCCAAGTCCGCCGCTGCGTAGCGAGCCGAAAGCGAAAGGCACGGCCAGCAGGCACAGCGCCAGTACGTTGATCGGATAGAACCAACGCCCCCAGTAATGCTCTTCGAATTCACCGGAATCCAGGCTGTTACGGCGGCGGTATTCGATGCCCGCGTCCAGTTCGGACGACGTCATGTAACGAGGCGTCCACAGATTGCGCGTATTCGCAGCCAGCGCCGCGGCGTCGAGACGCGAACGCCAGCGTTCTTCCTTGACGCTGGTCTGCGCCACCGAACTGCCGTCGAAGCGCGTACGCTCGACGTCGCGAAGAATCCACTCGCCTTCGCGATGTTCGGCAGCGCCTGCATGGGTGACCGAGACCAGGCGCCCGTCGGATGCCAACTCGAACAGGCGCACGTCATTCAACTCCAGCCATTGCTTGCCGTTTTCGCTGCGTTCCTGCCCTGTCTGGGCATTGAGGAAGGTCTCGCCTTCGCGCGCCCACAGTCCGGAATAACGGGCGATGATCACTTCGTTGGATTTCGCCGCGGCCTTGAGCATGTCGGCACGGCGCTGGCCCCAGGGGCCGAGCGTTTCGCCATTGATCACCATCAGCGCGGTGAGCACGGCGAGCGAAAGGATCACCGAGAGGCTGATCCGCCGTCGCGACAAACCCAACGCGCGCAGCACGGTCAGTTCCGAACTGGCCGAAAGTTGGCCAAGGCCGATCAGCGCACCGATCACCGCCGCCGTCGGGAACAACATGTAGGCCCGGCGCGGCAGGGTGAAGGCGACATTGGTCGCGGCCGCCAACGCGTCGTAACGCCCGGTGCCGACATCGCTCATTTCGGTCAACAGACCGCTGATGATCGCGTCCAGGCCGATCAATACCGCCCAGGTCAGCAATACCGACCCGAACACCACACGGCCGATGTACAGATCGTGGATTCTCGGGAACGGGGTCATACGCGGCGGCTCCGCGGGCGTTTCATCGCGCCATCGCGTGCGTACATCCACAATGCGATCGCCAACAACGGCAGCAGCAGCCACCACAGGCCGAAAGCGACCGGCAGCTTGCCGTCCTCCATCCACTGCGTGCCGAGCATGGTCAGGAAAATGCCGAACAGATAGACCAGGAAACCCACTGCGAGATTGCCGTAGCGCGCCTGTCGCGGCGAACTGCGCGAAAGCGGGATCGCGAGCAGCGCAAAAGCCAGCGTCAACAGCGGCGGCGCGATACGGTAATGCAATTGCGCGCCTGCTGCGGGGCGCGCATCGCCAAACAGATCGAAAGTCGGCAACAGTTCGACGCCCTCTGCGCGGCGGCGGCGGGTGAGTTGTTCGGGTAGCAGAATTTCGTTGGCGGCGAAGCGCATCAGGCGGAAGTCGCGCCCCTCGCGCAACGGGCCTTCCACCTCGAACCCACGCTGCAATTGCAGGTAGCGATCGCGGTCGCCCTCCAGCGACAGTTTGCCGCTCCGGGCCGTGGTCACGTCGAAACGCTCGCCCTTCTGGCGATAGACGAAGACCCGTTCCATGTCACGGCTGCCGCCGGACATGGCGCCGACATAGATCACGCCCCCGCCGCCGGGTAGTTCAGTGAAGCGGCCGGGCTCCATGCCCGCGATCAGGAGATTGCGGCCGGCCTCGTCGATCATTCGTTGCGACACGCGCTCGGCCCAGGGGCCCAGCCATAGCGAACAGGCGCCGACCACAATCACCACCGGCACCGCCAGCCAAGCCAGTGGCCGCAGCAGCCGGCCTGGGCCGACGCCGATCGAAACCAGCACCGGCATTTCCGCATCGCGGTAGAGCCGGCTGGTCGCCAGCATCAGCCCGAGCATGACTCCCAACGGCAGGATCATCGGCAGCCATTTGAGGAACACCAGTCCCAGCTGGGCCAGGAGCATCGCCGCCGGCACCTTGCCCCGTGCCACATCCTGCAGCACGTCGGCGAAGGCTCCGCCCACCAGCACGATCAGCAAGACCGTCAGCACCGCGAACGTGCTCTGCGCGAATTCGCGGAAGAGATAACGGTCGAGCTTGAGCATCAGGCGGGTCCGGGAGCGGCCATCGGGCCGGGGGTTTGCTTTAGACTTGTGCGTTCGGCCGGCATATTCCGCGTCGACGGACCGAAGCGCCTGTGATTGCCGCATGCGGCAATCACAGCAGGTCCGGCGATTGTACGGAATGCGCCATTTGTCTGAACAACGCCATGCATGGCGGGTTCAGGCATCGCGGCCCGGGGCCCCGGGTTTGTTCCCGATGGCTGTCTCTCCATGCATCGAACGCCCGGCGAAGGCCGGACGTTCGATGCATGGACGCGGCACGCGCCGACCGACCGCCCTCAGGATGCCCGCCTGGGGTTCCGTCACCTCTTTCTAGAAGCGAACGACGATCCAGCCCATGGCCATCGAATTCACCCTGCACACCGTCCCTGCCGACGCAACGGCCACCGCCAATGCCGGCTGCATCGTTGTCGGCGCCTATGCCGAAAAGATCCTGACGCCGAGCGGACAGGCCCTAGACACCGCGAGCGGCGGGCGGCTGTCGGCCCTGCTCGAACGCGGCGACATCTCGGGTAAGACCGGCAAAGTCACTGTGCTGCACGATTTGCCCGGCATCGCCGCACCGCGGGTCATGGTGATCGGCCTGGGCGATGCGTCTAAGTTCGGCGTGCCCCAATACATCAAGGCCGCGGGCGATGCGGCGCGCGCGCTCAAGGACGGCAGCGCCGCCGACGCGGTCTTCACCCTCAGCGAAGTGGCCGTCCAGGGGCGCGACGCAGCGTGGAATATCCGTCAGGCGGTGATTGCGATCGGTCACGCCACCTACCGCTATTCCGCCACCCTCGGCGAAAAGAACAGAAAGAAAAGCGAAACTGCATTCTCGGCGCTCGCCCTGTCCGGACAGGACAGCCTCGCGCTCGCACAGGGCAAGGCCATCGCCAACGGCGTGAGCTTCGCCCGTGAGTTGGGCAACCTGCCGCCGAACATCTGCAACCCCGCCTATCTCGCCGAACAGGCGCGCAATTTCGCGGCGCAGTTCGACAAAGCCGAATGCGAAGTGCTCGATCGCGAGCAAATGCAGGCCCTCGGCATGGGCTCGCTGCTGGCGGTGTCGCAGGGCTCGGCCAACCCGCCCAAATTCATCGTGCTCAAGTGGAACGGCGCGCCCGACGCCGCCGCCAAACCTTATGTCCTGGTGGGCAAGGGCATCACCTTCGATACCGGCGGGATCAACCTCAAGACCCAAGGCGGCATCGAGGAAATGAAATTCGACATGTGCGGCGCGGCGACCGTAATCGGCGCTTTCGCCGCCGCGGTAGGCATGCAGTTGCCGCTGAATCTGATCACGATCGTCCCCGCGGTCGAGAACATGCCCGACGGCCTGAGCTACCGGCCCAGCGACGTCCTCACCAGCATGTCGGGCAAGACCATCGAAGTCGGCAACACCGACGCCGAAGGCCGCCTGATCCTCTGCGACGCGCTGACCTATGCGCAGCGTTTCGAGCCGCAGGCGCTGGTCGACGTGGCCACGCTGACCGGCGCCTGCGTGATCACACTGGGCAAGTTCGCCGCCGGATTGATGAGCAAGCACGACGACCTGGCCGCCGAACTGCTCGAAGCAGGCGAACAGGTCTTCGATCGCGCCTGGCGGCTGCCGCTATGGGACGAATACCAGACCCAGCTCAATTCCGCCTTCGCCGACGTCTACAACATCGGCGGCCGCAACGCAGGCGCGATCACCGCGGGCTGCTTTCTCTCGCGTTTCGCCGAAGGCCAGCGTTGGGCGCATCTGGACATCGCGGGCGTCGGCCACGACGAGGGCAAGCTCGGCATGGCGACCGGACGTCCGGTGGGGCTGCTGAGCCAGTGGTTGCTGGATCGATCGCGGCTGGATGCGCCGGACCGGGCCGCACCGCGCTGAGCCGCAACGAGCCATGCCCCGCGCCGACTTCTATCTGATCCAGAAACCGCGATTCCGCGAAGAGCCGCTGCGTCTGGTCTGCGAACTCGCGCGCAAAGCCTACGACGCGAATCTATGGACGCTGGTGTTGGCGCGCGATACGGCGCAGGCCGAAGCGCTGGACGATCTGCTCTGGGCCTTCGACGACGAGGCCTATATCCCGCACCAGATCGCCGGCCGGGATGAGGAAGACGAACTGACCCCGGTGTTGATCGTCGCGCCGGAGCACGATACCCCGCTGCGTCCGTTGGTGATCAACCTGCGCGACGCGCCGGTCGAAGGCAGTTTCGAACGCGTGCTGGAAGTGGTGCCCGCCGACGAATCCGCGCGCGGGCCATTGCGCGAACGCTGGAAGCAATACCAGGCGCGCGGGCTCGACCTCAAAAAATACGATATGTGAGATCGAACGATGACCGAACTGAAAGCTCTCGCCATCATTTTCGCGACCGTTTTCATCGCAGAACTCGGCGATAAGACCCAACTCGCCACCCTGCTGTATTCGGCCGAAGGCAAGGTCAGCCCGTTCAAGGTCTTCCTCGCCTCCGGCCTGGCCCTGCTCGCCGCCTGCGCGATCGGGGTCGTCGCCGGACAGTGGGTGGCGAAATTCGTCAATCCACAGACCCTCAAACTCGTCGCCGGCGTGGGTTTCATCCTGATCGGCGCCCTCACCCTTTACAGCGGCCTCAAGACTTCCGCATGAGCACTCTCGCTTCCGGCTACGAACCCAAGGATTTCGAAACCCGTCTCTACGCCGAATGGGAGGCGGGCGGGATGTTCGCGCCGCAGGGCGACGGACCGGCCTACTGCATCCTGCTGCCGCCGCCGAACGTCACCGGCACCCTGCACATGGGCCACGCGTTCCAGCACACCTTGCAGGACGCGCTGATCCGTTATCACCGCATGCGTGGCTATCGCACGCTATGGCAGATGGGCACCGACCACGCCGGCATCGCCACCGAAATGGTGGTCTCGCGCAATCTCGCGCAGGAAGGCGCGGGAGAAACCCGCGACTCGCTGGGCCGCGAGAAATTCATCGACAAGGTCTGGGAGTGGAAGCAGCAGTCCGGCGGCACCATCGAACGGCAGATGCGCCGTCTCGGCGCCTCCGGCGATTGGACGCGCAGCGTGTTCACCATGGACCCGATGGCCTCGGACGCGGTGATCGAAGCCTTCGTCCGCCTGTACGAACAAGGCCTGATCTACCGCGGCCCGCGACTGGTCAACTGGGATCCGGTGCTGAAGACCGCGATCTCCGACCTGGAAGTGGTGAGCGAAGAGGAAGACGGCTTCCTGTGGTCGATCGCTTACCCGCTGGCGGACGGCGAGACCTACGAGCATGTCGAGCACGACGCCGACGGCAACGAAACCCTGCGCGAGACCCGCGGTTACCTGATCGTGGCGACCACGCGGCCGGAGACGATGCTCGGCGACACCGCGGTGATGGTGCATCCGGAGGATCCGCGCTACACGCATCTGATCGGCAAGACCGTCCTCCTGCCGCTGTGCGATCGGGAGCTGCCGATCATCGCCGACGACTACGTCGACCGCACATTCGGCACTGGCGTGGTAAAAGTAACGCCAGCGCATGATTTCAACGACAACGCGGTGGGGCAGCGGCATGGGTTGCCGATGATCAACATCTTCACCCCCGAGGCGAAGATCAATATCCATTCGCCAGAAAAATACCGTGGCATGGATCGCTTCGATGCGCGCAAAGCTGTGCTCGCCGACCTCGAAGCCGCCGGTCTGCTGGTGGAGACCAAACCGCACAAGCTGCAAGTCCCGCGCGGCGATCGCACGGGTCAGGTGATCGAGCCGTATCTCACCGACCAGTGGTTCGTGAAGATGGACGGCTTCGCCCGTCGCGGCATGGAGCTGGTCGAGAACGGATCGGTGAAATTCGTGCCGCCGAACTGGATCAACACCTACCGCCACTGGCTGGAGAACATCCAGGACTGGTGCATCAGCCGTCAGCTCTGGTGGGGGCATCGCATTCCGGCGTGGTACGACGACGCGGGAAATATTTTCGTTGGGCGGAATGAGGCTGAGGCTGCGGAAAAGGCGGCCGCGGTCAATGGCGGGTCGAGACCCGCCCTACGGCAGGATGCCGACGTGCTGGAGACCTGGTTCTCCTCCGGCCTGTGGCCGATCAGCACCATGGGCTGGCCGAATCCCGACCTGATGCGTGAGCGCGGCCTCGATGCATTCGTGCCGTCCTCGGTGCTGGTGACCGGCTTCGATATCATCTTCTTCTGGGTCGCGCGGATGATCATGATGACCGACCGGCTCATGCCCGAAGGCGTGGCGGACGCCGAGCGCGTGCCCTATCGCGACGTCTACATCACCGGCCTGGTCCGCGACAAGGACGGGCAGAAGATGTCGAAGTCGAAGGGCAATATCCTCGACCCGCTCGATCTG
>SSEV01000128.1 GCA_008015095.1 Lysobacteraceae bacterium | reverse complement strand
GGGCTGGGACATGGCAGGCATCCGAAGAAGAGGGCACGCGGGATGGAACGGACCTCCCCTCCTGGCTGCGTCCCCCCGCGCGAAGCGGAGATCCGGCGCCGGCCTGCGGCCTGGCCGCTGGCAACGTCGCCGGGTTCCCGCTTGCGCGGGAACGACGAGCGGATGGAAGCATCCTCTCGCGCCCCTCTGTCCTTCTGCCTGAGAGTTTGGAGGCAGGGTCCGCGGGATGCGGGGGGAGGGGCGCTCCCACGACCTGCCTCTTGCCCCTTCGGCGCCGGCGCGGCCCGTGTCGGGCGGCCGATCTCTCCAGAGTTTTGCGACCACGGCGGTATTCGGCCTGAGCGATTCCGGGCGATTGCGCCTTCGGCAGCGGACCAGACGAGCATGGTCCGCTTCTCCCACCGTGGGCCGGGATTATAGCCCGCGCCAGCGGGCGTCGGGCTCTGACGTTATCCTTGCGCGTAATGAATCGACGTCGACCGAACCCACGCCCCGCCTGGCCGGACCGGGCAACCCCGCCATCCGTGCTGAGCCAGAGCGCCCCAAGGGCGATGGGCCAGGAGCGGGCGGCATGACCGCCGCCAAACCGAGTTATCGGCGTCTAGCCTTGTTGCTGGGCGGGCTGGGCATGATCGGGCCGTTTTCGATCGATACCCTGTTCCCCGCATTTCCGCAGATCGGCGCGCAGTTCGCGGTCAGCCCGGTCGCGATGCAGCAAAGCATCAGCGTGTATCTGCTTGCGTATGCGCTGACCAGTCTGGCGCATGGCCCGCTATCGGATGCGGTGGGACGCCGTCGGGTGATTCTCGCGGGGCTGATGATGTTTGCCCTGGCCTCGGTCGGTTGCGCGTTGTCGACCAACCTGACGATGCTGTTGGCGTTCCGCGCCATGCAAGGCATGTGCGCAGGCGTCGGTCAGATCGTCGGTCGCGCGGTGATCCGCGACGTGCTTGATGGCGATTCCGCGCAGCGCCTGATGAGCAATGTCTCGATGATCTTCGGCATCGCGCCGGCCCTCGCGCCGATCATCGGCGGCTGGATCCTGGGGGTGGAGCGATGGCCGGCGATTTTCTGGTTTCTGGTGCTGTTCGCGGTGGTGCTGTTGATCGCCACCTGGATCGTCCTGCCCGAGACCCATCCGCCCGAAGCGCGATTCAGGCCCCAGCCGAAGCAATTGATCCGCAGCCATCTCTATATCGTCTTGAATCGCCGTTTCCAGCGGTTCGCTGCGGCCGGCGCGTTCAATTTCGCGGCTTTGTTCCTGTATATCTCCTCGGCGCCGGTGTTCGTGCTGCAGCATTTGCGCCTCGATCAGGACCAGTTCGGCTGGTTCTTCGTGCCGACCATTTCCGGCATGGTCTTGGGGTCGTTCGTGTCCGGACGCACGGCGGGCCGGGTCAGCGGAACACGGCTCGCGGGCACGGGGTTCCTGTTCTGCGGCCTGGCGGCGGTTTTGAACATCAGCTACAACCTGCTCGCGCCGGCGCCGACCGCGCCTTGGGCGGTGTTGCCGATGGCGGTCAATGCTTTCGGCATCGCTCTGGTATTCCCGATTCTCACGCTCGCGATCCTCGATATGTATCCGCGGCAGCGCGGCGCCGCCTCGTCGTTGCAGGCGTTCACCAGCCTGATGCTGCAATCGATGGTGGCCGGCGTGCTTTCGCCATTATTGAGCGCAGCGCCGTTGAAACTCGCGCTCGGGGCCGCGGCCTGCACCCTGATCGGCGGATCGTTGTGGTGGTGGGAGGTGCGTCGCACCCGCATGACGGTGCCGCCTGCCGAACCGGAGATCCTGCCGCCGCCGATCTGAGCGGCCGGAGCGGCATGGGCGCGATGCGGCCCGCATCGCCCGGTACGCATCGCCCGGTACGCATCGCCCCGCTCGACATCCGCATCGTCGCCTGCGCGATCCTTTGGAACAAGCGCTATGACCAATCCGCTCTACGACAGACTCTTCGCCCCGCTCGCCGGCCATCACCGCCCGCTGCTGTCGCTGGCCGACGATACTGCGATCACCGGCGCGCAGTTTCTTGCGATGATCCATCGCGCCGCGGGCGCGCTGCGCGCATTCGGCGTGGGCGCGGGCGATCGTGTCGCGGCGCAGGTCGAGAAGACGCCTGAAGCCCTGGCGCTGTATGGCGCTGCGATCGCGGCCGGCGCGGTGTTCCTGCCGCTCAACACCGCGTATACGGTCGCGGAAGTGGGATATTTCGTCGGCGACGCGAAACCGCGGTTGCTGATCGCTGCCCCCGCGCGGGCGCAAGCGTTGGCGTCCGTTGCGGCGGAGCACGGCGCGCGATTGGCGGCGCTCGGCGTGGGCGGACGCGGCGATGATCACTGCGCCGCTGGCGGCTCCGGTCTTGATGGCGTTGTCGCTGATTTCAGCGCATCGAGCGCGCGGCAGAGCGACAGTTTTGTCGTCGCGCATCGTGGCGCAGACGATCTGGCCGCTTTGCTCTACACCTCCGGCACCACCGGACGCTCCAAGGGTGCGATGCTGAGCCATGCCAATCTGTTGTCGAACGCCGAGGCGCTGGTGCGCGAATGGCGTTTCGCCGAGAACGATACGCTGTTGCACGCGCTGCCGATTTTCCATACCCACGGCCTGTTCGTCGCCACCAACGTCGTCTTGCTGGGCGGTGCGTCGATGATCTTCCTGCCGGGGTTCGATCTCGATGCGATGCTGCGTCTGCTGCCGCGCGCCACCGTACTGATGGGCGTGCCCACCTTCTATACGCGGTTGCTCGACGATCCGCGTTTCGATCGCGCAGCGGCTGCGCATATGCGTTTGTTCGTCTCCGGCTCGGCGCCGCTTCTGGCGGAGACGCATCAGGCCTTCGAGGCGCGCACCGGGCACCGTATCCTCGAACGCTACGGCATGACCGAAACCAATATGAACACCTCCAATCCTTACGACGGCGAACGTCGCGCCGGCACTGTGGGGCCGCCATTGCCGGGCGTCGAGATCCGCGTGACCGGCCCGGCCGACGGCGCGCCATTGCCGGCCGGCGACACCGGAATGGTCGAAGTGCGCGGGCCGAACGTGTTCAAGGGCTACTGGAACATGCCGGAGAAAACGCGCGAGGAATTTCGCGACGACGGTTTTTTCATCACCGGCGATCTCGGGCGTTTCGATGCGGACGGGTATCTCGTCCTGGTCGGGCGACAGAAAGACTTGATCATCACCGGCGGTTTCAACGTTTATCCCAAGGAAGTTGAATTGCTGCTCGACGAACAACCCGGCGTGCTCGAATCGGCGGTGATCGGCGTGCCGCATCCGGATTTCGGCGAGGCGGTGATGGCCGTGATCGTGCCGCAGCCCGGCGCCCGCCTCGATCCCGACGCGCTGGACGGCGTCTTGCGCCAGCATCTCGCGCGTTACAAGCAACCTAAGGCGATCGAACTGGTCGAGGAATTGCCGCGCAATACCATGGGCAAGGTCCAGAAGAACATCCTGCGCGAACGGTTCGGCGACAGGTTCCGCATCGCAACCCCTAGCCCGGGCTCCGACATGGCTGGAGCCCGGGGCGAGCTGACATGACATGCGCCGTACGATGCGGAACTCGCTCCGGCCGGGAATGCCGTCGTGAATCCGCTATGGCGAGTGAGGACACGTACCGGTCTTGTCCACGAACGCGTCGCACTGCTTGACTACCTGGTCATAGGACACCTTGATCGATCGCCACGCTTCGCGTGTAGACGCCGGCAGCGATGCGTCATTGCTCAGTCGGTCGGCGGTGTCCCGAGTGCGGTTGAATTCGGCGCAGAGACTGCAGACCTTGGTTTTAACAGTCTGCTTTTCTTCCTCTGGCAACTGTTCGTATCTGGAAAACGGATCGAATTTCACGCAGAAAGAGAAGTCTTCCACTTCGCATATCCATGGGATGGTGATTTTCTTCGCGCCGCCCGAGGCCGCGCAGCCAAGCACGGCGGTCAACGCCAGTACGACGAATACCGTGCGTGCCGCATTTGTTGCGATACGTATGCCATACGATTTCATATGCCCTCCTTGAGCCGGGATCGAATGCCTGCATGCGTGCGTTTGCCGCCGTGCATTGGGAATCGCACGGAGAGGATGGGCGCGAATAGTCGATGGGATATCGACCGCATCGTTCGCGCCGGCCTCATTCGGACCAACGCGCCACCTGTGCGGCATCGGCCATGCCGGCTGGGGCGGTCAAGGAATTCCCGATCAAGTCAGGGGTTCCGCGCACCGTGGAGGGCGCGCCCGCGGATCGAGCGCGCAAGGGCCTGCGCCCGCAGGATCAGACGCAGGCCTGGCCTGCATCTGCGACGTCCGAATCATGCCAGGAGGGTGTTGTTCAGACTTTCCTTAACGGCGTCGTGCCTTGATGGCGTAGTGCAACGGCAGGCCGGCGACGATCAGCGCCGCACCCCATGCCAGCGCTTCCATCCCTGTGCCGAACAGCGCATAGAGGCTGTAAAGCAACGCGAAACCGGCGACGACCAAACCGCGCTGGCCGAGTTTCAGCCAAGCCGCGCTGCTGGCGACATAAGGCAATAAAGTCGCGGCGGTGGACAGCAGGATCGAAAAAGTGAAGACCTTGACCAGCGAATCGCTGTAATTCGCGACCACCAACAGACTCGCCAGCGCGGTGCCGATCAATACGCCGAACCATGGCGTACCGCGGGCGTCGGTTATCGCGAACGCGCGCGGAAACAGGCCGTCCTCGGCCGCAGCCATCGGAAGTTGCGCCGACAACAGAACCCAGCCGTTGAGCGCGCCGAAGCACGATACCGCGGCGACCGCCGCGATCGCATGGCCGGCGCCGTCCCCCCAGAGCGTACGCGCGGCGTCGGCCATCGGTGCGGTGGAGCGTTCCGCGACATCCGGCGGCAGCACGCCAAGCACCGCAGTGCAAGCGAGGATCGTGGCGATGCCGGCGAGGAGCGTGCCGATCATGGTCGCGCGCGGGATGGTGCGCTCCGCGTCGCGGATGGCGGCGGCGGGAATCGTCGCCGCTTCCAGGCCCAGGAAGGCCCACAGTGTCAGCGCGACCGTGGTGTGCACCGCGCCGGCCGCGGTCATCACCATGTCAATTCCGCTACGCGCGGCCGTCTCCGACATCGGTTCGAGATTGCGCGGATCGATCATCCAGATCGCGATGCCGCCGAACACCAGCAACGGCAGGACTTTCAGCGCAGTGGTCAGCACCTGCAGTCGCCCGGCCTCGCGCACGCCGACGAGATTGATCGCACAGCACAACCAGAGCGCGGCCAGCGCGCACGCCGCGGCGCGCGCCGGCGTGCCGATAAGCGCAGGAAACAACGCGCCCATGCTCCCGGCGAACGCGACAGCGATCGCGGCGTTCGCGCACCAGATCGAGACCCAGTAACTCCAGGCGATCACGAAACCGGCGGTGTCGCCGAATGCCGCCAAAGATGCCGGCAGCAGGAATACGCCGCTGCCGATCATATTGCCCGCCACCAGCGCGATCGCCGTCCACAAACCGAGCGGGCGGGATGCTTCGCTCATCGAACGGCCAACGCGTGATCAGCGCTGCGCGCAGGGTTCACTTGCGGACTTGAGCGGAGGGGGTGTCGTCGAGGCGATTGTCGAGGCGATGACCGGGGCCGTGACCGGCACGGCGTTCACGACGTCCCTCGCTTGCAGCCCGTGGCGCGACGACCGTCGCCGCGCTTCTGGCGCGCACCAGCGGCGCCGAACCGTTCTCCGCTTCCGCCTGCGGTTCGAGATAGGTCTTTAGAATCGGGAAATCCACATCGAGGCGCGAATAGTAATCGCGGTTCTGCGTGTTGCCGATCGTGCCGCTGTTGGCGCAGGACGCGGTGCCGCCGAACAGACCGCCGCGCAGAACGTATTGGCCATGCCGGCTGATGGTGAACAACCCCGAGCCGCTGCTGCCGCCCTCGGTGGTGCCGCTGAGCCACGCGGCTTCGATGTTGCTGCCATCGATCGACACCGTTTGGCCCGTCGAGACCTTCTTCGAATCGCCACGCGGGTGATGGATCGCGGTGATCGCGACGCCGCTGGTCATCGGCGCGGCGTTCCAGCCGGCGAAGAAAGCCCCTGCTGGCGCGGGATTGTTCAGTCGCAGCAGCATGCCGTCGGTGCTGTGATTCGAGAACAGATACGTCGCGCCGCCGGACAATTGCACCACCGGCGTCGAGGTCAGATTGCTGCAACCGGTGGTTTCGTAGTTCCAGAACGTATTCAGCGTATTGGCGACCGATTGCATCTGCGAGGCGACCGGCGGAACGCTGGTGTTATTGCTGAAGCAATGATTGGCGCCGTGGAAATACGGAATCTGGGTCACCGGGACGGTGTCGTTGAGCAGCGTGCCGGTGCAGATGAACGTGCCGCCGCCCGAGCCGGTGAAACGCATATGCGCGACCGCGTTCTTGACTGCGGGGAAGGCCGGACCGAGTTCGGCGATGCGGGAGATCGTGTCAACGTTGCAGGCGCCAGATTCGCCGATCTTCTCCAGCAGTTTGAAGCTGCTGCGGCTGTCGACCAGCAGATGCGACACCATCGGGGCCTCCAGTCGCACTGCCGATGCGGGGACGCCGAAAGGCCGGAAGATTTCGATGATCTGGGCTTCGCCATCGGTATTCGGGGTCCAGAACAGGCCTTCGGGGCCGGGCAGGCGCTTGATCTGCGCGCCCTGCATCATCGCGACGACATGCGACCGATCATCCGATCCGCCGAAGCGCAGTTCGACGCGATCGTCCAGGCGCAGCACATGCAAGCCCACGCGCAGCGCCAACGCATCGGGCGAAGCGATCTCGATCCGCGCGACCATCCCGCCGCTGGTCGGCGACCATTTCAATGCAGGCAGCATCGGTCGTGCGCTTTCCAGCGCGGCGCGGCGCCCGATCCCGATCTGCGTCGCCTTAGGCCCGGACGACGCGTTTTTACGCTGCAGATCCAGCAGCCGCGCAACCGGTATGTCCTCGTAGCGTATCCGCGTCATATGGGTCATCGACAGACCGGTCGCGCGCCACGCTTGCGCTGATGCGCGCGGCGTGAGGCTGTATTCGCCTTCGGCCTGAGATTGCGCTTCCATGGCGCCGATAGGGGCGGAGAACGCGGCCGCGAGTGCGACGAGCATCGCCAAAGTCAGTGTGGAGGACATGGATGCGGGCTTGGGTGACATGGGCATGGACACGGACCGGAGGACAACGGATGACACAGTGTAGCGCTGCATCCCAGCCGGGAGACGCGCCGGTCCGGAGACGGCGGAGACGGCGCTGAGAAGGAGATCTTCCTCCCAGACCGGCCGCGGGCGATGGGGAGGGACAGGACACGGGCGAATGGGGGCTAATGGGTGGCGGCGAATGGGGACACCCATATGGAGCAAGGGGCAGGGGCTATGGGACACCCCTGACGTTTCCCCGCCTTTTCGCTCAGAAAATCTTTTCAGAACAACGCGTTGCGCGTAGCCTGCAGGGAAAACAGCGCGTGCATGACCGGTTTTTTCTCCGTCACGGGATCAATCGTTTCGGAGACGGTCATGCACGCGGAGAAAATCGTACAGCAGTTTTTCGAGACTCATCTGGGG
>SSEV01000137.1 GCA_008015095.1 Lysobacteraceae bacterium | reverse complement strand
ATGTTGTCCTGTTCGGCCTCGGCGCCGGGCGTGGGGCGGTCGAAGGTGAAATACGCCGCGCCCTTGGCCCGGCCCTGGTCGCGCTGGTCGTTGCCGGTGTCGCCATTGACGAAACGGTCGGTGACGACGAAATAGACGGCATCGGCGGCCAACGGTTCGGTCGTGCCGATGTAGTCCCCGGCGTAGGCGGGAGCGACGGCGTTGTCAGCGGTGTTGTTCGCGGTCTTGTCCGTGACAGCACCGGTCCGATGCGCGCATCCGGCGAGCAGCGTCGCTGCCAACGTAAGCGCCAACAGCGCGCGTGCCGGACGGTGATGGCGATTGGGCATGGGTCTGGCCTCGATACGTCGGATCAGTGCGCGGCGGCGCGGGGTTCGGCGTGGTGCTGCGGTTCGGGCACGCGCAGCGCGCACAGCCCGGAGACGATCATGCTCGCGCCGCCGATCACCAGCGCGTAGATCGGCTGGTTGCCGAAGAAGGTTTTCAGCAGGAAGCCGAGCAGACTGGCCGCGACCAATTGCGGTATGACGATGAAGAAATTGAAGATGCCCATGTACACGCCCATCTTGCGCGCCGGCACGCTGTCGGACAGCAAGGCGTAAGGCAGTGACAGGATCGAAGCCCAGGCGAAGCCGACGCCCGCCATCGACAACAGCAGCCATTGCGGGTCGCGGATCAGGGTGATCGAGATCAGGCCGACGCCGCCAAGGGCGACGTTGATCAGATGACTCACGCGCAAACCGAAGCGCCGCGCCATCCACGGGATGACGATCGCCGCCAGCGCGGCGAAGCCGTTGTAGGCGGCGAACAACACCCCCACCCAGTTGGCGCCCTGGTTGTAGGCGTCCGAAGCGGTGTCGGTCGCGCCGTAGTGCACCGAGGTCACCGCGCCGGTGGTGTAGATCCACATCGCGAACAGCGCGAACCAGGAGAAGAATTGCACGATCGCCAGCCGGCGCATGGCCTGGGGCATGCCGTAGAGATCGGACATGATCGTGGCGAAGGCGCCGTCGCCGCGCGTGCGGTTCGCCAGCAGCAGGGCGAGTCCGTAGGCCGCGATCAACGCGCCGAGCAGATACAACTTCGCGGTCCAGTCCGCGCCAGTAGACGAAGCCCAGCGCCGCTGCGCCGATGACGAGCCAGATCAGACCGTGGCGGTTCATGCGCGCGGGATCCGGGGCACGCGCAGGCAGCGACGGCGCTTCGTCGAAGGCCTGCAGTTGTTCGGGCGGATATTCGCGCGTGCGCAGCACGGTCCAGGTAATCGCACCGAGCAACACGCCGGCGCCGGCATAGAAGGCGTAACGCACGGTGTCGGGCACCTGTCCGGCCGCAGCGGTGTTGGCGACGCCGGCTTTCTCCAGGATCCACGGCAGCATGCTGGCGATCACCGAGCCCACGCCGATGAAGAAACTCTGCATCGCGTAGCCCTTGGCGCGTTGCGACACCGGCAGTTGATCGTCGACGAAGGCGCGGCACGGCTCCATCGAAATATTGATCGACGCGTCCAGCACCCAGAGCAGACCGGCCGCGATCCACAATGCGGGCGAATTGGGCATCGCCAGCAACGCCAGCGACGCCAGCACCGCGCCGATCAGGAAGTACGGACGGCGGCGGCCTAGGCCGGTCCAGGTGCGATCGGAGAGATAGCCGATGATCGGTTGCACGATCAGTCCGGTCAGCGGCGCCGCAATCCACAGTCCGGGCAGGTCGTCCATCTCCGCGCCGAGGGTCTGGAAGATGCGGCTGACGTTGGCGTTCTGCAGGGCGAAGCCGAATTGGATGCCCAGGAAGCCGAAACACATGTTCCAGATCTGCCAGAACGACAACTGCGGTTTGCGGTTCATGCCTGCTCTCTGATCGGTGGCGGGACGGGCGGTGGACCACCGCGGATTTTGTCGCTATGCAACATCGCCACGGGGTGGAACGATGCGGGTCCGACGCATGGCGGACGCGAGCATGGTAGACGCGGGGTCGGCGGGCGAGTCGAGTTGCAATCGTATTCAACCCCGGGGATGACCGACAGTCCGCGCCGTGGCCCGCGGCGGCGTGGAATAGTCACGCTCCCTGACCTAGCCGATATGCGATGACGACGATGGATTGGTGGCGCGGCGCGGTGATCTATCAGATTTATCCGCGCAGCTTCCGCGACAGCGACGGCGACGGTATCGGCGATCTGCCCGGGATCATCGACACGCTCGGCTACGTGGCCGGGCTCGGCGTGGATGCGATCTGGATCTCGCCGTTCTTCCGTTCGCCGATGGCCGACTTCGGTTACGACATCGCCGATTACCGCGATGTGGATCCGATGTTCGGGACGCTGGCGGACTTCGACCGGCTGCTCGCCGAAGCGCACCGGCTGGGGCTGAAGGTGGTCATCGACCAGGTGCTCAGCCATACCTCGATCGAACACGCTTGGTTCAAACAAAGCCGCGAAAACCGCGACAACGCCCGCGCGGATTGGTATGTGTGGGCCGACGCCAAACCCGACGGCAGCCCGCCGAACAACTGGCTGTCGATCTTCGGCGGCGTGGCCTGGCAGTGGGAACCGCGGCGCGCGCAGTATTTCCTGCACAACTTCCTGGCGTCGCAGCCGGATCTGAATTTCCACAATCCCGAGGTATGCGCGGCGCAGCTGGACAATCTGCGCTTCTGGCTGGACCGCGGCGTCGACGGCTTCCGCATGGACGCGATCAATTTCTGTTTCCACGATGCGCAGTTGCGCGACAACCCGCCCAAGCCGCCGGAGTTGCGCGATGGCCGCGGCTTCAGCCCGGACAATCCCTACGCGTTCCAGTACCACTGGCACAACAACACCCAACCGGAAAATCTTGGCTTTCTGGAACAGGTCCGCGCGCTGCTGGAGCGTTATCCGGGCACGACCACGCTGGGCGAGATCTCATCGGAGGATTCGCTGGCGACCATGGCCGAGTACTGCACGCCGCAGCGCCTGCACATGGGGTATAGCTTCGAGTTGCTCACCGACGATTTCAGCGCGGCGCATATCCGCGCCACGGTGGAGCGGCTGGAAGCGGCGATGCCCGAAGGCTGGCCGTGCTGGGCGATCTCCAATCACGATGTGCGCCGCGCGGTGACCCGTTGGGGTGGCGCCGCCGCATCGCAAGATCTGGCGCGACAACTGGTGGCGCTGGTGTGCAGCCTGCGCGGGTCGGTCTGTCTGTACCAGGGCGAAGAGCTCGGCCTGGACGCGGCCGATATTCCGTTCGAGGCGCTGCGCGATCCTTACGGCATCGCGTTCTGGCCGAATTTCAAAGGCCGCGACGGGTGCCGCACGCCGATGCCCTGGAACGATGACGCGCATGCCGGTTTCAGCAGCGGCGCGCCGTGGCTGCCGGTCTCGCCGACCCACCTGCCGCGCAACGTGCAAGCGCAGGAACGCGACCCGGATTCGGTGCTGCACGCCACGCGCGCCTTCCTGCGCTGGCGACGCGAACACGCCGCGCTGGTCGGCGGCGGCATCCGCTTCCTCGACAGCGCGGAGCCGGTGCTCGCTTTCGTGCGCGAATCGTCACAGGGGCGGGTCGTGGCCGCATTCAATCTTTCGCCGCAACCAACCCGATGGACGCCACCGCCGAGCATGGCCTTGCGGACGCTGGACGCCCCAGGCCCGCGCGGCGGCCGTCTCGACGGCGGACTCGTGCATCTGCCCGCGCATGGCGCGTTCTTCGCCGCGTCCGACTGAAACGCCTCGGCGATACGCGGGGGCGGCCATGCGCGCCCCGTCGCCGCTACGTGCGCGGCGCTTACATCGACGCCGCGCAGTATTTGGCGATATACGCCTCGTGTCTGGGCATGACCTTCACGCAGTTGGCGATCACGCCGCGGATGCCGGCCATGTATTCGGCGATCTTGGCTTCCGAATAGACGTCGACCAGGGCGTGGTAGGACTGGGGATGGATCCGCTGTCCGTACATCACCTGGACCCAGCTCGGCTCGGCGAACAGCTCGTTGCCTTCGCGGAACACCCGACCGTTGCTGCGGAACAATTCGATCTTGCGGGTCAGCGATTCCGGGATCGACATGGTGCGGCAGTAATTCCACATCGGCGTGTCGTCGCGTTCGGTGGCGTGGTAATGCAGGATCAGGAAGTCGCGGATCTTGTCGAATTCGAAGTTGGCGTGATCGTTGAACTCGTCGATGTCGACCTGATCGAAGCCGGCATGGGGGAAGAACGCGCTCAGTCGCGCGATGCCGGACTGGATCAGATGGATGCTGGTCGATTCCAGCGGCTCCATGAAACCGCTGGACAGACCGATCGCGACGACGTTCTTGTTCCAGAACTTCTTGCGCTTGCCGGTGACGAAACGCAGCACCCGCGGCTCGGTCAGCGGCTGGCCTTCGAGATTGCGCATCAGCACCGCGGTGGCCTCGTCCTCGCTGATGTGCGGGCTGGAGAAGACATAGCCGTTGCCGACCCGGTGCTGCAGCGGAATCCGCCACTGCCAGCCGGCCTCGCGCGCGGTGGAGCGGGTGTAGGGCGTGATCGTGTCGCCGGAGGTGCACTGCACCGCGACCGCGCGGTCGCAGGGCAACCAATGGGTCCAGTCGACATAGCCTGTCTGGAGCGTCTGTTCAATGAGCAGACCGCGGAAACCGGAGCAGTCGACGAACAACTGTCCGCCGACGCGCTCGCCGCTTTCCAGGGTCACCGCCTCGACGAAACCGCTGTGCGGATGCTGTTCGACGCTGGCGATCTTGCCTTCGATGCGGCGCACGCCGCGGGCTTCCGCGTACTTGCGCAGATAACGCGCGTACAGGCCGGCATCGAAATGGTACGCGTAGGCGATGTCGGCCAGCGGCGAATTCGGCCGGTCGGTGACCGCCGGGATGAACTTGTCGTAGCGGCAGGCCAGGGTATTGATCGAATAATCGTCGAGGCCGCCGGCCTTGCCGGCCTGATGCATCTTCAACCAGTACTGGTAGAACGGCAGCAGACCCAAATCCTGCCCGATTTTGCCGAAACCATGGATATAACTGTCGCCAAGCCGGCCCCAGTTCACGAACTCGATGCCGAGCTTGAACGACCCCTTGGTTTCGCGGATGAATTCGTTCTCGTCGAGTTCCAACGCGTTGTTGTAAAGCTTGATCATCGGGATGGTGGCTTCGCCCACCCCGACCGTGCCGATCTCGTCGGACTCGATCAGGCACACTTTGTATTCGGGCGAGAGGATCTTGGCCAGGGCCGCCGCGGTCATCCAACCCGCGGTCCCGCCGCCGACGATGACCACTTCGGTGACCCGACCCGTATTTCCGACCGGCGCAGCACTCATGCAACGAATCCCTTGTGAACGATCCGGCAAGTATGCGGCCGACGCCGCGCGAGGTCATCCGATGACGATTACCCAGGTGGCGGATCGAAACGACACGCATTCGTGGCGGCAGTTTGCATACGTATTCATCGCGGTTTTCGCGGGCGTTGGCGCGATGCCCTCAGCGAACGGCGCGACACCGCAATCCGCGCTTTCCCTGTCCGCGCTTTCACAATCCGAGCCATCTTCGTCCCCTACCGCTCTTGTCGCCGCCTGCACCGCGCCCGCCGAGGCCCACGTGCTGCAGGCCGCCGCCGACACCTCGGCCGTGGCCCGCGCATATTGGCTGGATCGCACGCTGATCCAGTGGCCCACCGCGCCGAGGGCGACCGGCCACACGGCCGATCCGGCATCGGGCCGCTTCCGGCTGTATCACTCATCGAAGGCCCTGTTGCGCGCTCAGGCGGGCAAAACGGTCGAGGGCGCCGAGGGCGTCATCGAACTGTCGCAAGTGAAGGCCGAGCTGCCCACCGCGCTCGCGGCGCGTTTCCGCTTCATCGGCGCAGGCCCGCGCCTGGCCTTGCCGGCCTATGCGCAGGCGCGCCTGCCCGATCTGCTGCGCGCGCAGACCCTGCTGGTGCGCGAAGACGCGCACGGCCGGGTGATCGAGGCCACCCATCTGCAATCGGCCGCCGCGCTGGACGATGTTTACGCGGGCGCGGAAGACGCGATGCTGGGCGCGTTCCGTTACGGTCGACCCGAGCGTTCAGAAGACTTCGCGACCCGTTTCGCGTTGTGGGCGCCCACCGCCCGCGCCGTGGCCGTGTGCCTGTTCCCGAACGACCACGCCGGGCGGGTTACGGCGCATGCCGCACGGCGCGACGATGCGACCGGCGTATGGACGCTGGATCTGCCGGGCAGTCGACACGGGCAGGTCTATGCCTATCTGGTCGATGTTTATGCGCCGGGCGTGGGGGTCGTACGCAATCGAGTCACCGACCCGTATTCGGCCGGACTGCTTGCGGATTCGCGACGCAGCGTGGCGCTCGATCTCGCACATCCGACGACCATGCCGGAGGGCTGGGCGCACGCCGCACGCCCGGCGGCCCTGGCTGCGGCGGTCGATATGACGATCTACGAACTGCACGTGCGCGATTTCTCCGCGAACGACGCCAGCGTGCGGCCGCGATGGCGCGGCAAGTATCTCGCCTTCACCGAACCCGACTCCGCCGGCATGCGTCATCTGCACGCGTTGCGCGAGGCCGGTGTCAGCGATGTGCATCTGTTGCCGGTATTCGATTTCGCCACCGTGCCCGAACGCGATTGCGTGATCCCCGAGATCCCGCGGGCCGCGGCGCACAGCGACGCGCAACAAGCGGCGATAGCGCCGGTGGCGGCGCGCGACTGTTTCAACTGGGGCTACGACCCTTACCACTTCAACGCACCGGAAGGTAGCTACGCCACCGATGCCGACGACGCCACGGCGCGTATCCGCGAATTCCGGGCGATGATCATGGCGCTGCATGCGGCCGGCCTGCGCGTAGGCATGGATGTGGTCTACAACCACACCAGCACTTCGGGCCAGGCGCCGAAGTCGGTGCTGGACCGGATCGTGCCCGGCTACTACCACCGGTTGAACGCGAATGGCGAGGTCGAACGTTCGACCTGCTGCGCCAACACCGCGACCGAACACCGGATGATGGCCAAGCTGATGATCGATTCTGCAGCGTTGTGGACTAAGCACTACCGGATCGACTCGTTCCGTTTCGACCTCATGGGCCACCAGCCGCGCGCGGCGATGGAACGTTTGCAGCAGGCGGTGGACGCGGCCGCAGGGCGTCGCGTCGAACTGATCGGCGAGGGTTGGAATTTCGGCGAAGTGGCCGACGGCGCGCGCTTCGTGCAGGCGTCGCAAGGGGCGCTGCAAGGCAGCGGCATCGCCACTTTCAGCGATCGCGCGCGCGATGCGCTGCGCGGCGGCGGTTGTTGCGACAGCGGCGCGGCCCTGTTCGCGAATCGGGGCCTGCTCAGCGGCCTGGATCGCGCGCCGAATGCGCGCGACGCCACGCCCGATCATGACGACGCCTTGCGCCGCGCTGCGGATCTGGCCCGCGTCGGTCTGGCCGGAACCCTGCGCGATGCGCAGATGATCGCAGCCGACGGCGCGCGCAAACGATTTTCCGAGATCGACTACGCCGGGCAGCCGGCCGGTTACGTCGCCGAGCCCGGCGAGGTAGTGAATTACGTCGAGAATCACGATAACCCGACCCTGTTCGACATCCTCGCCTTGAAGCTGCCCGCGGACACCTCCGCGGATGAGCGCGCGCGCGCGCAGTCGCTCGGTGTCGCCTTCGTCGCCTTCAGTCAAGGCATCGCCTATTACCACGCGGGAATCGAGCTGCTGCGTTCGAAATCGCTGGACCGCAACAGTTTCGATTCCGGCGATTGGTTCAACCGCATCGACTGGAGCGGCCAAGACAACGGTTTCGGCGGCGGCCTACCGCCTGCGAGCGACAACGGCCGCGACTGGGCGTTGCTCGAACCGGTGCTGTCGAACGACGCGATCAAACCGCGGCCGGAACAGATCGCCTGGATGCGCGCGGCGTTCGGCGATCTGCTGCGCATCCGCCGCAGCTCGACCCTGTTTCGCATGCGCGAAGCGCGCGAGGTGCATGCGCGATTGTCATTCCGCAATGTCGGCCCGAAGCAGAACCCGCGGGTAATCGCGGCGCACATCGACGGCCGCGGATACCCCGGCGCCGGCTTCCGCGACGTGCTCCACGCCATCAACGTCGCGCCCGAAGCGCAGACACTGGTGATGCCGGAAGAGGCTGGCAAGCCTTATCTTCTGCATCCGGTGCATCGCGCGCCGCAAGCGGCCGATCAGCGCGCACGCGAAGCGCGCTTCGCGTCACGCGATGGCCGGCTCACCGTTCCGGGGCGGACCGCAGTGGTCTTCGTGGTCGAATAAGCCATGCATCGAATGAAGCCAAGCCCGCATTTTGTCGAGGAACATCCCATGATCCGCTCGTTGCTGTGTCTTGCTCTGGCCGTATTCGCGTCATCGACGCCTCTGTCCGCGCGGGCCGCCGCCGTCGCCGAAGTGTCATCGCCGAACGGGCGTTTGAAACTGGAGTTCGATGTCGACGGCGACGGCCGCCTTGCCTATCGCGTCGCGCGCGACGGCAAGCCGCTGATCAACGATTCGCGACTCGGCTTCATCCTGCGCAACGGCCGCCAATTACTGCGCGGCCTCGCATTGGACGCGCAGGTCTCGCGCAGCCACGACGGCGCCTGGGAACAGCCCTGGGGCGAGCGACGATGGGTGCGCGAACGCTACAACGAGTTGCGCGCGAGCTTCGTCGAACGCGACCGCGACCGCCGCCGTTTCGACGTGGTGGTCCGGATCTTCGACGACGGCCTTGGCTTCCGCTACGCGTTTCCGGAGCAGCCGGCGCTGGGCGAGGTGCAGATCCAGGAGGAATTGACCGAATTCGCGATCGCCCGGCCGGCTACGGCATGGTGGATTCCGGCCTACGAATGGAACCGCGAGGAATACCTCTATCACCGCACGCCGCTGGCGGAAGTGGGTACCGCGCAAACGCCGATCACGCTGCGCACCGACGACGGCACGCATCTGTCGCTGCACGAGGCGGCGCTGATCGACTACGCCGGCATGAACCTGATGAAAGGCGACGGCGGCCAGTTGCGCGCCTCGCTCACGCCGGGAAGCCCGGCGAAAGTGGTGCGCCGCACGCCGTTCGCGACGCCATGGCGCACGATCCAGATCGGTGACCGCGCCGGCGATCTGGTCGAATCCAGCCTCATCCTCAATCTCAACGAACCCAACAAGTTGGGCGACGTGAGCTGGTTCAAACCCTCGAAGTACGTCGGCGTGTGGTGGTCGTTGCACCTGGAGAAGGAAAGCTGGGGCACCGGACCGAAACACGGCGCGACCACCGCGAACACGAAGCGCTACATCGATTTCGCCGCGAAACACGGGTTCCGCGGCGTGTTGGTGGAAGGCTGGAACATCGGCTGGGACGGCGACTGGTTCGCCAACGGATGGAACTTCGATTTTCGCAAACCCACCGCCGACTACGATCTCGACGGCCTCGCCGCCTACGCCAAGTCGAAGGGCGTGCATCTGATCGGCCATCACGAGACCGCCTGTGCGGTCAGCCACTACGAGCGGCAGATGGACGAGGCCTTCGCGCGTTTCGCGAAACTCGGCATCGATGCGGTGAAGACCGGCTATGTCTGCGACGCCGGCCAGATCGAACGCCAGGACATCGCAGACGGCCCGGTGCTGCGCGAATGGCACGAAGGCCAGTTCATGAGCAATCATCATCTGCGCGTGGTGCAGGCGGCTGCGAAGCACCGCATCGCGATCAACCCGCACGAGCCGATCAAGGACACCGGCCTGCGCCGCACCTATCCGAACTGGATCACGCGCGAAGGCGCGCGCGGCATGGAATTCAACGCGTGGGGCCATCCGCCCAATCCGCCCGCGCACGAACCTACGCTGGTGTTCACGCGCTTGCTGGCCGGGCCAATGGATTTCACTCCGGGCGTGCTCAGCCTGCAGGGACGCGGCCAACCGCTGCAGAGCACCTTGGCGCGGCAGCTCGCCCTGTATGTGGTGATCTACAGTCCCATCCAGATGGCCGCGGATCTGCCCGAACATTACGCCGAGCAGCCGGACGCGTTCAGGTTCATCAAGGATGTGCCCGCGGACTGGGCCGAGACGAAAGTGCTCAATGGCGAGATCGGCGATTTCGTCAGCGTCGCGCGCAAAGACCGCAACAGCGAGGATTGGTATCTCGGCAGTCTGACCAACGAACACGGCCGCGTGCTCGATGTGCCGCTGTCGTTCCTCGATGCGGGCCGGCAGTACACCGCCGAGATCTATCGCGACGGCGCCGACGCGCACTACCTCGGCGACCGACGTTTCGCCTTCCTCCGCGAAACCCGTACCGTGACCTGCGCGGACATGCTGCGCCTGCGTCTGGCCCCCGGCGGCGGGCAGGCGGTGCGCTTCGCGGCCAAGGCGCATTGAGCGCCGTCTGCAACGATGGCGGCGGCGCGACCGCCGCTTCGAGCCCGCCCTGACGATGTTCAACCCGAATCCGAAAATTCAGCGCATCCCTATCGCCGGTAGGCACGTCTGTTACGCGATCGACGATGTGCTGGCCGACCCGCGGGCGCTGGTCGATTACGCGCAGGCCCAGCGCGCGCAGTTCGTGCAAACCGCGCACAATGCGTATCCGGGTCCGGAACTGCGCATGCCCGACGCATTCTCGGCGCAGCTGGATGACTTCTTCACCGCGCATCTGCGTAAGGCGTTCGCCGTGCGTCGCACCGAACGGATGTACAGCAGGCTGGCGATCACCGCGACCGCCCCGCAAGCGCTGTCGCCACGACAGACCTTGTGCCATATCGATCGCATGGATTTGGAGCGCGGCCAGTGCGCGATCGCTACGGTGCTTTATCTGTTCCGCAACCCGGAACTAGGCGGCACCGCGTTTTACCTGCCGAAGCGTCCGCTGCAGGACACCGTCGCATTGATCGCTGATTCGATCGCGCTCGACGACGACGCTTTCCGCGCCCGCTACGGTCTGCCGGGCGGGTATATGACCCGTTCCAACGCATGGTTCGAGAAGACACTGATGGTGCCGGCGCGCTACAACCGTATGCTCGTCTACGAGGGCACGGTGTTCCACAGTGGCGAAATCGCACATCCGGAGCTGTTGCGCGATGATCCCGAAACGGGGCGATTGACGCTCAACGGTTTTTTTCTATGCCGCAGGAGTCTGAGCGGATGATCTCCTCCTTCACCGGTTTCTTCCGGCCGATACGCCTGCGCATTCCGGCGCGCCTCACTTCGATGTCATGCGCCTCGGCGTCATGCATCTCGACGCCGCGCGCTCTGGCGCCGCAAGTCCCGATAGCGACACGATGGGGGTCGATAGTGTGGACGGCGATGGTGTGGATGGCGATGCTCCCGATCGCCATCCCGATCGCCATGATGCTGACGGCGTCGAACGCCTTCGCCACCACACCGCCTCCGGCCGACCATGCTCCGGCCGACCATGATCTCGTTACCGAATCGCGTATCGAGACGCTGCGTTTCGACGCGCCCGGCATCGACATCGACGGCCTGGATGTGCGCGTGCGCTTGCCCGCCCACTATGATCCCGACTTTCCGCCGGGCTATCCGGTGCTGTATCTCAACGATGGTCAGGATGCCGAGGCGGTCGCGTTGTGGTCGTGGCTGGACGCGATGACGACGGCTGGCGAGATCAGGCCGTTGATCGCGGTCGCGATCACGATGCCGAAGGACCGGATCGGGGCTTACGGTTTTTCCGACCGCGATGCCGGCAAGAGCGTGCCCGCTCCGAGCCGGTTCGGCGCGATCGGCACGCGTGCGCACGCCTATTCAGAATGGGTGGCCAAGACTCTCGTCCCTGCGATCGACACGCGCTACCGTACGCGGGCGCGGCCGGATGCGCGCGCGATCCTGGGCTGGTCGTTGGGTGGCGCGCATGCATTCAATCTCGGCTGGCAGTATGCGGAGGTGTTCGGCCGCACCGGAGCGTTTTCGCCCTCGTTGTGGCTGGCCGCGGATAACGCCGACGCCACGGTAGCGCAGCGCACGCGGATCGCTCACGCGATGGTCGCCGATGGCGAGTATCACCCGGGCAGCCGTTTTTTCTTCGCGGTGGGCGATGCCGAGGAAACCGACGATCGCGATGGCGATGGTGTGATCGATGTCATCGACGACGTGCGCGATCTGATCGAAGGAGAACGGATCACCGGCAAGGCCCGGGCTCAAGCCAAAGGGCTGCGCCAGCTCGGGCATTCGGCGAATCCGGATCACGCGGTGCGCGCCACGCGGGCCGATGTCGCGTTGTTGTCGATCCCGCGCGGACTGCATCATCAGCGCACCTGGGCGCAAGCGCTGCCTGTCTTCCTGCGCTGGGCCTACGCCGTGCACGCGCCGGCTCTGGAAGCCACCGGTACGATCGAGAGCTGGCAGGCTCTGCCTTCGCGTTTTGTGGCCGCGCGCGATGTCGATGTCTGGCTACCGCCGTCTTACGGCCGCGAACCGCAACGCCGCTATCCCGTGCTGTACATGCACGATGGACAAAATCTGTTCGATCCCGCACTGGCCTACACCGGCGTCGACTGGGACGTCGACGGCGCGATGACCCGGCTGATCGAACGCGGCGAGATCCGCGAAGCGATCGTGGTCGGCATATGGAATACCCCGCAACGCTTCGCCGAGTACATGCCCAGGGCTCCGGTGCGAAGTGACGCCGTCGACAGCGGGATCGATACGCGGCCGCTCGGTCGCGCCGCCGATATCCGCTCCGATCACTACCTGCGCTTCGTGACCGATGAACTCAAACCATTCATCGATGAGGCCTACCGCACGCTGCCCGGCCGCAACGACACCTCGATCATGGGGTCGAGCATGGGCGGACTGATTTCACTGTACGCCGCAGCGCGCTATCCGCAGGTGTTCGGCGGCGTCGGCGCGGTCTCCACCCATTGGCCCGCCTGCAATGGTTGCACCCTCGACTGGTTCGCCGCGCATCTGCCGGATCCGGGCACCCACCGACTCTATTTTGACCACGGAGACAAGACGCTCGACGCGCAATACGCCCCTTACCAACGCAAGATGGACGCGGCCTTGCGCAAGGCCGGTTACCGCGAAGACGCTCAATGGATCACGCGTCGCTTCGAAGGCGCCGAACATAACGAAGCCGCTTGGCGAGCGCGCATCGACATTCCGCTGCGATTCCTGCTCGGCACAGGCGATGCCGGACAAAAACCCTCCTCCGACCGCGATTGATCGCCACTCGCTGACCTGAGCAGGCTTGCGCAGCGCATTGCCCGCACGATCCGCCGCGTACGCGCACTCACGACAATTTCGGCACAGTCATGGCATGACCTTCGGCGCTGGCGTCGAGGGGTGGCCGCATCCAGCATGATTCGATGACCATGACCGCGCACAAACGACACGACTCATCCGGATCGCGCGACGAATCCGCTTCCGTTCGTGCGCATGGATTGGCGGTGCTATGCGTCCTATTCGCCATCGGTGCGGGCTGGGCGATCACCCGCTGGTGGCTATATCCCGCCCTTGGAGTGCCGGCGCATGCGCCGATGCTGCTGCGGCCGATTCTCGGTTTTCTCATCGCCTGGTGGCTGATCACGCGCGCGCATGAGTCGTGGCGGGGTTATGGTCTGCGCAAGCCCGCATCCTGGCCCGGATTGGTTCTGCAGTGCGGATTGCTACTCGGCGCGGTGTGGTTGTCGTCCCGGTTCCTGGTGCCTCCGCTGGCGGCCACGCTTGATGCGCGCACCGCACCGAGCATCCTCGGCTACCTGCACGGCAACGAGGTCGCACTCGCCGGCTGGCTCGCGATCGGCTGGGGCGTCGGCGGTTTCATCGAAGAGGTGCTGTTCCGCGGCTTTCTGCTCAGCCGAATCGAGGCGATGCTCGGTTCGGGCCGCTGGGCCGGCATCGTCGCGGTGATCGGGCAGGCAGTGCTGTTCGGCGCCCTGCATCTGTACCAGGGCGGCTTCGGTTTCGTGTTCGCCTCGCTGTTCGCCGCGATCTATGGCGTGGCCTATCTGCTGTTCGGGCGCAACCTCTGGCCACTGATCCTCATCCACGGGGCATGGAACAGCGTCGCGATCTGGGGCGCTTATCACGGGTGAAACAGCGGGTCGAAGGCGGAACTGCGCCCGCCGAAGCGGGCGCATTCGTTCTTGAATTCTTGCGCACGACAGCTCACTTCGCGCGCATTCGCTGTCATTTGGCGTAACCGAGGTATTTCTGCAGGGAATCGCTGAACCCGGTCGCGTATGTCGGCGCGCTTGAGCATCGGCGCGCTTCGATTTCGTTCACGCGGACATGTACGGTCTGATGATCGGGACCGCTGTGCCCCACGACCCGCAAGCCCGCGATACCGGTCGGCGGAATGCGATGCTCGCGCACGGTCTGCAGATTGCCGCGCACCTGCTCGATCAAATTCCACTGCATCCCGTCGAAGTACTCGAGATCATAGTCCCGGATTTCCCAATCGGCCGTGCTGTACACCAGAATCTGGTCAGCAACGATGGTCGTCGCAGGCGTGATCTGGAGGCTGGCCGGCAGCGCCGGCACCGTATCGGTTTCGCGCGCGTTCGACCAACTGTAGGACGGGCCGAGCGCGGTATTGCGGTCACCGTCGATCGTGTGCCACGGGCTATAACCGTAGTACGAACTGGTGGCGCTCGCGCTGCCTCCGAGCAACAGGTTTTCGGCGCCGCAGGCGGTCGGTTGCGATGGTCCGAACTGGCGATAGTCATAGGCGTTCGTGACGAGCTGATCCTGCAGCCAATCCGACAACAAAGCCGCTTCCCGCTGATCGATCGTGATCAGGTTGGTGAGGCGGTATGGACCATTGCGCCGGTTGGCGAAGAGATCGTCGCCCTCGAACCTCAGGGTCACCCGATTGGGACCGATCCGCGCATCATGCGCCAGCGCGGCATTGGCCACGACATTGCCTTCCCCATCGACGAGATCGGCCGCGACCATCGCGGTTCCGCTGTATGCGGATTCGATATCGACCGGGATCTCCAGCGCCATATAACGCTGCGGCTCGCCGGGACGCGGAACCGGGGTTTCAACGCTGACGCCGGTCACCGTCAGATTGCGTCTGCTGATTTGCACCGCATCGCTGCCGGCCCGTTCGAACGGTTGGCCCGTAGCGGTCGTTCCGCTGACGAACCAGCGCACTTCGGCGATACCGGCGGCATCGGGCACCGGATACACGCCGCGATAGCTGTCGTCGAGCTGTCGGGTGAGTTGCACCGTGTCGACAACGCCATCGAAGCGAACGATTTCCGCTTCGGCTTGGGCGCTGAACACCGTGGAAGTCGGCAATAGCCGGATTTCCGCTTTGCTTCCGGCGAGGAAGAACGGGAATTCGTTTTGGAAATCCATGCCCAGGCCACTGTCGAACACGACATTGGTTTCCAAGCGGCCGTTCTTGGGCGAAATCGTATCGCCGCCCTGCACGATCATGCGCCAACGCCCGGGCCGCGGCGCCGGGAACTGATAGGAAGCGGATGTCCCGGTCGCCTGATACAGCACCATTTCGGGTTCGAAACGATCGCTGATCGGCTCGCCCGCGACAGGCTCGCCGTCGAGGATCGATGCGGCGTATTCCGGATCGAAGACCTGCCCGCTCGGATCGATCAGGGTCAGACGCGCATCGCCTTCGCCCCATTCTGCGGTGAAGATGGTCGGGCTGCCGTCCACCAGCACTTCGCGTTCGATGGTCTGCAACGGTGCGAATGCGGTGTTGACCGTGCGGCTGCGTTGCGCGAATTCGCCGGACTGCGTCGTCTGCAACGGTAGACGGCCCGAACCCGCGGCCTGCTGCGCACGCATATAGAAACCGAAGACCGGCCAGAAACTGACCGTCCCGCAGTTGATCCGGCTCATTGCGACCAGAACGGGGTGAGCGCAGTTCTGGTAGGCCTGCTGGCTCCAATTATTGCCGTTCCAATCGTAGTAATCGCGATGCCCGAGCGCCGGCCTGATATGCACTTCCTGGGTCACCATCCGATCCAGAAGCCCGGGCATGCCGGTCGAGCTATGAGTCTGGATCAGGGCATCGTCCGGCAATGGGATCAGAAGGCCGGTAGCCCAGCCGAATCCATTGCGGAAATTGAAATTAGGCCAGGGAACGTTGAAGCAGATCCTGATACCGAAAATCCGGAAGCAGACTCTGCGCGTCTCCCACATCGGCGCATCACCGCCGATCGCATGGTAACGAACCCCTGGGCGCTGGCCATGGGTGACGTTGAACAGCAGCATGTTCGGTTTCGACATCTCGCATACCGCCGGTTGATTGGGCAGGCATGCGAGCCAGGTGATCGCCGGCGTGCCGCGGTGCGGCGAACCGAACGTGAACACCTGCGAGACATCATTCCGGTACAGGAAGCTTTCGACATAGCTGCGCGAGACCAATCCACCCATGCTGTGCGCGAACAGGATGGCTTGCGGCTGTCCGGTGAGATAACGCGCCTCTTCGACCGCGGCTCTCAAGCCAACCGCATTCACCAGCAACGGCGGGGTATACGCGATGCTCGTTTGAACCCGCCCATCGACATCCAGATATCCTTCGTCTCTGAGCATGCCCGACACCGGAATGAAGCGCGCCAAGGTGTCGGTCCAACCGGTCACGTAGACGATCGGGTTGCGGTTGTAGCAAAGGATATCGATTGCAGTGAAGGTGCCGCCGTTGAGTTGCACAGTGTAACGGTCGCGTTGGAATTGCGCGCTGCCGCAGGTCAACCCGGCGCGCGTAGCGCGAATCGTGTAGGCGCCAGCCGGAACATTGGCGATCTGGTAATTGCCCGCGGCGTTCGTGGTCGCGACCAGACCGCCGCCAAGATCGACGGTGACATTGGCCAATCCCGGGTTATTGTTGCGTGGGTGGAACAACCTGACCCGGCCATTGAGTGTCGTGGTGACCTGGGCAGATCTGCAGATCTGCAGTTCGTTGACCCGGATGTATCCGGGCTGGATCGCCGGGCCGCTGATGCCCTGGATCCGAACCGCATCGGCGACTTGCGGCGCGAATGCGATATTGCGCAGAGCGGCGGTATTTCCGCGGATCTGGCTGACCGTCTGCCAAAGCCCGTTCACGCGCAGTAGGACGTTGTAATCCCTGACTTCGTACCCAAGGGTCGTATACAGCGCGATTCCACTGATCGGCGCGGGCGCAGTCAGGTTGATGTCGAGGATGGCGGTGCCGAACCGGTCATTGGCCCAACTGGTCGCACCCCCAAGCGCGGTGCTGATGTTGCCATCGTTGACACGCGCCGGACTGTATCCGGGATAAGTGGTTGACGCGGTCGCGGTGCCGGTCGGCGCGAGGTTCTGTGTATTGCACTGCGCGTACGTCGGTGACGCGACGATCGCCGACATCCACACTAAAACCGACAGTAGAAATTTCCGCGGGGGCACAACGGGGTTGAAGCGGGAGTATTGGCCTGGAAAAGCTGACATCGGATCCTCCTGATCGTCTGATCTGCTTCTAAAGACGTGCGCCGCGCGGATTCCCTCTCCCCTGTCCGCGCGCGTCTTAGTCTCGTCGGAATTATCTGGACGACTGCAAAGGCCGGATAGTCACTTGCTTGTTTCGATTTAAGGTTGGTTTTGCTTTTTGTTGCCTTGATAGACGCGGCAACACAATCTTCCTAGTGCGATCTTTTTTTTGGATCACTCATCTTTGGATGAGATCTCATCTTCTGTGATCGCTTCCGCAAACATGACGCTAGCTTTCATGCTCCGCTTCCTGATTACGCCATCCAAGCGTGCGTATCGACGTTTCAAGCAGTTTCAACCCCCCGCTATCCCATACCGCAACCGACGAATGCATCTAACTGCCTGCGATACAGCACGGTCTGCACATTCGTCAGGCCGAGCACGATGTGGAAGAAATGATCGTGCGAAAGCGGCGCATCCGCGCGACCGCGCAGGCATTCGCTGTCGAGCTTTCGCCGCGCGGCAAAACCCTGCGATGTCCAGAACAACATCGGCACGAGCGTCTGTTCGTCGGGGGCGATCGCGTATGGCGCGCCGTGCAGATACAGGCCGTGCTCGCCCAGCGATTCGCCATGATCGGATACGTAAAGCATCGCTGCGTCGAAATTCGGGACGGCGCCGTGCGCTGCCGGCGCGCCCATTTCCGGGCACTGTCCGGGTCTGACCGCATGCCCGCGCGCGGCGAGACAGCGGATCGGCGCATCCGCAGGCAACACACGACGCTCGCCGAGTCGCGCGACGATTCCGGAAAGAACGTAAGAGGTATATAAAACTGTGTTGTCGTAGGTGTTACGGATCTGCTGGTCGCTGCAGCGCTGCAATTCGTTGGTCTTGCATTCCGGTTTGAACGCAGCGAAACGCTCAGGATAGCGCGCGTAGTACGCAGGTCCGTGGCTGCCAAGCAAGTGCAACACGATCACGGTATCGCGCCGGATGATCGGAAGCAGGCGATCCAGCTCGCGCAAGAGGGCCTCGTCGTAGCAGCCCTCGGCATTGCAGATATCCGGATCCGGCGCGCTGCCGACATGGATTTCCTTGGCGCGTTTGGCTAAGCCCTTGCTGCCGGTGTTGTTATCCAACCATATCGCGTCGTAGCCACCGCGCATCAGCACGTCGAGCAGGTTCTCGCGCCGCTTGACGATGCCGTCGTCGTAACGCTTGCGCCCAAGACCGGAGAACATGCAGGGCACCGAGGTTGCGGTATTGGTGCCGCAGCTGCGGACGTTGCGGAAATTGACCACCGGAACCGGATGCAGACTCACATCGGTATCGCGCGTATAGCCGTTCAGATCGAGGCTGGCCGCGCGCGCGGACTCGCCGATCGCCAGTACCAGCACCACGGGCCGCGGCCCCGGGGGCAGAGCGCTGCCGCGCCGCGCGTCGGTGCCGATCTGCTCCAGCGGGCGACCATCGTTGCGCGCATGGTCGAGGTACGACAACTGCGCGGCGAGCAGCGCGAACGGATTGGCGATATGACGCAGCTCCATGTGGTTGCGCAACAACGAAGCGACGTCCTTGCCGCATGTCACGGCGGCAATGGCCAGAGCCGCCAGCACGGCCAGCGCCAACTTCGCTCGCGCGAACAGTTCCCGCAATGGCCGCTGCCATTCGATCCGGACCCAGCACGTGAGGAGGGCAGGCGCCACGCCGAGCAGAGCGATCGTCGTCAGCATCCGCAGCGAAAACCATTCGCCCGCCTCACGCGCATCGGTCTCGTAAACGCTGGCGAGAGCATGACGGTCGATCACCGCGCCGAAATCGCCGATGAAATGCGCAGCGCCCGCCGCAAGCAGCAACACCAGCACCAGTCCCGGCTTGAGCAGGCCGGGCACGCTCAACGGTAGCAGCATCAACACCGTGATGCTCAGCAGCGCGGCGGCCACCGCTGCGATGACCAGCAACCCGTGCCCGCCCGTTCCGAGATCTGCGGCGAACACGATGCCCCAGAAACGGCCATTGGCCGCGACCGTGAGAAAGGCCGCGACCAGCAGCAGCAGCGAATTGACGCCCATGACGGGGCGGATCGATTTGAACGTAGCCGGCATGTGCGCAGCCTGCGCGACGCGGCTTAAAGCACGATTAGGCGAAACGAAATTTTTTGCGATGAATTCGTTATGGTTTCGCTAACAAAGATGCAGCCGCCGCCGCATGCCCGCCCGTACGCACGATGGCCGGCTTGCGGGCCGGGCAAACGCGCCGTCGGTCCGGCGCGCGCTGCGGCGATATCGACCGGCGATGTTTCCAGCAGCGGCTATTTCAGGGTCCGTTCGAATAATTCGTAAATCCGCCGGTATTCGTCGTACCAAGCGTCCGGATGGGTGAATCCATGGCGTTCCAGCGGATAGCTGGCCAGTTCCCACTTGTCCTTGCGCAATTCGATCAATCGTTGCGCCAGCATCACCGAATCCTTGTAGAACACGTTGTCGTCGATCATGCCGTGGCAGATCAGCAGATGATCGCGCAGGCCTGCCGCCAGTTCGATCGGCGATGAGCGCTTGTACGCTTCGGGATCGAGTTCGGGCGTGTTGAGGATATTGCTGGTGTATTCATGGTTGTACTGCGACCAATCGGTCACCGGCCGCAGCGCGGCGCCAGCTTTGAACACGCCCGGCTGCTTGAACAGCGCCATGAACGCCATGAAGCCACCGTAGCTGCCGCCGTAAATGCCGACACGGTCGCGGTCGCCTTGCTTGTGATCGACCAGCCAATCCAGGCCGTCGAGATAGTCCTGCAGCTCCGGCTCGCCCATGTGCCGGTAGATCGCCGTGCGCCAATCGCGGCCGTAGCCTTCCGATGCGCGGAAATCCAAATCCAGGACGATATAGCCGCGTTGCACCAGCAGGTTGTGGAACATCTGTTCGCGGAAATAGTTCGGATACTTGTCGTGCACGTTTTGCAGATATCCGGCGCCGTGCACGAACATCACGATCGGGTAGCGCTTACCGGGATCGGGCGTCTTGGGGCCGTAGTATTTGCCCCAGACGATGCCCGCGCCGTGCTTGGAAGGCACACGCACGTATTCGGGCTCCAACCAGCGGATGTCCTTGAAGGCCTCGCTGCGGGTGTCGCTGAGTTCGGTCGTCGTTCCCGTAGCCGCATCGATCACTGCGATCTGCGGCGGCAAATAGCTGTCGGAGTGGCGCACCAGCAGGCGTTTGCCATCCGGCGACAGCGCGACGTACTCGACGCCATCCATCGCCGTCGCTGCGCGTAACGCGCCGCCCGCCACGGGCACGTCACAGACTTCGTAATCGCCCGGCCAGGCACGGTTGCACAGAAAGAAAAATCGCTTGCCGTCCGCCGATAACTGCGGCGACGACGCTTCCCATTTCCCGGAAGTCAGCGCGCGCGCCTTGCCGCCATCGTGCACGTACAGATGCGAATAGCCGCTTTCCTCCGACAGATACCACACGGTCTTGTGATCCGGCAGCCAGCCGAATTCGTTGAAGTTCCAGCCGATCCAGGCAGGGTCGCGGAGGTGGTGGCGCAAGCGCAACCCGGTCGCGTCACCGGCCGTGGGCGTCAACGTGACCAGCCAGCGGTCCTTGTTGTCCACGGCGCGGACCAGCACCGCGACGCTGCCGCCGTCGTCGCTCCAACGAACCGCCGGCCCGCTGCCGTCGCCATCGGTTTCGATGCGCACGGCGCGCGCACCCTTCAACGGCTCCTGCTTCGCCGCTTTGCGCAGTTCCGCGAGCGGGTCGTCCGCGATACCGGGCAGCGTGTCGAATTTGAGTTCGCGCGCCGTGGCCGCAGCCACGTCGACCAGCCACAAGCGATGCGGCAAGGGCGCGTTACGACCGACTCGGGTGCGCACCTCTTCGAATTCCTCGTAACCGGATTCGGTGACGTACTTCGGCATCTTGCCCGCTTGACCGGCCTCAGCTCCCTTGGCGGTGGTGACTACGATCAACCAGCGCCCATCCGGCGACAATGCGCTGTCCGCGATGTCGACATCCGCGCCCAGATACACCGGCGCGGGCGCTCGCGTGGTATCCGCACGCAGACGCTCGTCCTCGACCTTGCGCGCGGCCTCGCGGCGGTCGCGGTCGTTCTTGAGGGTTTCGATCAGGCGCGACTGACGATCGCGCAGATCGTTTCCTTTCGGTGGTTTGGCCGGATCGGCCGCAGTCTTGACGTTCGCCGCCTGCTGTACGCCCTGGCCCGGCGACCAACGGAACCAGTCGTTCCCGGCGCGAAACACCAGTACGCCGCCGGCACTCCATTGCGGGCGCGATTCCTGCGCTTCGCTGCGCGTGATCTGCGTCAACGCCCCGTTACGCAGATCGCGCACGAAGATGTCGCCGTTGCGCACGAAAGCGGTTCGTGCGCGCGTCGCGTCGTAGACCGGGCGCGGCGCATCAACGTCCTGCAGTGCCGCACCGTCGACGCGCGACGCGGCGGCGCCGTCGATCGACTGCCGCCACAGATCGCGCACGCTCGCGCTCTCGCGCTTGCGCAGGTATTGCACGCTGCGCCCGTCCCACGACCACCAGGCCTGTTCGACTGCGGGCCCGATCCAGTCCGGGTCGGCCATGATCTGATCGAGCGTCAATGCTTGTACAGGTTGAGCGGATGCATGGGATGCCGCGCAGAGTCCGATAACCAGCGAAGCCAGGATCGAAACAAGGACATGACGGCGAGCGGCGTGAGCGGAAATCGGGCGCATGGACAGCGGCATCGAGTCGAAACGGTCTGCAGCTTAACGCGTCACCGTCCCCCGAGCACGTGCCTCAACGGCGTCCCGGACCGACGCCGCCCGATCGCGGCGTCACGGTCGTCAGGATGCGACAGATCCGGACATGCCTCGTACGCACCTCGCCTCTTGGTCAGACGCGCGCGCCCATCCCGCGTTGTTCTTCGGTGGGAGGAATGAACTGCCTTTCGTCATGTTCGCGTTGCGCCGCGGCCAACGTCGCTTGCGCGGGCATGTCTTTCGTTGCGGCGATGCCGACCGGAATATTGTCCATCGGCTCGACGCCCAGCCCGTGCGGCGCACGGGTGCCGACCAGCTGGCCGCCATAGACGCCAACGTGATCGACCGATGGCGCGAAAGCACGGTACGCGGCGGCAAGCACGTTGTCGCGCTGTCCCTTGTCGAGACCGCGGCTTGCATCGCTTTCGTCGAAAGCGCGCGCGATCTGTTCCATCAACTCATCTTGCGGCAACCCAGCGCCGGAGGCGCCCAGTCCGGGTGGTCGAGGCTGCGGGCGCAATGATTCCTGTGGCGCGCCGTCACCGCCAGCCTCGTCCGGGCGCGGCTGAGGCCGCGGCGAAGTCTCCATGGGCTCGACCCTCGGCGCTTCGACGCCCTGCGTGCGCTGTTCGCCCTCCGTTGTCGAAGTCAGTACGTACTGCCAATTGGTCTGATCGGGATTCCCCCGAACCGCATCCATGAATTCGTAGTAATCCTGCCCGCGGATGGTCTGACATCCTGCGGAGTCGGTGTTATTGAGCGAGCCGTAGTGGATCTTGAAGGTATCGTTCAGCGGTTGCGTCCCCTCGGGGTCGTCGGCGGTGAATAACCCATCGCCATTGGTGTCGCGTTGAACGCCTTCCTGGTTGTCGGCGACGGCATCCGCCGTTGGCCGGAGATCGAAACCGTCATTGCCGTCACGGGGATTCCAATGGCCGCGCTCGTCGTCGTGCCACATTTCGTAGGTGCCCTCGGCAAGCCGTCCCAGGTCCGCCACGCCATCGGCGTTGGCGTCCTGGCCTTCAATTCTTCTGGCGCGAACGTCGGTGTAGGGTTCCTCGCGCTCTTCCCCTTGCGCCCGCTCGTCGTATTGCGCGGTAGGTTCCGTCGTCGCCCGATCGAACTCCCAGACTTCGGGCTCGCCACCACCTTCAGGATTACGTTGTCCGAGCACGACGATGCGATCGTCATAGACGCCCGTGCCCCGGCGCGATTCGTCCACGTCGGTCGCCGGATCGTCGGTCGCGGTCTGCCCCGGTTCCGCTGTCGTCGCCGAATCGACAGTGGCGTTTTCCTGCCTCAACCCAAGAATCACCCGGTTGCTGCTATTGAGGTCATCGCGCGCGGCGTCGTTCCCGCGCACTTCGACGATACTCGCGTAGACGTCGTAGCGCTGGGTCGCAGTGAGTGCGCTCATCTCGGTTTCGCTTGGAAACCGCGGCGGCCCGGCGGCGGCGTCCAGACGCGTCAACGCACCGTTGACGATCGCCGCCTCGGGTTCGAATTCCGGAATATTCGGGGCCCGTATGCGCAGATCCGCAATCGCTTGCTCGCCACGGTGCGCAACCATGCGGTCGAGCGCTTCTTGAACAGACTGCGGTTGATTTTGGCGCTCCTGCTCAAGCAGTCGCATGGCTTCGGCGCCCTGCCCGTTATTCAGGAGCGCAACGACGCGATCGGCCGTAGCGTCGATATCGAACGGCGTCTGTTCCGGGTCAGCCATAGTCGAAACCTCTGTTTGGATTAAGGTCTGAACAACACCATCTTGGCATTATTCAGGCGTTGCAGACTCAGGCCAGGCCTGAATCCGCTTCGGTCGGATCAAGCGCTGACACGCGTGATCCGCACGCGCGCCATCCGTGGCGCGAGGAATCTCTGCGTTATTTCAGAATCTCCTTGGTTGGGAGAACCCATCTCAAAATCCGAAGCGGCCGCGTTTGCGGCAAAAATCGAGTGGCGAGCAAAGTGCGCGACGCCGGTCGTGGTGGGGCCACGGCCAAGGAGCGCGCTGCTGCGAGCCCCGATTTTGTCCAAACCCGGAGGGACGCGGGCACTTGGGATTTTGAGATAGGTTCTAAACACCTCGGAAACGATCTTCCGCGCCCGGGATATGCCTGTGCTCGCTTCCGGCGTATCGGGGGGCAGAATGAAAGGATCTTGCTTCATATCCGTGCACGTATCGCCGTCAGGCGGCACTCGGCCCGCACCGATGCAGGGCCAAAGCTTGCGCGTCACCTTTTCACGCAGATCGAAACGCTTTCCGTTCCAGACCAGAAAGCCGAAATGCGCGGTATGGACCCGCTCGCCGGAGTCATTGCCGGGAAGCGCGCGCGGATGCGAACGCGGCAACCCGCCGCCATCACCCAATTCGAGGTAAAGCCGGATCACGAGGACATTGGGAAGCCGACTGAGGTCGGCTCGCGCCCCATGGCTACGCCCTGTTTCGTCGTGAACGGCATAATGTTCGCCAGCCGGGAGATTCAAGACAGGATCCGGCGGGAAGACCGCATCCGTGACATCGCGGGGACGACCATCGTCATCGAAGCGGTAAGCGGAAAAGCCGAATCGGCGAGCGTCCAAGGATTGGAGTTGATACAGGCCGAGCGCTTCATCCTGCCGACAAAAATGCGGCCCCACTCGATCTTGCGATCCCAACCATGCGCGCACGCCTTGGCAGTCGGGAAGATCGCTGCCGGCTGAATAGAGGTAGACCGTCTCCGCTGGCGTGCGTCCGGGAAATATCGCGACTTCGGCGCCGAAGTGCATGTTCTCGATCGCAGTATGCATCTGCACGCGCTGAGGGCCCTCCGCCCCGGCCGTTGGCGCTTCGGACGTCTGCAGAAGCCGCTCGCGCACGCGATATGGCAAGCCCGCCTGCTCGGTCTTCAACGCAAGCACGAAGTCAGCGACGGAATACAGCCTCTGCGATTGCGGAGGTGCGATTTCTTTCCTCGGTCCATTCGAGGAGCAGGCCGCGACGAGCAGCAGGCCCGTGACGAGCGCGCCGGTCATCAGGGCCGTGACGGAGGGCTGGTACACGGAGCGGGATCCTTCCTGATGCATATCACGGGTTCTTGGACGAGGTCGAGTCCAACGCGCTGAATCTCGATCGCGCCGAGATCGGACGTGGTGACGGCGATTCATGTCGAGACATCTCCATCGGGCCGCCATGTCGGGACACGGCCGCCGAGCGATCATCCGCGCGTTCACGGTCACGCTAGCACAGCACATATAGACCGGCAATTACAGGCCCCAATTGCAGGCCAGCCATTGCAAGCCGGCAACGCACATGGGTGCGCGCGCGTGCGGGTAGAATAGACAGGCGGAAGGATTTCACCTCAACCGGAGGCATCTCGCGATGTCGTTCGATCCTTTGTCGTTGTCACGAATCCAGTTCGCGTTCGTGATCTCCTTTCATATCCTGTTTCCGGCCTTCACCATCGGGCTGGCGAGCTGGCTGGCCATGCTCGAATGGCGCTGGCTACGTACTCGTGATCCGCTGTGGCGCGATCTGTACGCGTTCTGGCTGAAGATCTTCGCGGTGTCCTTCGGCATGGGCGTGGTGTCGGGCATCGTGATGAGTTTCCAGTTCGGCACCAACTGGGCGGCGCTCAGCGAAAAGGCCGGCAACATCATCGGCCCTCTGCTGAGCTACGAAGTGCTGACCGCGTTCTTCCTCGAAGCCACGTTCCTCGGCGTGATGCTGTTCGGGATGAAGCGCGTCTCCGAGCGCATGCATTTCTTCGCTACCTGCATGGTTGCGTTGGGCACGCTGATCTCGACCTTGTCGATCACCTCGGCCAACAGCTGGCTGCAGACGCCCGCCGGCTACGAGTTCGTCGATGGCGTCTTCCATCCGAGAGACTGGTGGGCGGTGATCTTCAATCCGTCGTTCCCGTATCGTTTGGCGCATATGGTGTTGGCCGCCTTCCTCACCACCTGCTTCGTGATCGGCGGCGTGAGCGCGGCATATCTGCTGCGCGGACAGCACATTGAAGCCGCGAAGCGAATGCTCAAAATGGCGGTGGTTTTCGCTGCGATCACGGTGCCGACCCAGATCCTCGTCGGCGACCAGCACGGGCTGAACACGCTGGAGCACCAGCCGATCAAGGTCGCGGCGATGGAGGCGCATTGGCGCGATCCGCGTCCGGGCGAAGGCGTGCCGCTGGTGGCGTTCGCGATCCCGGATCAGGCCGCCGAACGCAACGATTTCACGATCGAAATCCCGCGACTGGCTAGTCTGATCCTCACCCATCGCGCCGACGGCACGATCCCTCCCTTGACATCGGTGCCGCCTGACCAGCGGCCGCCGGTGGCGCCGGTATTCTTCGCATTCCGGATCATGGTGGGCCTGGGCGTGGCGATGCTGGCGCTGGCGCTGCTGTCGGCTTGGGCCTGGAAGCGCGGTACGTTGTTCGACACGCGACGCGGCCGCTGGCTACTGCGCAGCTGGCGTGCGATGACGCTGTCGGGCTTTGTCGCGATCCTCGCCGGCTGGTACGTCACTGAAATCGGGCGCCAGCCCTACACCGTCTACGGCCTGCTCCGCACCGCGCAATCCAATAGCGCGATCTCGGGCGAAAGCGTGGCTTTATCGCTGATGGTCTTCGCTGTGGTCTATCTGTGCGTGTTCGGCGCCGGCCTGTGGTCTCTGCGCACGCTGATGCTCAAAGGTCCACAACCGCAGCCGCCACAACCGGGTGTGGACGATGGCGAGAAAACACCGGCGCGTCCATTGCCGGCCGTGAACGCCTCGATGGGGGGTGCGAGGTGAACATCGACACCGTCTTGCCGGTCGCCTGGTTCGCGGTCATCGCCTTCGGCGTGATGATGTACGTGCTGCTCGACGGATTCGTGCTTGGCCTGGGCATCCTGGCGCCGTTCGCCGAGGACGAGGCCCAGCTCGATCACATGATGAACACCGCGGCGCCGATCTGGGACGGCAACGAGACCTGGCTCGTCCTAGGCGGCGCAGGTTTGCTGGCGGCGTTCCCGAAAGTCTATGCATTGGTGCTGTCGAGTCTGTATCTGCCGGTGCTGCTGATGCTGATCGCGCTGGTGTTCCGCGGCGTCGCTTTCGAGTTCCGTTTCAAGGCCAAGACCCTGCGTCGCGCCTGGGGCCTCGCGTTCTGGCTGGGCTCGGTGTTCGCGGCGTTCGCGCAGGGCCTGATCCTCGGCGCGATCGTCGAAGGCATGCCGCTGCAATCCGGTAAGTACGTCGGCGGTTCGCTGCTCGAAAGCATGTTCGGCTGGTTCAGTCCATTTTCGATGCTGACCGGAATCGCGTTGCTGTCCGGTTATGCGCTGCTCGGCGCAAGCTGGCTGATCCTCAAGACCGATGGCCGTACCCAGAATGTGGCGCGAATGATCGCGCGACCGCTGAGTTTGAACGTGTTCGGCTTCATCGCCCTGGTCAGCGCCTGGCTGCCGTTCCTGGACAGCCGGGTGATGGCGCGCTGGTTTGAAAGCGGGCATTTGATCTGGCTCGCGCCAGTGCCGTTGCTGGTGCTGGCCGCGACCTGGATGTTGTGGAGGACGATCCCTCGCGACGACCGCGAGGCATGGCCGTTCATGCTGAGCCTGGCGCTGTTCCTGCTCGGGTTCATCGGCCTGCTGCTCGGCATGTGGCCGCATATCGTGCCGCCGTCACTGACCATCTGGGACGCCGCCGCGCCGCCGGCGACGCAAGGTTTCGCCCTGGCCGGACTGATCGTGCTGCTACCGGTGATCCTCGGCTACACCTGGTGGTCGTACCGGGTCTTCCGCGGGAAGATCGCGGCGGATGCGGGCTATCACTGACAGCGCGTCTGTGCCTGCGCCGAAGCGCCGATCTGGCGGGTGATTTCGTGGTTCAGCGCTAATCCCAGCCCAAAGGAAACCGGTGCCATCCGAATACCGGCAAACACCTAGCCCCAAAGCGTGCTTTAGCGCACAATCCGTCCCGAATCTCCACGATATCCGGCAGTTGGGTGACACTTGAGTATGTTCGCCGCAAATCAAGCTCTTAATTATTTGATTTGAAAAAGAAATAACCTAAGCGTCTAGTCCGTCGAGATCCCTGGACCCACCTGTCGGGTGGGGTAATCGCTATTCCATCCCCTCAGGCAGCGTCTGCATCCGGCCATGCAAGCCTACGTCTATAAAAGCCAGCGCAAGGCCGATACCTATGTCTACCTGGCGGTGCGCGACGAGTTCGCCTGCCTGCCGGAACCGCTGCGCGCGCAGTTGGGCGCTCTGCGCTTCGTGCTCGAAGTCGCGCTGACGCCGGAGCGCAAACTGGCCCAAGCCGATCCCGCCGTAGTCCGCGCGAATCTGGCCTCGCGGCGGTTTCACGTGCAGTTTCCGCCGACCTCATGCGATCCGATGAGCGAAGACTGGGGCACGGATGGCTGAGGCGCCGACGTCCCCTGCCGCCGTGACGCCCGCGGCCAACACACACCGCAAGTGGACGGTGACGCTGGGCGCCTTGCTGGCGACAGCGGCCGCGGGTTTCGGCGGCGGCGCGACAGGTCTTGCCGGCACCGCGCTCGCATTGACGGCGGGCGTATTGGCGCAGGCCTTGTTTGCGCTGGCGGTCCGCAGTTGGCGGGGAGGCGCGTTCCGACTCGCAGAGATCGGCCCGCTGGCGGTCGTGTGGGGTTCGGCGCTGCTGGCCTCGACCGCGTTGATCGCCTGGCCTCTGTCGGCGTTGTTGCAGAGTCACGGCCTCGGCACTGCACTCGCATTGAGCGCGATCATCGGCGGCTGCTTGCTCGGACTGTGGCACACCTGGCCGCTATGGCACCGGCTGGAGCGCGATGGCGGCGATCTGCGCGAGCTGTGGCGAATGCTGGCCGATGCCGATACGCGCGCCTGGACCGGCCTGGGTGCGGCGACGCTGTTGGCGCTACCCCTGGCGGGCATTTTGTCGTTGGCATGGCCCGGCCTGCTCTCGTCCGCACTGCGCGGAACCATGACCGGACTATGTCTGCTGTTGTGGCCGCTGGCGCATCTGTTGCTGCAGCGGCTCCCGGCGGCCCCTGCGATGACATCGGAGGCTTTGTTGCGTGCGGCCGCCGAAGAAGAGGACGCCGAAGCGGGAAGCGTCGACGAGATCGCGGACGGCGCCCCAAGCGTGCAGCAGCTCGCCGTCGCGCTCTACGATGCGGCGCGAAATGGCCGCGTGGACCGCGCCCTGGCTTTGCTCGATGCCGGCGCCGACGCACATGCGCCGCCACCGCCTGATGCGCGCGATCAGCGCACTTTGCCGATGCTGGCCGCGGTGCTGCCGGACCTGCGCCTGCTGCGCGCCCTGATCGCCCATGGCGCGGATCTGAACGCGACGCACGCCGGGATGACGCCCCTGATCGCGGCCACTCGCGACAGCTGGCACGGCCGTCCCGAAGCGGTGATGACGCTGTTGACCAACGGCGCCGATCCGCGCATCGCAGACGGTGAAGGCAACACGCCGTTGCACCATGCCGCACGCAGCTCCGACCCGGGCGTCGCCGCGCTGTTGCGCGATGCGGGCGCTGATATCGATCCACTCAACCATGACTTCGCCACGCCACTCGCGGTCGCCTGCACCGTCGGTAATTGGCGGCTGGCGCGCTTTCTGCTGGAACGCGGCGCCAAACCGGAATTGCCCGGGGCAGTTCCTGCACTGCACGCTGCGGCCGGCGGCGACGAGGACGATCCGGCCGGCGTGCAATTACTGCTGAAACATCGCGCAAAAGCCGATGCGCGTGATCCACGCGGACGCAGCGCTCTACACGAAGCGGCGTTCGCCGGACATCCGGAAATCATCGGGATACTGCTCGGCGCGGGCGCGGATATTCACGCCCGCGATCTCGAAGAACGCACGCCTTTTCTCGAAGCGGCCCGCGGCGGACGCCTGCCCGCGTTGCAGGCGCTGGCCGTCGCGCGCCCCGACCCGCATGCGCTCGACGCTGCCGGCCGCAACGGCTTGATTCTGGCTTGCCGGGCCGACGCGCCATCGCCGACATTGATCCGTCATCTGCTCGAGCTGGGCATCGACCCCGATCACACCGACCACGACGGCAAGCGCGCCATCGACTATGCCGCTTTGGCCGGACGCTGGGCCCTGGTGGCCGCGCTCGATCCGGACTACCTGCTCCCGGCGAGCGTCAGCGATGCGGGCGACGAAGCGCCGCCGACCCGTTCGCCTTTGTCGTTGTTGCGCGATGCGCTTTACGCCGACGATCGCGCTCAGCTGGCACGCTTGCAGCCGCTGGTGTCGGCGTCGGAATTGAGCAGCCTCCTGCGCGAAGGCGAAACACCGGCAAAACCTGAGCAGATCGAATGGCTGCTGCGCAATGGCGCCAATGCGGAGCTTGTGGACGATAGCGGCGACACCCCGATGTTCGCCTGGCTGGCGCAAGGGCCCTCCGCGGCGGCGGCGATCCTTTGCCTGCTGCGACACGGCGTGTCCCCTGCGGGCGGCGGCGGACTGGCGCGTTTCCTCGCCGCCTGCGTGGCCGATGATCGTGCGGAGCGCAGCCTCGAACGCCTGACCTTGGAATTATTGGATCGTGGCGCGGATCCTTTCGCTTCGTCCACATCGGGCGGGCCTCCGCTGACGCTGGCGGTGCGTCTGGGCTGGCAGCAACTCATCGCAAGATTGATCGCGATCGGCGTCGCGCTCGACGCTCGCGATCAGCATGGCATGACCGCCTTGCATCTGGCTGCCGCCCTGCGTCGCGAAGCGATCATCAAGCAGCTGATCCTGCATGGCGCCTCACCGAACGTGCGTGCAGCCGACGGGCAGACGCCGCTGGGTGTCGCATTGTCGAGCGGACGTCGTGATCTGGCGGATTGGCTCGATTGGCGCGGCTGGCCATTGCCAGGGCGCGCGCTGCGGCCAGCCGATCTGCCCTTGGCCGCGATCGCGGGCGACGCGGACGCCGTGCGCCGCCTGATCGAATTGGGCATGCCGATCGACACCGTTGACGCGCAGGGCTGCAGCGCGTTGCTGCGCGCGGCCGGTGGCGGCCATCGTGCGGTTGTCGACGTGCTGCTCAGCCTCGGCGCAGATCCGAGACTCGCGGCGCGCACCGGCGCGACGCCCCTGTCCGCCGCGGTCAGCATGCGCCAACTGGAGATCGTCGAGCGTCTGCTTGGGGCCGGAGCGACGCTCGAACAACGCTTGCCGGGCGATGTCACCGTGCTCATGCTCGCGGCTGCGCTCGGATTGCCCGATGCGGCCGCACGCTTGCTCGCGGCCGGCGCGAATATCAATGCCGCGGACGCACAGGGCCTGACCCCTCTGCATTGCGCAGCGCTATTCGGCTTCACCACCCGCGACCGACCGCGTCTGCTCGCGCTCTTCGATGCGCTGTTGCTCGCAGGCGCCGATCCGGATGCTCTGGCCGCCGGAGGGGTCACCCCGCTGCTGATGCTGCTCGGCGCCCGCGCCGAACCAGGCACGGCCTGCGACGAGGACGTGGTGCTCGCGGGCCTGCGCCGTTTGCTCGACGAGGGCGGCTCGATGCAGGTGCGCGACCCGCGCGGTTTTGGGCCGCTGCATCTGGCCGCCTTGCACGGCCTGCTGCGCGTGACTCAGTTGCTGTTGCGCGAAGGCGCCGACCCCGGCGCTCGCGACGCACTCAATCGCACCCCGCGCGAAATCGCGGTGATGCGCGGCTTCGTCGACGTCGCCGCACAGTTCGCGCCCATGCCCGAAGGCGTCTCGACGGCGCGGTTCCTTAAAAATCGCGAATAATCCCGAAAGACCCGGGAGCGCCCCAGCGACATCGTCGCCGCACCCGAGCACCCGATGCCTGGCTTTCGGCGCGGCGAACAAAAACACTGCCGGCCATGCGCCGTCGGCCGGTTACGCGAAAAATAAATTCGCGCAACGACATCGATTGCCGGATGCGGATACTATCGGCTTATCGTTGGCTTATCGTTGGCCTATCGTTATCGGCATGCAGTCAAGCATGCGTCGTACCAACAACGCATTCGTCAGGCTATCAGCATCGGGGGAACCATGAATGCAAGTGTCCGCGATATCGAACGTCAGAAAGCCGAATCCGCTTATCGCAGCCTGCTCTCCCGTTTGCGCGACACTCCGGAACTCGATCTCAACGCCGCCTTCAACAAACCCGGACCGGGAGGAAGCCCCAGTCCGAACGAATTGTTCGCCGCTGCCGGATACTCCCCCAAGCAGCGGCAACAGTTGATGGATACCCTGTCCTACGCGCAGCATTTCGAGTCGGCGCTGAAGTCCGGGGATCTGCGTCGCGCCGAACGCAACCTGGACAAATAT
>SSEV01000213.1 GCA_008015095.1 Lysobacteraceae bacterium | reverse complement strand
TGGTCGCAAGTCCGACATGAGATCGGACTTGCTCTCGCAGAATCAATGACTTGCGTGATTGTTTCGCGGGCGGCACATCTCTGTGCCGCGGCAACGCTGTCTTTTGCAGCGTCGCCTTATTGATACTTATTCAGGGAATGCCGGCGGGGGCCGCCGGCGGAGATCAGTCTTCTGTGCTGCTCGCGTAGCCGCAGACCCTGCATGGGGCCCGCGCCAGCAGGCGTCACTGCCGAGGGTCGGCTCTTGTCATTGCGGCTCTTCTCAACGTGACTGTCCCGCGGCCGTCGACACCGACAATACGACGCCGACACATTCCCTATACCCGCCGGCGCGATGCTTTCCGCGGCCAAGCGGCAGACTTAGCACGCGCTCTGGTATTTTCTAACGGAGGCGGTAGGTTGGATGTCCAATCGGTTTCGCAATCGGTTTCGATCGGGTTTCGGTATGGCGCCGTTCGATGCGCGCCTGCGGCGCAAGAGGGGATGAAGCTAATGACGACGACGATCGGTAGCGGGAAGAGTTGGCGCGGAAGGCACGGAAGGATCGCGGTCTGGGTCGCCGCCGCGTGCCTGTGGCTGTCGCCTCTCATTGCCATGCAGTTCACCGACGAAGTGAACTGGGGGCCTGCCGATTTCGCGATCTTCGGTCTGATGCTGTTCGGCGCGTGCGGCGCCTACGAACTGGCCGCGCGCATGACCGGAAACCGTGTCTATCGGGCCGCTGTCGCGCTAGCGTTGCTCACGGCGTTTCTGCTGATCTGGGTGACTCTCGCCGTCGGTATCATCGGTGACGAAGGCAATCCCGCCAACCTGATGTTTGGCGGCGTGTTGTGCATCGGCATCGTCAGCGCCTTCATCGCGCGCTTCCGCGCGTCGGGAATGGCGCTCGCGCTCCTCGCCACCGCCCTCGCGCAGACGCTGGTCGCCGTCATCGCTTTCGTCGCCGGGTGGGGCAACGCTTCTGCGTTGACCGTGATCTTCGTCGTGTTGTGGTTGGCCTCGGCATGGCTGTTCCACAGGGCCGCAAGGCGGGCGGCAACGGCATGATGACGGCCCGGCTGGCGCCAAACGCAACTCCCGGCCGTTGCGAGCGTCATAACGGGAAAAGCGAATGTGCTTTCGGGCCCGAATCTACGGGATCAGAGCGCCATTCCGGCGAACGCATAGCAACGGTCAACGGAAGGCGCCGACGTGTGCGCGATGAATGACGGATTCCGGTCGCCTCGTGCAGAGCAGCTCGATCTGTTGAATGGCGATCACGTCAATACGCGCTGCGCGATGCGATAGAACTTTTTGCGTTCGGCCATCCCGTTGTAGCCGCCGTTGATGGTGATGCTGATAAATTCGACCGGCGATACCTCGATGACATTCTTGCGGTATTTCTTGCGCAGCACGTCGGTATCGGGATGGTTGGCCGGGTCGTTGAGGCCGCGGGTTCCCCAGTATTCGCAGGCGCTCCACACCGCGTATTCGGGTTGTTCGAGCAATTCGGGATCATTGACGAACATATCGCGGTGGCCGCGGCGAATGCCGAGCTGCAGGTAGTTGGCGCGACCGGTGGTCTGGAAAATGCCGCGGCCCTTGAATCTCGACCCGTCACCGGGGCGAGTATTGCCCAGGTCGAGTCTGCCTTCGTAAGCATGGCCGGAGGCGTATTCGCACAGGGTCTTGAAATGATCGGTTTCGTGGCAGGCCTGGGCGAGAAAGTGGCGAAACTCGCCCGCCGTATCGATGTGATAGCTCGGGCAGACCGCATTGATCCAGTGAGCGAGCTCCGGCATCAATGCGGTGCGGGCGCCGGCAATCGCAATCAGATGCTGCTCGGTGATGGTGTAAGCCATGGCTCCCCCTGTTCTGGGTTCAGACGCAAAAGAAGACAGGGATAGGACATCACAATTCTGTCGCAGGCGTCGAGAACCGCGGCGATCCGGCGATCCGAAGCGTCACGTGGATTGCCGGATGACGGCGGTCGTTGACGAGGCGATGCTCGATGCGAATGCGTGGCCCGAGTCTCGCGCATTCTGCGTGACCGCTATGGAACCTCTGAACGACTCAGAGGTTCCGCGCACCATGGAGGGCGATCTCGCGGATCAAGCGCGCACGTGTTTGATCGCGCGGGAGCAGACGCAGGCTTGGCCTGCGTCTGCGACGTCTGAATCACACCAGGAGAGTGCTGTTCAGACCTTGCCTAAGTAGCGCTTAGGTGGTTCGGGATCAGACAACCTCGAAGCTCAGCCCAGCGCGGGCCTGCAGTCGTTGCGCCAACGGGATGCCCATCGCCGCGCCCGGCGTCCATACCCCGCCCGGGGTGTGCGTGCGATCGATATCGCGCAGTAGCGCCAGGGCGCTTTCGGTGATCAGCTTGCAGGTGGATCCGTAGCCCGGGTCGCGGTCACCCTTCACCATCGCGCGCAGTGTGCGGCCGTCGGCAGTGGCGCCTGCGAACAACACCTCGTAGTGTCCCTTCTCGCGCTGCTCGCGGTTCGGCCCTTCGCCGGGTTTGGGCAAAGCGAACCGGCGCAGTAGCGCGCGCGTGGGGCCGAAGCCCAGCAACATGTTCTGTAGTTTGGTCTGACGCAGGATTTTCTTCGCGCGCTTCTCGCCGGCCGCGCCCTCGCCGGTGAGCATGCGTTCGCTGTAGATGAAGTCCGCACCCCACGGATGTCCGAGCAGCGCATGGGTGCGATGCACGTTCTTGGTATTGATCGTGGCCATCACGAACGGCGCGGTCCAGGACTGCGCCAGTTCGTCGTACTCGGCGACTGTATCGTGCGGTTGGCGTACGCCGCGGAACCCCGGCGTAAGCGCGAACGGGTCGACCAGCGTGCGCAGCAAGGTGCGGTCGCGGCCGACCGCTTCGATCGTCGCCAACGCGCTGGCGATGGTGCCGCCGGAGAAGGTGCCTTTCATGGTCTTGACCCGCCCGTGCACGCGCGTCAGGGCCGCGCCAAGCCGCTGCCGCGCCTCGTGCTGCAGGAACACCACGCCCAGATCGAATGGGATCGAATCGAAACCGCACGAAAACACGATGCGTGCGCCGCTGGCTTTGGCAGGTGCGTCCAGTTCGGGGATCATCTTCGCCATCCAGCCCGGTTCGCCGCACAGGTCGACATAGTCGGTGCCGGCCTGCGCGCAGGCGCGGATCAGCGCTTCGCCGTAACGCTGATAGGGGCCGACGGTGGTGATCACCACATGCGCCTGCGCCACCAGTGTCGACAGCGCGTCGGCGTCGCCTGCGTCGGCCACTAACAGGGGCAAATCGGGCGTGATCCCGAGTTCGTCACGGACCCGCGCGAGCTTGCCCGCATCGCGCCCCGCCATCGCCCAGCGCAGGTCGGGGTCGTTGCTGTATGCCGTATTCAGATATTCGGCGACCAGCCGGCCGGTGAAGCCGGTGGCGCCGAAGACGATGAGATCGTAGGGTCTGTTCATGCCTCATGTTGACACAGCCTGGCGGCTGCCGTCCCGGGCTTGAATGCCGGGGAGTTTGAAGCCCATTACGTCCCTCTGTAAGCAGGCGATTGAAAAAAAGCCTGGTCGGACGGCCAAGGATGGCGGTCGCGGAGAAGCAATCGCTTCGCCGGGAGGGAGTTCCGATATGCAGCGGACTCGCGGCTTTGAAAGCGCGCATGCGTACAGATGGCGCGCTTTCAACAACCAAACCGTTGGAGCCGCTGCCCGCGAGTCGTTCGATCGTGCCGACGCCCGCCGTTACGCCGTGCACGGATTTGGCGTAGGCTGATTGCCAGCAGTCAACCGGAGTGCGGGGATGAAGCTCAAAGAGCACAGTGGTCAGGTGGTCAGGGCCGGCATCAGTTTCGGCAGTGCGTTGGCGATCGTGATTTCATGGACCGCGAACAAATCGCTGCTCTGGGCCATCGTGCACGGCATCCTGTCGTGGTTTTACGTGATCTATTACGCGCTGGTCTATCACTTCCCGGCCAAGGGTTGAGCGCAATGCCTGATTTGCGCCGCCGCGGGCTGATCGCGATGTCCACGGCGGGACTGGGGTTGGCCGTTTCCGGCGCGTTCGCCGCGGCCCTGGGCGGGGAATCGTCGCGCAGGCCCGGCGGCGGTGAGCCGTATCCGCGCGAACGCAGCGATGGGCGTCCATGGGATGAGGTCTTCGCGCGGATGCCAGCGGAACTGTCCGCGCTGATCGACGAGCCGCAGCATGCCGTGCAATTGCGTTGGATCCGTATCGTTCGCGATGCGCGCGGTCATCGGCGATATGTCGTCCACGACCGCGGTTTGGCGCCAAAGCGTTGGTTTCCCGCAGCGAGCGTGGCCAAATTGCCGATGGCCCTGTTGATGGCGGAAGCGCTGCAAGCCCGTGGCGGCGATGCTTCGACGCTGCTGCGGCTCGACGCGCCGCCGGCCAGCGGCGAGTGGTCGCACGATGAGCCCGTTGAGGAATCGTTTCTGCATGGTTTGCGACGTACCTTTGCGGTCAGCGACAACACGCCGTTCAATCGCTGGTACGAGTTGCTCGGCACCGATGCCGTGCATCGCCGTTTGGTCGCGTTGGGGTATCCCCATGTCCGCCTGATTGCGCGTCTGGGATCTTCCGATCCCGAAGCCAATCGGCGCAGCGGCGGCGGCGCGATGCGCTCGGCGCAGGGCGAATGGCGTCGTTTCCCCACAGCGGTTGGCCGGGCGCGGCGTTTCCCTTTCGGCGCGGTGCGGGTCGGCGATGGCTGGATGGGCGACGACGGCGTGGTGATTCCCGGCCCGCACGATTTTTCGCGTGCGAACTTTCTGCCGCTTGCCGACAGCCTGCGCATGCTGCAGGCGTTCATGTGGCCGGAATCCGTGCCGGCCGCGCAACGCTGGCGGATCGAAGGCGGTTTACGCGCGACCGTCCTGCATGCGTTGGCCGCACGGCCCCGCGATCACGGGATGCCTGCATATCCCGAAGCGCAATATCCCGACGGCTATGCGCGTTGGTTCTTCGTCGGCGATGGACGCGAGCGTTATCCGCAAGGTCTGAGCGTGTTCGGCAAATCGGGGATGGCCTATGGCTCGCTGAGCGAAGTCGCCTACGTGATCGATCGAGTCTCCGGCGCGGAATTCATGCTGGCGGCGAGCATCCAGGCCAATGCCGACGGGATCTACAACGACAACCGCTACGAGTACGCGACCGTCGCTTTGCCGTTTATGGCGGCATTCGGGCGGGCGGTGCTCGAATCGGAACGCGCGAGTGCAGGACGCAACGAGCGATGAGAGCGAGAATCAAGGCGTGAGCGTGAGCAAAAACGACAATACCTCTTCTTCAGCATGGCCATTGCTGCGATGGCTGGTGCGGCTCAAACGACGCCCGTCGGCATTGCTGCTGCTGGTGCAGCTGCTGGCGTTGTTGGCCTATCCCTTCGTCAGTGAGAGCCGGGCCGGCCAGGTGATCTCCACCGCGATCAGCGTCGGCGTGTTGTCCGCCGCGGTGTGGATGGTGCACCGTTCGCCACGGCCTGGCTGGATCGCGGGCGTATTGGCGCTTTGCGGGGTCGGCGCCTGGACGATGCACAACGCAGGCGGATCGGAATTGTTCGGCGTCATCGGCGCGGTCGGTTATGCGGCGGCCTATTTCTATGCCGCAGTGTCATTGATCACTTACATGATGAGCGACGAACAGGCGACTCGCGACGAGTTATGGGCGGCCGGCGCCACTTTCATGCTGTTCACCGAAGCCTATGCGTGGTTATTCGTCTTGTGCCAGCTGTTGCAGCAGGATGCGTTTCTGGCGCCGGGGGGCGCGGACCGGCCGCTGGTCTGGATCGAACTGATATTTCTCAGCGCGACCAATTTCTCGGCGACCGGTCTGAGCGACATCATTCCCCTGTCGCCGCATGCGCGAACGATCGCGATCATCGAACAGTGGAACGGCGTGATGTACATGGCGCTGATCGTCTCCCGGCTCGCGGGCATGCTTGGGCGCAAGCGCGGCAGCGATTGAGTCATCGTGGTCGCGTCGCGACCGGGGTGATCATGCACGCTTCCGGGCCGGATCACGGCGCATTCAACGGTACGGTCGTATGGAAATTCCCAATGCCGGAGCGATGAGGATCGGACGGAGTGCTCGTCGTCGCCGAGATCGTCTCCGGAACGCCGAATGCAGGACATGCATGGAGGCGAGCGGACCAAAGCGTCAGACTTCCACTCGCGCGCATCGTAGTATCGGAGATGATGTTTCGGTGCGTGGGTGGCCTCGCGGGAGCGGCCGGTCGGCAATGGCCACGATGGGGCTTTCGACGCGCCTGTACGCTACGTTCTTCGGATCTGACGATGCTTAAAGCCCATCGCAACCAGCTCGAACCACGGCCTTCCGACCGGTTGCGGATCGGCGAGCGTCTGGTCGATATTCCGTTGCGCGAAGTCGGGCCATTCGACGGCGACGGCGAGCGTGCGCGCATCACCCTCAAGGCGTTGGGGGTGTTGTTGGCGCTGGTGGCGCATGCCGGGAAACCGGTGAGTCGCGAGGCGCTGTTGGAATGGGTATGGCCGGATACGTTGCCGACCGATGACGTGATCACGCAGGCCATCACCCTGCTGCGCAAGGCGCTGGGGGACGATCGCGACCACCCGTCCTACATCGAAACCATCGCGAAGCAGGGCTACCGCCTCATCGCGCCGATCGAATGGATCATCGACGATGATGCGGGGGCGGTGTCGCCGCAGGTAGGGCAAGACATCGACACGTCGGCCCAAACGCAAACGCACGAGCCGCTTCGTGATGCTGGGACGTTGGATGCGAAGCGGATGGCTGTCGCTCTCGTCGTCGCCCTGGCCGCGGCCTTTGCGGGTTATCGCCTGTGGAAGGAACCTCCGCGCGCGGACCCCATGCCATCCGCGATGCGGCGGTCAGCGCAAATCCAGCGCATCACATCCATGCCTGAAGCGGAGGGCCGTCCGAGCCTGTCGCCGGATGGTTCCTTGTTGGTCTATAGCAGGTACTCGCGCAATGACGACGGAGCGTCGCTGATGGCGCAGACCACGGCGGCGGTGCCGCCGCGCCAGCTCACCGAACCGGCGGTCCGGCAATGGGATCTGATGCCCGCTTGGTCGCCTGACGGACGTGAAATCGCCTTCGTACGCATCATGCGGGCGCGGTGCATGATCATGCGCATGCCCGCGGTCGGCGGCGACCCGCGCGAAATCGGCGAATGCATTGATGGTCATGAGCATCCGGTCGACTGGTACCCGGATGGCGAAGCGTTGATCGGCGCGCGCAGGGGCGGCGCCCTGAGCGAGCGTGAGCCGGAGATGACTTTGTATCGGATGTCTCTGCAAGGCGGGCGCTGGGAACCGATTCCCTATGCCAGATCGAAGATCGACGAGGACATGTCGCCGAAGGTCTCGCCCGATGGCCGCTGGATTGTGTTCCAGCGCCATGTTTCGCTGGCCGACCTGTGGCGGATGCCTGTGGAGGGCGGCGTCCCCGAACGTTTGACCCGCCTGCGCACCAACATCTACGGGATGGCATGGACGCCGGACAGCAAACGGCTGATTTTTGCGCACTATTACGATCGCGAAGGTCGGGTGATCCTGGCGTCGCTGGATATCGCCAGCGGACGCATCATGGACTATGCCGGCAGCACTTACAGCATGATGTATCCCACGGTCGCGCGCGCAGGCGATGCGATCGCGTTCGACATCGAGGAAGGGCGCTCGGTGATGCGCCGTATCGACATCCGCGAGATCGACGGCGCGCGGGATGTGACGCATGCGCCGGTTTTCGAAAGCACGGGATCGAATCTGATGCCCGCGATCGCTCCCGACGGCGAGCAGATCATCTTCATGTCCGATCGCAGCGGCGATCTGCGCTTGTGGTGGGCCGAGCGCGGCAAGGTGGAATCGCTGCGTTCATTCGAAGGCTTCGTGCCGATACCGCGCTATCCGGTGGTCTGGCACGCCGGATCGCGTAGCGCCTTGGCGATCGGTCACGGCGCCGAAGGCCGCGGCGTTTACGAGATCGATACGTATCGCGGCAGGGCGAAACGGATGCCAGTTCCCGGACCAGGAGATCCGGTGCATGCGGCCTATCATCCGGATCCGACCCGGATGCTGGTGGTCTCCGATCATGGTCAGGGCCGGCTCGGACTGACCTTGTACGATCGCAGTCGCGAACCTTGGCGAGCCCTTGCCAGCATCGATGATGCGGCCCTGGTCGTGCCTGATCCGTTGAATGCGCGTGTAGTTTTCGCGCGGATGGTCGGGGTGGAACTATGGGCGGCGGACCTGGATCTCGGACATGCATCTCTCATCGACGAGGTGTCGTCGCAGCGACGAACGAGACTGATAGCGGCCTCGGCGACAGGTCTTTGGGTCATGGATGGCAAAGAAGATTGCCCCTGGTATTGGCGGCCGGTCGCAGCCCCGGACGGCTTGGTTGCTGACAGACCGGTTTCGGAGAAGCCAATCTCAGACAAACCAATCTCAGACAAACCAATCTCTGGCAAACCGGCGGCAGTCAGGCCGCAAGTAACGGCTTGGACGATAGAAAACCCGAAGCGGATGGGACGGAAGCAGGTGGGGCGCTGCGTCAGTCGCGAATTCTGGGCTCCCGATGGCGTCAGCTATGACGCTGCTCAGGAGGCTGCGTATTGGTCGGTGGCCGAGAATGCGGGTAGCGATATCGGTCTGTTGTCGTTGCGGGCGTTCGATGCCCGCACGCCGGATAACGCGCAGAACTGATCGCTGCGCCGACGAAGCAAGCGCGTGGACGATGGATGCGTCGTGCGCGAGTCCGGGCATGAACTGGACTCGCGAATTGACTGCGCCGGCACGCGCTGGTGCGAACAGCCAGGCTGGCCGCGCAGCGGCGAGCCGCAAGGATGCGGCGAGTCAGAACGGGCGGGACGTGCGTGCCTGATAAGGCTGCCGCACGTATGGCCCGTGATCCGAATCTGGCGGGATCGGGCGTGAGACTTGACGCGATCGGGTCGGATGCGAGTAGGATGGACTCGCCGCCCACCGATGCCTGAACCCCATCGACCTGTCGGATAAGGTGCGCGGTCGCTGTTCAGTTCCCTCCAGGGCGCTCGCGCCCGACTGCCGGCGACAACTGATGAGCACACCAAAAAGCCGTGTGACCGACTCGCGACCATCAGAACGGTTGCGTATCGGCAATTGTCTGGTCGATATCCCGTTGCGCGAAATCTCCGCGGCAGGCGGCGACCCTGCGCCTGTGCGCGTCACCCTCAAAGCCTTGGGCGTCCTGTTGAGTCTGGTGGCGGATGCGGGCAAGCCGGTGAGTCGCGACCAGTTGTTGGAACAAGTCTGGCCGGGAACGCTGCCGACCGACGATGTCATCACCCAGGCGATCACCCAACTGCGCAAAGCGTTCGGCGACGATCGCGATAACCCGCGCTATATCGAAACCATTTCCAAGCAGGGCTATCGGCTGGTGGCGGCGGTCGAATGGGTCGACGTGCCGCAACCGGTGGCGTCGCGAACGGCGGCCGAATCGCAGATGACGCCGGCCGGGGCGGCGGCGGACGGCATGCCGCCATCGGCGATGCCCAAATCGCGATTTTCCATGCCGCTGTATCGGAATGTCATCGCTCCGGCAGTCGTGATCGTATTTTTCTTCGTGCTTGGCCGCGGCATTCTCGATCTGCGGCCACGTGCGCAGGAGATCGGGGCTTCGGCGCTGATGTCAGCATCAGCCGGCCTCAACGCGATCCCGATCCAGCGGATCGCATCATTGCCGGAGGTCGAGAATCAACCGAGTCTGTCTCCGGACGGGTCGTGGATCGCGTATTCGCGCGCGTTCGAGCAGGGCGCCGCACTGATGTTGCAGACGTCCTCTGCGGTATCGCCTAGACCGCTCACCGAGGCCGTGCCCGGACGTTGGGATGTCATGCCCGCCTGGTCGCCGGAAGGCCGCAGGATCGCTTTCCTCCGCTACACCCATGGCGGATGCGTCGTGATGCTGATGCCCGCCGTCGGCGGCAACGCGCAGGAGGTCGGCCCCTGTCTCGATTCGCATCCGCACCCGGTGTCCTGGCATCCGGATGGCGGCTCTTTGATCGCCGCGCGCACAGCCGGCGGCGCGACTGCGGCCAGCGACGGCGTCCTGCATCGGATGCGGTTGGACGACGGCCATTGGCGCCGAATCGCTTATGCCGGTGCGGGTAGCGGCGAGGATCTGTTTCCGACGGTGTCTCCGGACGGCCGGTGGATCGCCTTCCAGCGCAACACTTCGCTGAGCGATCTCTGGCGGGTGCCAGTCAACGGCGGTAACGCCGAGCGTTTGACCCATCTGCACACCAATCTCTACGGCCTGGCTTGGACCGCCGACAGCAAACACCTCGTGTTCGCGCGGTATCACGAGCTGAGGGGCCGGTTGATCTTGTCTTCCCTGGAGATCGCCAGCGGGCGCATCACCGATTATCCGGGCCCGGATGGAGACAATAGCGTGATGTTCCCGACGATCGCGCGCAACGGCGACGTCGTCGCTTTCGAGATCGACGATGACCACAGAATGATGCGCCGCATCCGTCTGGACGCAGGCGAGCAGGCCGAGCACGAGCCGCTGCTCGAAAGCACCGGCTCGAACATGCTCCCCGCGATCGCGCCGGACGGCACGCAGCTGATGTTCATGTCCAATCGCAGCGGTGATCTGCGCTTGTGGTGGGCCGAGCGCGGCAAACCCGATTCGTTGCGCTCTTTCGAGCATTTCGTGCCGATGCCGCGTTATGCGGTCACCTGGCATCTCAGCTCGCAGCGCGCCTTGGCCATCGGCCATGGGCCGGCAGGCAAAGGGTTGTACGAAATCGAACCGCGGCAGGGGCGCGCCACGCGCCTGCCGGTGCCTGGCGGCCATCCCGTGCATGCGGCCTACCATCCCGACCCCATGTTGATTCTCGTGGCGGGCGACCATGGCGAAGGCCGCCTCGGTTTGACGCTCTACGATCGCAGCCGTGAACCCTGGCGCGCCCTGGCGCGGATCGATGATGTCGCGCAGGTGGTCGTGGATCGCCGCAACCAGCGCGTGGTGTTCTCGCGGATGTCCGGAACCGAACTCTGGGCGGCGGGACTGGATCTCGCCCGTCCGCAGCGCGTGGATCAGGTGTCATCGCGCAGACGAGTGCGCCTGATGGCGGGGTCCGCTGAAGGCGTCTGGGTCATGGATGGCGACAAGACATGCAACTGGCGCTGGCGTCTGGTGGGGGTGGCCGGTGGGAGCGCTGGCGCGGCCCCCTCCGCCGGTCGCTGTATCGGCCGCCATTTCTGGGTGCCCGATGGCGTGAGTTACCACGCCGGGGACGGCGTGGTGTACTGGTCGATGGCCGAAAAAGCCCACACCGATATCGGCCTGTTGCCCTTGTCGGTCTTGGGGGTTTCGAAACAGGGGCATGCAACCCATTGATGGACAAGGTTTCGGAATAATTTCGGAAGGGGTTCAGAGCGATTTAAGCGAAATCTCGGCGCAATTTCCTGTGCGCCGGGCGCATTCGGTGGAAACCGAAGGCCTCATCCCACAGAGGCCCGCATATGAACCCGAGCCATTCCGGTCAGCCCTTTCCGCTCGCCGCCGATCGCGGCAATGCGATCGAACTCGAGCCTTACGCCATCGTTGCGCGTTGGGTCGCGGTGTCCCGGCTGGGAAGCCTGCGCGCGCCCGGAAGCGGTTTTTCGATCTGGATCCAGTTGCGGGGAACCTCGCGCCTGCATGCGCGCGAAGGCGTGTTCACCTTGTCGCCCGGGGAGTGGTTGGCCCTCGACCGCGACTCGGCGCCCGACATCCAGACATCGCGTCATGGCGTGATGATCGGTCTGGTGCTCGCGGCCGAGAGTTCGGGTTGCGTACGCCGCAGCGACACCCTGCCCGGGCGCGGACGAATGCATGCGCGTGATTTGAGGATCGCGCTGCGCCTGTGGCGCCATGGCATGGAATCGTCTGCCGCACAGGACGATCTCGCCGCGCGTAGCCTGCAGTCGATGCTCTCGCATATCGCCGCGCTGCAGTGTGACCTCGACGGCAATGTCTCACGTTGCCCGGGCCGATCGATCCGGCGCAAGCGGCAGGTTTTCGGTCGGATGCAACGCGCGCGTCTATTCCTTGAGGGGCATCGTCATCGCGTGGTCCGACTGACCGAGCTTGCCGACCTGACCAGTTTCTCCAGTTGGTATCTGTCCAAGACTTACCACGAGATCTACGACGAGAGCCCGCAGGCCGCCTCGGTGCGGCTCAGGCTTGAACACGCCTGCGAACTACTGCAGCAGACCGACTGGTCGATCGGCGAAATCGGCGCGGCCTGTGGCTTCGACAACAGTTGCAGCTTTGCGCGCGCCTTCCGCACACGCTACGGCATGACCGCCAGCGCGTATCGCATGGCGCCGCGGCCATGCGCCAATCTCGGCACATGTACGAAGCCTGTCGCGCAAGGCGAGCACACAACTCGAAACGTAACGTTGTCGATGCGTTAACGCAGAGATAACGCATGCGCCGTGATCTCGCGGCGATCGACTGCGACTGCGATGCGACAGCCGAAGACGGGTCACAGCGGCGACGCCGCTGAAGGCGTCCCCCACTCAAATCATTTGGAGATCGATATGACGTATGACCGAACCAGACGCAGTATGCGCCCGGCCTGCCTGCCGTTCGCGGTCGCGATCGCGCTGACGCCGGCGCTGATGCCACTGTCGGCAGCCGCCCAGGACGCGACGCCGGAGGAAGAGGACTCCCAGGTATTGGATCGCATCACCGTCACTGGTTCGCGCATTCCCCGTGGTGTCGAAGTCGAAGGTAACGCGCCCGTGCTCACCCTGACCCGTGAGCAGATCGAAAGCACCGGGCTGACCTCGGTCGGCGACGTTTTGTTCAACCTCACCGCCACCGATGGCGGTGCGTTGCGCAATATCACCACCGGCACCAACGGCAGCGACGGCACCCAGAACATCTCGCTGCGCGGACTCGGCGCACAGCGCACTCTGGTGCTGGTCAATGGCCGGCGTTGGGTCGGCGACATCAATGGCCTGGGGTCGACCGACCTCAACACGGTGCCGATTTCGGTGGTCGAACGGATCGAAGTGCTGAAGGACGGCGCGTCGGCGATCTACGGCTCGGACGCGATCGCAGGCGTGATCAACCTGATCACGCGTAAGAACTTCGAGGGAGCCGAGGCGAACGCCTATCTCGGCGAATACAGTAAAGGCGACGGCATGCAGCAGGCCTACGATTTCACCGTCGGCGCCAGCGGCGATCGCTGGAACGCGGTGTTCAGTGTCGGCTATACCGATCAGGATCCGGTCTTCGCGGGGGATCGCACGATATCGTCGGTGCCCGTGTACGGCGGCGGCGATTTCGCTTCCGGCGGCGCATTCGGTTCGGGTTCGCCTCTGTACGGCAATTTCGTGCGTTGCGCCGGCGGCTTCACCGTCAATCCGATCAACGGATTCCGTAACTGCACGGCGACGGGAGGCGCGACCACGCTCAATCCCGGCCAGGACGGACGCGACCCCGGTGATTTCAGACGCTGGGTCGGCTATACCACCGATGGTTCGGGCAGTTCAGACCGTTACAACTTCGCGCCGGTCAATTATCTGCTGCAGCCGATCGAACGCTTCAACGTATTCGGGCAGGGCACCCTGGCGCTGACCGAGAAGGTCAATGCCAACGTCCAGGCCGTCTATGTGAAACGCGGATCGGTGCAGCAACTTGCCGAAGTGCCGCTGACCATGGACGTGCGCGGCACGGCGGGCGAGCAATGGGCGTTCACGCCTGCGTCGAACAGCGTGTTCAATCCGTTCGCCCTGGAGATCCGCAATTTCAATTTCCGCGCACAGGCGGTCGGCCCGCGGCATAACGATTTCAACAACGACAATATCGCCTTCACCGGCTGGCTCGACGGCAATTTCGAACTATTCGGTCGCACGATGTACTGGGATGCCGGCTATTCCTATCTGGAATCGCGCTTTCAACTGAACGGCGACAACTACATCAATCTGTTCAACCTGCGCAATGCGGTCGGTCCTTCGTTCCGCGATCCGGTCAGCGGCGCGCTGCAATGCGGCACGCCGGGCAACGTCATTCGCGGCTGCGTACCCTACAACGTGTTCGGCGGCCCCGATCTCGGCCTTGGCGCCGGAGTGATCAGTCGCGCCGAATACGATGCGATGAACCGCTATATCAGCTACAACCTGAGCACGTTCACCGAAAACACCACGCAAGACTATTTCGCCAACCTTTCCGGCGAGTTGTTCGAACTGCCCGCCGGATCGCTTGGTTTCGCAGTCGGCGTCGAACACCGCAAATCCGATTTCCTCAACCAGCCGGATGCGCTGGTGGCCGGCGGCGGGTCATCGAACAATTTTTCGGAACCGACCAACGGCAATGTCAGCGTCGACGAGTATTTCGCCGAGTTCAATGTTCCGATCCTGGCCGAGATCGCCGCGTTCAAATCGCTCGAACTCAATCTCGCGGTGCGCCGTTCCGACTACGATTCCAGCGGGTTCTTCGGCGGCAGAACAGTCAGTCCCGATATCGGCGGCGATACCGCGAAGAAACTCGGGCTGAAGTGGCAGGTCTATGACGACCTGATGATCCGCGGCACCTACTCCGAATCGTTCCGCGCGCCGAGCCTGGCCGAGCTGTTCGCCGGCCTGGCCGAAACCTTCCCCATCGCCACCGATCCCTGCAACACCGCACGCATCGCCCAGCCGGCCACCGATTCGGCGCTGTGCTTCAGCGAGGGCGTGCCCGGCGGCGGCGCGCCGCAACCGAACCCGCAAATCCGCTCGCTCACCAGCGGCAATCCGGATCTCAAGCCGGAATCGGGCAAGACCCGCAGTTTCGGCGTGGTCTACAGCCCGGGCTGGCTCGAAGGTTTGGATCTCACTCTCGACTGGTACAAGCTCGATCTCACCGACGTGATCGTAGCGCGCGGCACCCAGGCCACGCTGGACGGGTGCTACACCTTCGTCGGTTCGGCCACTGGCGCGCCCAACGCGGCGACCCGGCAACTGTTCTGCGATCTGATCGATCGCGATCCCAGCAACGGCCAGCTGACGCGCGTGCAGCAGAGCAGTTTCAATCTCGCTTCCGGCGTGGTCGAAGGTTACGACCTGCAGGTGGTCTATCGTCTGCGCGATACCGCGTGGGGCAATTTCTCTTTCCAGTGGGACAGCAACTATCAGGTTCAGAACAACCTCTTCGGTGTCGTCGGCCAATACGCCGGCGCGCCGACCTGGCGGTTGCGCTCCAACTTTAACGTCGGCTGGCAGAAAGGCGATTGGGACGCGACCTGGGCGATGCGCTATTACTCGGGCATGGACGAAGCTTGTCCCTTCGGCGACAACTATTTCGAATACGGCATCACGCCGACCGAACTGTGCAAAGAAGAGATCAACGACAGCAACGGTAACTTCCTGCGCAGCGAGAACCGCATCCCCGCGGTGACCTACCACGACGTCCAGGTCGGTTGGAAGACGCCCTGGAACGGCAAGATCGCGCTCGGCGCGCGCAATATCTTCGGCAAGGAACCGCCGATCACCCGGACTTCGTTCGCGCATTCGTTCGACGGCGCCTACGATCTGCCGGGAGGCGCGTTCTTCTATCTGCAGTACAACCAGAAGTTCTGATCGGCAGCCGGTCGCGGCCCGGCCTTCAGGGCGCGGCTGGGGAACGAGACCCCGGTATCCGGGGTCTCGTTTTTTGGCGACGCGGCTCTCGCGTCCGCCCGCACCACGCTTGATCGCGCGCAAACGCCCCCAGGCCGGATCGGCCTACAATCGGCGCCGGACTTCCGTCTCCCATCAGGCGCTCGCCGTGAAACTCCAGGCCCCCTTCATCCAGTTGCCGCTGTTGTTCGACGCAGAATGGTTGGCGCGCGAAATCGACGCCCTCGGCGAATCGGTGTGGAAGCCGCATCCGCAGGGATTTCCCGGCAATTCGATGCTTCCGCTGCTCGCGGTCGATGGCGACCCCGACAACGAGGCCTTCGCCGGTGCGATGCGCCCGACGCCGCATTTGCAGCGTTGCCGTTATCTGCAGCAGACCCTGGCCAGCCTCGGCGCCACCATCGGCCGCACCCGGCTGATGCGGTTGGCGGGGCAGGCCGAGGTCACCCGACATGCGGATCAAGGGTATTACTGGGTCGAGCGCGTACGCGTGCACATCCCGCTGGTGACCCAGCCGACGGTGCAGTTCGAATGCGACGGTCACACCATCAACATGGCTGCGGGCGAATGCTGGATCTTCGACACCTGGCGCCAGCATCGCGTGCTCAACGATGCGGTGCAGTCGCGCATCCATCTGGTCTGCGATACGGTCGGCGGCGGCGCGTTTTGGGATTTGGTCGCGCAGGGACGCACCCACGATGCGCCGCATGCGGGTTGGCAGCCGCGCCGCGTTGCGCCCGACCCTGCCGCGTCGGTCGATTTCGCCTGTGAATCGGTGAACGTGCCGCCGGTGATGAGCCCATGGGAGCTTGGTCAGCACTTGTCCTTTCTATTCGCCGAAACCCTGCCGCATACGCAACTGCCGGTCCTGCAACAACATGCCGCGCGCCTGCTGCGGCACTGGAAAGGCCTCTGGGCGCAGTACGGCGACTCCGTCACGGGCCGCGCGCATTTCCGCGCGGCGTTCGACGCTTTCGCGCTGGCCGTACGTCCGCTTGCGCAAGGCGTGACGTTGCGCAACGAAATGCCGTGGCTGCAGGTGATGATGGTGATGATCAGTCGTGTCGCAGTGACCGCTGCCGACGGCCGGGCGGCCTCCAAGGCGACGGGCGAATACGGCTGACGGGTGGTCGATAAGCGCGTTTCATGTGTGCTCGAACCGCCATGACCAAGCCGCCCCTCGCTTCGCGCTCGACGATACGGGCCCGGTCTGCGCCGGGTGATCGAACCGGAGCGGTTCAGAATTTCGGCTTTTCGTTTTCCGGCATTGAATTGAAGCGTTCGATCGCCTCGTTAAGGATGCGCTTGGCTTCCTCTGCGTCGCCCCAGCCGTCGAGCTTGACCCACTTGCCTTTCTCCAGATCCTTGTAGTGCTCGAAGAAATGCCCGATGCGATCGAGCCAGTGTTCGCTGACCTGGCCGATGTCGGCGATGTGGCTGTAGCCGGAGAACACCTTGTCGATCGGCACCGCGATCAGCTTTTCGTCGCTGCCGGCTTCATCTTTCATCCGCAACACGCCGACCGGGCGCACCCGGATCACCGAACCGGGCACCAACGGTAGCGGCAGGATCACCAGCACGTCGGCCGGGTCGCCATCGCCGCACAGCGTATGCGGCACATAGCCGTAATTGCAGGGATAACGCATTGACGTCGACAGGATACGGTCGACGAAGATCGCGCCCGAGGCCTTGTCCACCTCGTACTTCACCGGCTCGGCATCCTTGGGGATTTCGATGATGACGTTGACCTCGTGCGGAGGGTTCTTGCCGGTGCTGACGAGATCGAGGCCCATGGAGCGCTCCGGGATTGCGGACGGGCGGATAGTGTACGTCGCAGGCGCGCCGATTCGGCATGGGCGAGCGTCGGCCGACGATGTCCGTCGCCGACACCCGGTGATCAACGCAACTAACAGGCGGTTGAAGAACGGGCTGCTCGCACAGTCACGGAGGGATACGCCGATAAAGTAGAGGAAGCAAGCGCATATGCGAAGGATGCGGCGAGTCAAAACGCATAGGCCATGCGTTTTCAACATGCGTTTTCGACGCACTGCGAAGGAATGTCTGAACAACACCCTCCTGATGTGATGCAGAGCTCGCAGGCGCAGGCCAAGCCTGCGCCTGCTCCAGCGGGCTCAAGCCCTTGCGTGCTTGAGCCGCGAGCGTACCCTCCATGGCGCGCGGAACCTCTGCGTTGTTCAGAGGCTCCCTAAATCCGATTGCACAAAAAACGGCGGCGGCCTGGAGGCCGCCGCCGTCATTGATGGTCTTGCGTTGTCGCGGCCGAGAGTTACTTGACCGCGACCTCCACCCGGCGCGCTTCGTCCGGGTTGCCTTCGCCGGTGGTCACCGACGGTTTTTCGAGGCTGATCCGATCCTCGGCGATACCGGCCGCGACCAGCGCATCGCGTACGCCGATGGCGCGCTGCTTGGCGAGCTCGGCATTCACCGCAGCGTTACCGCTGGCGTCGTGATAGCCCGAAATCACGGCCTTGGCCTCTTGGCTGCCCTTCAGGGTGGCGATCACGCCGGCCAACGCTGCGTCGGCATCCGCGGGCAGACCCGCCGAGCCGCTGCCGAAATACAGCTTGGCCAGATGCGAATCGCTCGCCGTCGCCATCACAGGGGCGTTTGCCGCGGCTTGCAGCGCGGCCGTGTCGTCCTGATCGGACATCGCGGCCTTGGCCGCAGCGGCGGCGGCCGCTTCGCTGGCGGCAACCGCGGCCGCTTCGGCGGCGGCGGCCGCTTCGGCCACGGCCATGTGCTGGACGTCCGCTTCGGTCTTATTGAC
>SSEV01000163.1 GCA_008015095.1 Lysobacteraceae bacterium | reverse complement strand
CAGCGAAGGCGTGCACGCTGGTGAGTACCCCCGAGCGCACGAGGAAGGTGCCGAGCAGCGATAAGGAGAATGCGGCGATCGCCAGCAGCAGGGTCCAACTGCGGAAGCTGCCGCGCTTTTCGGTCACGGCCTGCGAATGGAGCAGCGCCGCACCCGCAAGCCAGGGCATGAAGCTTGCGTTCTCGACCGGATCCCAGAACCACCAGCCGCCCCAGCCCAGTTCGTAATAAGCCCACCAGCTACCGAGCGCGATGCCGACGGTGAGGAAGGCCCATGCGACGTTGGTCCACGGCCGCGTCCAGCGCAACCAGCTTGCGACCGCTTCCGGACGCGATGCGTTGCGATCGAGCAGGGCCGCGATCGCGAATGCGAACGGCACCGCGAAACCGACGTACCCCATGTACAGCATCGGCGGATGGATGATCAGCCCGGGATCCTGCAGCAAGGGATTCAGATCGCGGCCCTCGGCCGCTGCAGGTAGGATCCGCTCGAACGGGTTGCTGGTGAAGATCAGGAATGCGATGAAACCGACGCTCACCAATCCCATGGCGCCGAGCACCCGCGCAACCACGATCTGCGGGAGCGCTCGCGACAGCGCGGCTACCGCAGCGGTCCATAGCGCCAGGATCAACGTCCACAGCAGCAGCGAGCCCTCGTGAGCGCCCCAAACCGCCGAGTAGCGATACTGCATCGGCAGCAGCGAGTTGGAGTTCTCGGCGACGTAGCGCAACGAGAAATCCTGCGTGACGAATCCCCAGGTCAGCACGGCGAAGGCCAGTCCGACCAGACCCAACTGCGCCCAGGCCGCAGGGCGGGCCACCGTCATCCAAGCGCCGATGCCGCGCTGTGCGCCCAGCAGCGGCAAGATCGCCTGCATCAGCGATACCAGCAGAGCAAGAATCAGCGCGATCTGGCCTAGTTCGGGCAACAGATGCATGGCGGTCAGTTTCCTTTGTCCGTCGTCGTCGAGCCGGATTCCGTTTCTGCTGTGGTCGGTTGCGCTTTGTCGGTGACGACGCCGTGTTTCTGATGCGCAAGCCCCATTTTGTCGGCGACTTCCTTCGGCACGTAGGTCTCGTCGTGCTTGGCGAGCACCTGCTCGGCGACAAACACGCCACGCTTCATCCTGCCGGTCGCGACCACGGCCTGCTTCTCGCGGAACAGATCGGGGAGGATTCCGTTATAGACCACCGGCATTTCGGAGTCGCCGTCGGTGACCCGGAAGCGCGCTTCCATCGAACCCTCGGCGCGCTGGAACGAGCCGGCGGAGACCATGCCGCCGAGGCGGAAAGTGGTGCCGCCGGTAATGACTTTGGCGCCCGCATCGCCGCTTAGAACTTCGCTCGGCGTATACAGATAGGCGATATTGCGTTGCAGGGCCAGTGTGACCAATGCGATCGCTGCCCCCGAGGCGAAGATCACCGCGAGCACGAGCCAGAGGCGGCGGAGGCGGGTCTGGTTCATGGCCGGGATCATCGTTGCAGTTCCGAAGAGGGAAAGGGGGTGGTTTTCGCTGCATCACGCCGCGCGCGCAGGCGGACCGCGCGTAGTATCTGTCGGATGCGCAGCAGCGGCGCGAGGAAATCCCATAACAGCACGATGGCGAAAACCGCGTAAGCGGCGGCGACGTAGCCGAGGTAGTTCATGGCGCGGCCCCCGCGCCGGCGCGTTGGCGGACCCAGTCCTTGCCGGATTCGCGCTGCAGATTGTCGGCGCGCGCCCGCGCCAGCAGCGAACCGACGAACCATAGTTTGGTGCCGATCACCATCGCCGCGAGCGGTGGGAACATGCTCGGATCCATGCTCGACTCGCCGAAGACGCGGATGGTCTGGCCCTGGTGCAGCGAGTTCCACCACACCACTGAGTAACGGATGATCGGCAGCAGCGCGACGCCGACGATCGCGAGCAGGCCAGCGGCGCGTGCGGCGTTGCGGCGGTCGTCGATCGCGTGATACAGGCCGATTACGCCCAGATAAAGGAACAACAGGATCAGTTCCGTGGTCAGCCGCGGATCCCATTCCCACCACGTGCCCCACATCGGCTTGCCCCAGATCGAACCGGTGGCGAGCGTGATCACGGTGAAGGCAGCGCCGACCGGGGCGCAGGCCATCGCCAGAATCTCGCAGAGTTTGATGCGCCAGATCAGCGCGAGCGCCGCGTAGAAAGCCATCAGCGCGAACACGAACAGACTCATCCACGCAGCCGGCACATGGATATAGAGAATCCGGAAACTGTCGCTCTGCTGGTAGTCGGCCGGCGCCACGAACAAACCTTGCCACGCGCCCCAGGCCATGACCAACAGTCCCAGACCGTAGAACCAGGGGCCCCAGCGCGTTGCGAAGCGGTCGAAGTACGGCGGCGAACCGAGTTGATGGAACCAGCGCAGAACGGGATTCATGGCGGCATGCGTGGATTCGTATGGGGGGCGGAACAGCTTATGCAGCTTGCGCGGGATTATCGCGTGTGAACAGGGACTTGTATTGATGCATCTCAATCAAACCCGTGAAACCCGAACCCGGGAAACCCGCTTCCAGACACCGGGCCCGCAAGGGTGAGAGGGGAGCGGTCGGGATGAGGGGATGATTGAAAAAGGGCTTGCTGATCGTTTCCAACGATCTGCGAGGGGTGGGGTTGGGACGTCAGATCGAGGTTGCCGGAGAATGTGATATCGCAGCGCCTGCCATTGTCAGTGCACCGCGATTCGGATCGCGGCGGCTGCGGTCAGCGGCGCCAGAACCAGAGCGACCACCAATCCTGCGCCCAGCAGCAGCAACGCACCGACCGGATCGAGTCCCTGTGCGCTTGCGGCCACGCTGCCGGCGCCGAAGACCAGCACCGGCACGTACAGCGGCAGGGCCAGCAGACCGACGAGGATGCCGGAGCGGCGCATGCCCACGGTCAGCGCGGCCACGACCGCGCCGATCAGGCTCAACAGAGGCGTCCCCAATCCCAGTCCGACCATCAGCACCGGCAACTGCGCATGCGGTAAGTGGAGCAGCTCCGCAAGCAGCGGGGTTGCGATCAGCAAGGGCAGGGCGGTCGTCGCCCAATGCATGAAAGTGCGTACCGCGACCAGCCAGCCCAGCGGCACCGGCGCCAACATCCATTGCTCGAGCGAGCCGTCCTCGGCATCGCCGCGGAACAACGTGTCCAGCGCGAGCAGCCCGGATAACAGGGCGGACACCCATAGCACGCCTGCGGCGACCTGCGCTTGCAGGCGTGCGTCACTGCCCAGCGCCAAAGCGAACAGCACCACCACCAACAGCGCGAAAAGCACGGGCTGCAGCGCATCGCCGCGGCGGCGCCACAGTAGACGCAGATCGCGGGCGATCAGGGCTTGCGCCGCGCGGGTCAACGAAGGGGGATCGCCGTTCCGTGCGCTGCTGGGGGCAGGGCGGTCCGGCGCGGTATTTGTATGTGCCGGGTCGCCCTCATGCACGGCAACGCCCGTCGCGTGGTCGTGATCGCTCATGCCGTCCGCCTGATCCGAAGTTCGCGGGTCCGCACCGGCGGCGCAGCATACGCGCCGTGTGTGGTGACCAGGGCTGCGCCGCCTTCGCGCAGGTGCGCCTGCACCATGCGATTCACCAGTTCGATGCCCTCCAGGTCCAGATTGGCATAGGGCTCGTCGAGCAACCACAACGGCGCGGGCGAGAGCCACATGCGCGCCAACGACAGTCGTTTCTTCTGTCCTGCCGAAAGTTGCCGCGCCAATGCGTCCTGATAACCGTCGAGCCCGACGATCCGCATCGCTGCTTCCTCGGTCTGGCCGTGTCGACGGCCGTGCAGTCCGCACAGAAAATGCAGGTTCTCCAATGCGCCCAGATCCGCCTTCAGCGCCGGCAAATGGCCAAGATAAGCCATCGCGCGGGCGCGCGAAGGGCGGTCGGTGGCGCGGCCGTCGATCTCGATCGCGCCGCCGTCCGCTTGCAACAGGCCGGCCAATACTCGCAACAAGGTTGTCTTACCCGCACCGTTGTCGCCCCGGATCAGCAGAGCCTCGCCGGCATCGACCACGAAATCGAGCGGCCCGAACACCGGCTCGTCGTTGCGCGAGAAGCTTAGGCCGCGCGCAGCAAGTAGCGGCGCAGCGGGAGAAGGGGCATCGGTCATCTCATCGGGCCGTCGGCTGCAGGCGATCTTCCGCCCGCATCTTACGATCAGACGGCGGGGTTCGCGCGCGACTTCGCATCGGCGCCAAGCCAGTCCAGCGCGGGCTGGGATTCGAAGCTCGCCGGGCGCGCCGCATAGATGCGCATGCGCACGTCCGTTCCCGCAGCCCAGTACAGCGTGCCGAGTTGGCCATAGCGCGCCGCCAGCGCATCGAAGCTGTCGACGGGAAGATCCACCACCAACCAACTCGGCTCGCGCCAGGTGCGGTTTGCGGCCGAAGAGAACGCGGCGCGAAAGATCGCTCCGCTCGCGAGCAGATCGTTCTGCAGGGCCTGATCGGCATCGCGGTTGGCTTGTTCGGACCGTGGCACCGAGTGTGGATCCCAGGCCGAGATCAGCCCGAAATGCCGCGCCTGCGGAAAACGCGCGACGAGATCCGGCGCCGGCCGACCGATCTGAAGATTCAGCCAATGCCTGTCGAGTTCCCAGCGGTAATCCGCCAATAGATAGGCGTGGACCAACTCGGCGATCCGGGCTTCGCCGGGATGAAATGAAAACGCTTGCATGCGGAAAGATGTAACCCAGATGCTCCCGGCCGTAAACTCTGGCGAGCTGACCCCAAGGTATGCTAAGGCCTGTTAAGGCACCACTGAACAAGTCCCTCCTGGACGTGTTCAGTGGTCGTAAGTCCGACATGCATTCGGATTTGCTCTCGCCGAATCAATCACTTGCGTGATTGATTCGCGGGCGGCACATCCCTGTGCCGCGGCAACGCTGACTTTTGCAGCGTTGCCCTAACGCGATTCGGGTGCATTGCGTTGCGAATTCAGCGGTGCGCCCGCGGGCGCACCGCTGAAACGCAACCCGTCGGGCGGTCATGCCGAGGGCGCGCCGCGGCGTCATCAAGAGAGGCGGTGGTGAGCACAGGGCTGACCGGATGTTTGGCCACGAAGAAGATCGTCACGGGGCCGGGCGAGGCGGTATTGTTCGCGCCGTCGACCGAGGATGCTTTTTTGCCCGTTATCCTGGACGCCTTGCCCCGATCTCCATCCGGAGATCTTCTCTTTCCGAGTCGCCATATGCCGCAGACCAAGCTGCCCAGGGTGGGCACCACCATCTTCACCGTGATGTCTCAACTCGCCGCCGAGCATGGCGCGATCAATCTGGGGCAAGGCTTTCCCGATTTCCCCGTGCCGCAGCGGTTGGTCGACGAGTTGGACAAGGCGATGCGCGCCGGCCACAACCAATATTCGATGATGACCGGCATTCCTGCGTTGCGCCGCGCCATCGCCGATAAGACCGAACGGGTCTACGGCGTACGCCCGGACGAGAACGGCGAGGTCACCGTCACCAGCGGCGCTACCGAGGCGATCTTCAACGCCATACATGCAGTGGTGCGTGCGGGCGAGGAGGTGATCGTGCTCGATCCCTGCTACGACTGTTACGAGCCGGCGATCGAACTGGCCGGCGCGCGCGCCGTGCACATTCCGCTCGATCCGGCGACTTTCGCCCCGGATTGGCAGCGCGTTCGCGATGCGATCGGGCCGAAAACGCGGATGCTGATGATCAACAGCCCGCACAATCCTTCCGGAGCGATGCTCGGCGATGCCGACATGCGCACGGTCGCCGATCTGCTGCGCGACACCGGCATCTGGCTGCTCTCGGACGAGGTCTATGAACACATCGTCTTCGATGGCGTGCGTCATGAATCCGCGTTGCGCTATCCGGAACTGCGCGCGCGCGCCTTCGTGATATCGAGTTTCGGCAAGACCTATCATTGCACTGGCTGGAAAGTGGGCTACTGCATCGCGCCTCCCGCGCTGAGCGCGGAGTTCCGCAAGGTCCACCAGTACAACGTGTTCTGCACTTTCCATCCGGCGCAACATGCGTTTGCGGCGATGATCGAAGCAGAGCCCGAGCATTACGAACAACTGGGCGCGTTCTACCAGGCCAAGCGCGACCGTTTCCGTGAGCAACTGCTCGCCACCCGGCTCAAACCCTTGCCGGTACCGGGTGGATATTTCCAGCTCGTGGACTATTCCGCGGTCAGTGATCTCGACGATCTTGCGTTTTGTCGCTGGCTCACCGTAGAAAAGGGCGTGACTGCGATTCCGCTCTCGCCCTTCTACGAGACTCCGCCGCAGAGTCAGCGTCTCGCGCGGTTGTGCTTCGCCAAGAGCGCAGCCACCCTCGACGCCGCGATCGAACGTTTGCTGAAGCTCTGACGGACGATCAGGAAACGATTCGCCAAGTTTGCGGAACCACGCCCATCCTCTCATTCCATGCGCATCCGCCGAATAATTCCATGAACGATCTTCGCGTCACGCTCGTCCAGGGCGATACCCGCTGGCACGATCCTGCTGGCAATCGCGACTACTACGGCCGCCTGATCGCGCCCGTCCACGGTCACACCGATCTGGTGTTGTTGCCTGAGACCTTCACCAGCGGTTTTTCCAACGACGCGATTTCCCAGGCCGAAACCATGGACGGGCCGACTGTGGCATGGATGCGCGCGCAGGCGCGCACGCTGAATGCTGCGGTTTGCGGCAGCGTGCAGTTGCGCGACAGCGATGCGATCTACAACAGGCTGCTGTTCGTGATGCCCGATGGCGATCTGCGCAGCTACGACAAGCGCCATCTGTTTCGTTACGCGAAGGAGCATGAGCGTTACGCGCCGGGCCGCGAGCGACTGACTGTGGAATGGAGAGGCTGGCGGATCTGCCCGTTGGTTTGCTACGACCTCCGCTTTCCGGTGTTTTCGCGCAATCGCTTCGATCTCGAACGTCCCGGCGCGCTTGATTACGATCTGCTGCTCTATGTGGCCAACTGGCCGTCGCCGAGGGCGTATCCGTGGAAGACGCTGCTGCGCGCTCGCGCAATCGAGAATCTGTGCTACGTCGCGGGTCTCAATCGCGTCGGTCGCGATGGCAATGGATTGGACTATTCCGGCGACAGCGCGGTGATCGATTTCCTCGGCCATCCGGTCAGCGAATGCGCCGACGAAGAGGTTGTGGTCACTACCACCCTGCAAGCGAAAGAACTCATCGCGTATCGCGAACGCTTCCCGGCGATGCTGGACGGCGACCGGTTCAGTCTCGATTGACGACCGTACCACGGCGTATGCGAAGGGCATGCGTGTCGCAAGCGAACAGGCCCTGGTGAAGTTTGCGACGAACGGTCCGGTTTCATCTCATTACATCGTGCGGCCGTGCTAACGTCGGGTTCTGTCGGCATGCTGGCCGAAAGCGGCCCGCAGCCGCCGCCACGGATGATTGCGCCGACGAAGCGCGCACGTAAGCGATCGGTTCGTCCTGAGCGAGTCCTCGCATGCGCCTGACTTGCGGCTTGAAGACGATCTGGAAGGTCTTTTTTTCCGACAATCTGTTAGGGAAGGAGCATGCGATGAGGCTCGTGATCCAGGTTTGCATTGGCGTCAGCTTGGCCCTCGTATCGGGGTTGTACGGTCCGTCCGCAACGGCCGCAGCCTTCAGAAAACTCACGCCGGAACAGCAAAAAGCGCTGTGCAGAATCCAGTCCACCGTCAATCAACTGAAAGCCGAGCAGGACGACAAAGGCAACGTGACCGTGAGCTGGGTGCGCGTCGACCCGGGCGGCCTATTGCAATATCGGATTCCACCGCGTTCGTACCCGGTCGAAACCCGTATCCGCATGGACGGCGATCCGATGCAGGGCGAGCTTCTTCCCAATTCCTGGTTCAGGGCCCTGGACACGCCCAATCGCCCGATGTGGCGTTTCGAGAAAGTTGAACCCGGCCGTCATACCTTCGCCGTCGCACAGAAGGACGAATGCGGAGACTGGGACAAGAAACAGGTAGCGATCATGGTCAAAGCCCACGCGGCGGAGCCCGAAGATAACGACGAAGTCGAGATCACCGAACAGGAAGCGGAAGACCTCTCCCCGGGGGCCAACTTCAACCGCTACATTTCCTGCATGTATGGTGTCGGCCCGAAGGAAATCGCGCAGGGCGCCTATGCGGTGATCAAGCGTCAGAAGAAAAAATTCTTCATCAAATTCATTTCCGCGCCGCTGAGCCCGATCAAGCATGGCGCGTGCCTGATCGAAGCCACCGGCGGCCTCGATCGTCCGCCGGATCCCGACGAGGACATCATGAACTGCTACCCGGAGATGGGCATGTACAGCCAATGCCCGGATGGCTGGGAAGCGTTCTACAAGTCGTCGGACGGTACGCGTGCGCTGAACATGATGGGCCCAGGCCCGGCGCCGACGGCGGAAGGCCGGGACGATCAGGCGCGGTTATCTTGCCTAGCGGTCATCTACAACAAGTACATCGAATACGGGCGCAATCTCGACCGCGCATTCGAAGATACCTACCTGATCAATCAGGGCTGCAACAAGGCGGCGCCTGCGGGCAGCCGCTGAACCATCCGCGACGGCGATACCGGTGTGCGAACGCCCGTATCGCCGTCGCGTCCGATGACGCCAGCTTCAACCGCGTCATTGATCGAAGCCGCAAGTCTGCTATGTCGGGGAAAAGTGCTGGCGGCTTCTAATCCCAACCGCATCGCCCCGCTGCAGGTTGGGATGGGCGTTCACTACCGTCAACCAGTGCCGAGGAACGCGGTTCGACCAAGTCGATTGCGCGCGCAGGCCTGCAAACCTCATGGTGAGGATGCAGGCATATGCGTCGTCGCCGAATGGCATTGAGACAAGGCTGCCTCGGTGCCGCTCCATGCAGGAGCGGCCACGAAGTCGAGCCGTTTGTAGCTCCATAGCCAGACCACGTCATCGCGAATCAGCCAGGCGTGCGGATGCGGGCGATGATCGAAATCGAAGAAGGCGTATCGCTGCCGCAACGATGAGATGAGCAGCGATGAGTCATGGCATTGCGGCGGCGAGTATCCGATTCGGATCTGCATCAGCAGCCAACGGACGATTTCGCCGCCGGCCACCGATAACCAGATGATCAGCGCCATCCAGGCCATCAGCCGCAACACCCGCGGCAATCGCGCGAGCGCGGCCTGCAGGGTGGCGTGCAGCCATGGCACGACGGTCAGCACGGGCGCGGTGATGAGCAGGGCGAGCAAGGCATTGCCGCGCCAGACCAGGTCGTAGGCGATATAGCCGAGCACCGGCGGAAAGATCGCATAGGCGATCGCCACCGCCACGCCGAAGATCGCCATAATCTGCGATGCGACGAACAGATGCAGCGCAACGGCGGTCAAGGCCAGGCGCCACAAGCGGCGCAGCAATCCGGGTTTGATGCATTGCGTATCGACGCGCTGCGTTGCGCGTGTGGTCGTTGCGTTCATCGCTGCGGCCGCGCGCCGAAATAGACCTGCTCGGCAGCCCAACGCATCGGTGCGGTGCTCAGTAACAGGTCGATCGGCCAATCCATCTGGCAATGGTCGAATGCCCAACGCAGCGCGCGTTTGATTCGATAGCGCGGCGCGGCGCGCTCGGCGACTGTCTCGGGCGAAGGGCCGCCATCACGCAGATGCCGTGCGATGGCGGCGCCGATGGCCCACCCATGCTGCCATGCCGAATGGATGCCGCCCGCGGTGACCGGCGAAACGATACCGGCGGCATCGCCGGTGAGGATCGCGCCGTTTCTCGCCAAGGGTGCGACCGGTCCGCCGCAGGGAATCAGTCCGGCGCGGGTTGCGCTTGGCGCGAGCGTGTCGGGGATGCCGAGGCGACCGCCGACTGCGCGACGGAGCGCATCGATATCCGGTACGCCGGTGCGCGCAGGCCGATGTCGGAAAGCGAGACCGAATTGCACACCGCAGGGACTTTGCGTGGCCCAACCGATATATCCCGGTGCGAGCGACTTGCTGATGAAGCAGTGCAGGGCATCGGGCTCGCGCAGTTCCAGCCCGGCGAATTCGTATTCGACGCCATAAAGGAAATCGCGCACTGCGCCCAGCCCGGTGCGTTGCGCCACGCGTGATTTCGCGCCATCAGCGCCGATCAGCCAGTGCGCGCGGCCGATTTCCGGCACGCGCCATGCGCCTCGCGAATGATGAGGCGCCCGGTCCGCTTCGGTGAAGGAATGCGCCAGACGCAGATCCACGCCTTGATCCAGCATTTCCCTGGCCAGCCAACGCATGAGATTGGGCGTATCGGTGGTGAGAAAATAGTAGTCGGGCACCTGTAGAGCGAGATCGCGCAGACTCGGGGCGTACAGTCGCACGCGCTCGACTTTGCGGACCAATTCTGCAGGCACCCGATTGAGCCAGGTACGCTCCGCGGCTTCTTTCACGATGATGCCGGTGGTATGCAGTTTCAGGCCGGGGTCGCGCTTGCGCTCGAGCACGCATACGCGCAGACCGTATTGCGCGGCGGCTATCGCACAGGCGGCGCCGGCGAAACTCGCGCCGACGATAATCAGGTCGTAATCGCGTTCGGGGACTGCGGCCATGCGCGCACCATTGATCGGATGCGCGCAGTCTCGGAGGCCGATGCGGGAGGAGGATGACGCTTGTGTGAAGTCCGAGTTCACATCCGGACATGCGACATCCGGCCGGAACCGGTCGTATCGGTCACACGACGAATCAATCGCTCATGTGCTGGCCGCATCGGCAGGCTGTCCCGGTGGCCTGCTGAACACTGAGTCAGAGCCTACGCCAAGCGTGTCTCAACGACCTGCCAATGCGAGGACACGGCGCGCATGGCGACGAACATTCGCTCGCCGCGCGGACTCTGCGTGCGCGCGCTATCGACAAAACGTCACCGATCCCCGCGGAATCCGCCTCCACCGCGCGGACCACGTCCGCGTGGGCCCTGAGGTCGCGGCCCCGGAGGCCGCGGCCCCTGCGGGCGCGGTTTGCGCGGACGATCGGATGCGTTGAATCCGCCAGGCGTAGCGTGATCGGACGGGAAGCTCGGTGCATTGGCCGGGTGGCCATAGGGTCTGGGAGCGCGCGCGGGTTTCGCGCCTTGGCCGCCGGCGCCCTGCGCGCCGTAGCCTTGCCCCTGTCCTTGCGCGCGGCTCTGGCGTTTGCGCAGATAACCCTGGCCCTGGTTTTGTCCGCGCGTTTGCTCGCCTTGCCCTTGCCCAGCATGTCCTTGAGCGCCGTAGCCCTGGCTGCCGTAACCTTGCTCGCCGTAGCCTTGTCCTTGCGCACCGTAGCCCTGGCCGCCGAAGTTCTGGCCGCGTTGTCCGCCCGTTCTCTTGCCGCCGTAGGGTTTCTTCGGCCTGCGCGCATCGGCGTTGCGATGACCGGTAGGGCCGGTATCGACGCCTTCTGGCACATACCATGTGCGGAACGCCGCGGGATTGCCATCGGGCAAAGGCTTTGGCCCTTTCATCTTGCGTTGTTTGAACGGTTTGTGTTGCGCCTGCTTCGCCGCGGCTTCGCCGCTCACGGTGAGGTCGCCGCGTTTCTTCTTGCCGTAACGGCCGCCGCGGTCTTCGCGCACGTGGTCGAAACGGCGCAGTTCGCGGCCCTCATCGGCGGTGTTGTGACCATTGACATAGGCCTTGCTGCGCCCTTCGTGCGACACGTGCACGGTCGCTTTCGCCGCCTTGCGCTGGCCGATCACCGGCTGCAGGGGCAGGGCCGAAGGCGTGCCTTCTTCCAGCTTGAGCTGGGCGCGCAACGCGTCAACCTGCTGGGTGCTCAATTCGTGGTACTTGCCGCGCAGCAACTCGCGCCGCAGGTCGAGCGT
>SSEV01000031.1 GCA_008015095.1 Lysobacteraceae bacterium | reverse complement strand
GCTGAACCCTGGCCAACCCGACCAGTCCTGGCAGTCGCTGAACGCGGGCCTGAGCCTGACCGAGTTCTATTCAGTCGCCTACGACACGGTCAACAACCGCATCATCGGCGGCACGCAGGACATCGGGGTCGCGGTGCAGCCCACCAGCGGGTCGGCGGCCTGGGGCACCGTGCGCGAAGGCGACGGCGCCTATGTGCAGACCGCCGGCGCAACGGTCTACTACAGCAGCAACAGTTTCGGCGGCTTCGCCCTCGCCGCGCCGCTGGCGGCGCCGGTGGCTGCCAACGCCAGCAGCTTCCTGGTGCCCGCGGGAACGCCCATGCAGGTGGGCGACCGTGTGACCCTGCCGAACGAGCAGTTCCTGTACCTGATCTCCGCGGTCACGCCTGTGGGCGGCAACCTGCGGATCAGCATCGGCACCAACCAGCTGGGCAGCGCCTACGCGGCGGGCACGCTGGCAGAAGTGCGGCCGCAACTGCGTGTGGCCGGCACCAACGGCGGCAACCTGTTCAATGACCTGGCGGGGACGGTCTTCGACCCCACCGTCCAGTTCGTGCAGCCGTTTGCGGTGAACCAGGTCAATCCGAATGCCCTGCTCGTCGGCACCCACTGGATCTACGAATCCGTCGACAACGGCCGCAACCTCACCCTGCTGAATGGCAACCCGGTGGCGGTGCCGCCCACGCCCAACAACTTCCAGCCCCCGCAGGCTGCCAACGTCGGGCAGGTCAAGGCCCTGCTGTACGGCGGCCGTCAGCCCGACGGCCTGGGTGGCTTCCAGAACCATGCCGACTTCATCCTCGTCGGCACAGACCCAGCGCCCAGCCCGGCCCCCATTGCGGCCAATGCACACGGTCTCTGGATCCGCCAGCCCGGCGCCGGCGTCAACGCGCCGCTGCGTGCCGTCACCAGCTTCACCAACGCCGCCGGCGCTGCCGTGGTGGCCGTCGCTGCCAACCCCGACGACTGGCGGCAGATCTACGCGCTCGACGCCCAGGGCCGGGTGTGGTTCAGCGGTGACGGTGCGCAGGCTGACCTTGGCACGTGGAACTGGTCTCAACTCACTGCCAACCTGCTCGCCCTGCCAGGTGCCAAGACCCTGCAGCGCATTGCCGTCGAGCAGGTGGGCGCCACCCGCGTGGTGGTCGTCGGGGGCGAGGGCGGCGTGTTCCGGCGCGTTGCCAATGGCAACTGGGTGGAATACGGCGCGGGCATTCCCAATGCGATGGTCACCACGGTCGACCGGATCACCGGCGCCGATGACGTGGCCCTGGTCGGCACGCTGGGGCGCGGCGCCTGGGTGTTGCCAAACGCCAGCCAGACGCTGTCGCAGCCGGCGGTCCTCACCCTGCGCGGCACGGCTGGCAACGACGTCATCCAGATCGAACGCAATGCAGCGCAGCCGGCGTTGCTGGACGTCTTCCAGTACCTGGACGGCCAGGCCAAGCCGGCCAACGCCAGCCTGAGCGTGCCGCTGGCGTCGATCGAATCGATCGTGGTCGACGGCCTTGGCGGCAACGACCGCATCGTGGTCGACACCGTGCGCGGCGCCATTGGCGTCGCGGGTGGCATCACGGTCGCAGGCGGCCTGGGAACCGACCAGATCGAATTGCGCCGCACGACGGCGGCCGGTGTCCTGGTCACCAACGACAACGGCGTCGTCGCCGGCGCAGCCGCCGGCTCGGGGTCGCACCAGATCACCGTCGTCGACGCCTTGGGCCAGTCGGGCGTGCAGAAGGTCAGCTGGACCGGCATCGAAACCCCGACCGAGACAGTCACCGTCGCCCAGACCATCGAGGCGATCGCAGCGGGTCTGCATGACCTGGCGGCGTCGCTGCAGGACGGGCTCGGACAAGTGCTCGGTGGTGTCAACCTCGCCGGTCTGGACGGCCAGTCGCTGGCCGGGGCACTGAACGGGCTGCTGGTGGATGCGGTGCGTCCGAAGGACCTGCCGTTCCTCACTGTGTCGCAGGTGGGGGGCACCGGGACGGTGCAGATCGACAACGCGACGTCGCTGCTGCTGCGCATCTTCGAGGCGGGCGGGCTGGATCTCGGCCAGGTCGGTGCGGGCGGCTCGATCGCCACCGCCACCGCGCTGCGGCTGGCGCTGGACAACCTGGATGCGGTCGCGGGCAACGTCACGCTCAGCACCGCTGACCGCGACGGCGATGGCACGTCGGACCTGTTCTTCAGCGTCAAGGTCGTCAACAGCCAGCTGACCGGCATTGTCGACCTCGACCTGAGCGCCGATGTGCTCGGTGGCCAGGTCGATCTCACCGGCGCGCTCGATGTCGCGGCCGATGTCAGTCTGGACTTCGGCTTCGGCGTTGATTCCAAGGGCTTCTTCCTGACGCCGAGCGCCAGCAACGCCGACGCGCTGCGCGTCAGCAATCTGCGGGTGGACGGCGACGTTGCGGGTACCGGGCGGCTGGGCTTCCTGGGCGTGGACCTGCTGGCTGCGTCGCTCACGCTGGACGCCCAGGCCGGAGTGGCCGTCAAGCTCAAGGACCCGGGCACGCAGACGGCCGACGCATCCATCCGGGTTCCCGAGCTGGAGCCCGCCAATTTCGGCGACCTGTTCGGCGTGCAGGTGATCGCCGACCCGGGCGATGGCGTTGCCGACGCGGTTCTCACCGGCACCTTCGGGGTGTCTGCTGTCGTGCCCGGGTTCGACGCGTCGATCCCGCTGGCCGACGCCCAACTGGTCCTGTCCTGGGCCAACCTGTCGCAGCCCACCCAGGTCCAGATCACCGCCAGCGCCGCCGCTGGCGAGGACCTGCTGGATTTCCTGTCGGTGAGCGCCGACGAAGTGCGTTCGCAACTGGTTGAACTGCGCGACCAGCTGTCGGTCTTCGACATCGATCTCCCGCTGCTGTCCGACGGACTGAACACCCTGGTCGACCTGGTGGACGCCTTCCAGACCAAGGTGATCGACCCGCTGACCAACCCGGCCACGGGCAACACCACGCTGCCCACGCTGCAAGACATCGCCGCGGCCCTGGCCGGCAGCCTCGGCATCGATCTGGGCGAACTGGGCGTGTCCTACGACAGCGCCACCCAGGAGCTGGTCTACGGCCTGCACTTCACGCAGGAACTGGTCTCGGTGGCAACGCCCATCGACTTCGGCTTCGACCTCGAAGAAGGCCTGGCGGAGCTGAGCTTCAGTGCCGACGCCCAACTGGACGCCATGGTGGACTTCCACCTGGATTTCGGCCTGGACCTGGGCGACCTGATGGGCGGTGCCGACGTCCTGGACGCCTTCTTCATCCGCAACACCGCTGCCACGGGGCAACTCACCCTGGCGGCGAACAACATCGACGCCCTGGCGCGCTTCGGGTTCCTCGGCGTCCAGATCGTGGACGGCAGCGTCAGTGCGTCGCCCGTCGTCAACATCCAGATCACCGATCCGGGCTCCAATGCGGATGACGGCCGCATCGACCTGCGCGAACTCATCGACAACCTGGCGTCTCCCGGCGATCTGGTGACCGCCAGCCTCGACGGGGCGGCCCAGTTCGCGTTTCCGCTGGCGGCGCCGTTCATCGGCATCACCGCCTCACCGGCGACGACCCTGTCGGTGGCGCTCGCCGACCTGGATGATCCCGCCACCCTGACGGTGCAGACGCCGGCCGGGTTGAGCGACATCCTCAACTTCGACAACCTGGATGCGGCCAGCTTCGTCAGCCTTCTCGGGCAACTGGCGACCTCGCTGGACGAGCTGCAGAACAGCGACTTCTTCTCGAACTTCGAGATTCCCTTTGTCAGCGGCGCCCTCGACAGCGTGCTCACCTTCGGCGACATGCTCGCCGACAGCCTGCTGATCGACGACGGCGACGACCAGGTGGACGGCGCAAACGCCCTGGTCACCGACGTCAACAAGGCGCTGGCCGACGCAGGGCTCGACGGGGTGATCCGCGCCGAAGGCCGCGACGGGCGCATCCGCCTGATTGCCGAGGACCCCACTGTCACGGCCTTCCAGGTCGCAGCGGGCACCGGCAACGCCGGTGGTCTGGCCCAACTCGGGTTCAGCGCGCCGCAGGCTGCGGCGACCGTCGGCTTCCGGCTCGCCATCGTCGCGGGCGCCGACGCTCCGGCCAACGGCAAGCTGACGGGCAACGCGGGCCTGGCGATCAGCATCACCCGGGCCGGCGTGACCACCGTCACGCAGGTGCTGCTGGCACAGTCCGCCACCACGGACAACGTCAAGGTCGGCAACGACATCCCGAAGCTGCTGCAGGCCGACAACTCGCCCAATTTCAGGACGGCCGACCAGCTCGCCACCTTGCTGCCGGACATCCTGGGCCTGAACCCGGGCCTGGTCAACGCGAACTACGACGCGTCGACCCAGATCCTGCGCTACACGGTCCAGCTGTCGCATGACTTCGTCGACCTGAATCTGCCGGTCGATTTCGAACTCGACCTGGGCCCGCTGCTCGACATCGACAGCGACGGCTCCATCGTCATCAGCGCCACCGGCGGCCTGACTGTGACCTTCGGCGCCTACCTGGGGCCGGCAGACCCGAGCGAGGCGATCACGGCGTCGACGCCGCTGCAGCAGCTGAACAACGACGACGGCGTGCCGATCAAGACGGCGCCGGCGCTGATGACCGACCCGATCTACGGGCGGCTCACCGCGGACGCCAACTTCAACCTCGGCGTCAATGGCGGCGCGCCGGTCGCTGTCACCGTCCCTGCAGCCAGCACGGCCACCAACCTGACGGTGGCCGACCTGGCCGCCGACCTGAACGCCGCACTGGTGACGGCCGGTCTCGGCAGCCAGGTGCAGGCGCAGGCCAACAAGGGCCGGGTCGAACTCGTCGGCAAGGCCGGCGTGACCCGGCTCGCGCTCACGGCGGCCAGCACCAATCCGGCGACAGCCCAGCTCGGCTTCCAGACAGAGACCGTCGTCGACACGGTGGCCGATCCCAGCTTGACATCGCCCCCGTCCATTGGTGGCCGAGTGCTGGCGGCGGCGCTGCCGCGCCCCACGGCCGACATGGTGTTCCAGGTCGCCCTCAATGGCGGCACGCCGGTGCCGGTCACCGTCACCGCGGCATCGACCCAGGCCAACAGCAACATCCTCGATCTGGTGGTCGACATCAATCAGGCGCTGCAGGCCGCAGGCCTGGGCGACCAGCTCGAGGCCAGCAACATCGGCAACCAGGTGGCCTTCAGTGCCAAGGTGCCGATGGTCAACAGCTTCACCATCACGGCGGCTGCAGCCAACCAGGCGGTCACGCAACTCGGCCTCAAGACCACGCAGGCGTCCAACCTGCACGACTTCCAGATCCAGGTCCGCGACGGTTCCGTCCATCGTGTCAGCGTCGACGGCGCCACGACTGTCGGCCAGGTCCTGTCTGCCATCAACGCCGCAACCGGCGGCAAGGTCACCGCCACCATCAACGCAGCGGGCACCGGGCTGAAGCTGACTGACAACACGACAGGCAGCACACTGTTCCAGGTCGTGTCGGTGAACGGCTCGCTCGCGGCAGCGCATCTGGGCATCCAGCGCACCGACGACACCGACCCGGCCAGCCTTGACGGGGTGATCGATGGCAGCGCCATCGGCGGCGTGCGGCTGTCGGACCGCTTCTTCATCGAGAACGCGCTGGTCAGCGCCGATTTCGACCTGACCACACCCACGGGCGTGTCCGCCGGGGCCAAGTTCGGCTTCGTCGGCATCGACCTGTCCGGCGACGCCAACCTGCACGGCGGCATCAGCCTGGGCCTGCAGGATCCGGGCACCGTCGCGCTGGACGGCCGCATCACCCTGACCGAACTGTTCCAGAACCTCGACAACTTCGACGCCCTGATCCAGCCGCCGGCCACCACCGGCTCCGGCAGCTTCGTGTTCGACGTCGCGCTCGACCCCGCGATCCCGGGGATCGACCTCGGCGCCAACCCGCGGGTGGAAATCAACCTGCTCGACATCGGCAACCCGTTTGCCGGCGAGGCGCCCGACTTCTCCTTCAGCTTCCCGGACCTGGGCGAACTGGTTGCGTTCGACAACCTCGACTTCGATTTCAGCGCCATCCTCGACGGCCTCATTGCGCTGTCCGAATTCCTGGGTGAATTCGAATCCTTCGGCTTCCTGGATGAGCCCATCCCGCTCATCAACGTCTCGGTCAACGACCTGCTGAGCTACGCAGACCGGCTCGATGCCGCCATCGAGGCGGCGCGCAACAACCCTGCGGGCACGCTGCAGTTCCTGGAAGACAAGCTCAAGGAAGCGTTCGGCATCCCGTCGAACAGCAACCTGATCGGCCTGTCCCTGGTGCGCGATGACGGCGGCACGCCGGGCAACACCAGTGACGACCTGGACATCCTGCGGGTCGACCTGCGTGTCGACGAGAGCTTCTCCGAATCGCTGTCGGTGGACTTCGCCGTTCCCGGATTCGGCGACAACCTGGCGGCTGCGGCGGGGCTGCAGGCCAGCGGCGCGCTCACCATCGACCTGGCCTTCGGTTTCGACCTGGCCAGCCCGACGTCCATCTACATCTTTGATGACACCGGCATCACGGGGTCGCTGACGGCCGCCGGCAACGACCTGTCCTTCGTCGCGGCCCTGGGCGGGTTCGGGCTGACCATCCAGGACGGCACGGCCAGCATCGGCGCCGCATTCAGTGCGGGCCTGGATCCGACCATCTTCACCGCGGGCCGGGTGCTGCTGTCGGATGTGCAGTTCGGTTCGGACGTGGACATCAACTTCAGCGGCACGGTCGATGCCGCGTTGCCGGTGTACTTCCCGAACGAGTCCAACTACCGGGGCGACATCACCCTGAGCGGTGACCTCACCGACCCGTCGAGCTTCAGCGTGGTGGTGCCGCCGGATCTGTTCACCCTGAACCCGTCGGACTTCAGCCTGCTCGACAACGTGCTGCTGATCGTCGATGGCATCGACCTCTTCCTGGAGGGGCTGCAGGACGTCCTCGACGGCGAGGTCTTCAGCGTGCCGCTGCCCTTGGTGGGCGACAAGCTCGCCGACGGTGCCCGCTTCATCGAAGACTTCCGCGAAGGCTTCATCGAGGACTTTCGCACCGAGATCCAGAACAGCAGCGACCCGAACCAGAACTTCATCTCGCGCAACCTGTTCGAGCTGCTGGGCCCTGGCGGGCTGGGCATCCTGCTCAAGCAGGACGGCAGCGGGCCTGCGACCAGCGTCGCCGCCATCGGGCTGGCCACCAACGTCAACACGGCCGGCACGCCGCAGAACCAGCTCTTCATGGGCTGGGATCTCAAGCTCGGCCAGTCGATCAACCTCGTCGATGCCGGCATCGGCTTCGACCTGGGCCTGCCCGCCATCGGGCTCGAGGCCGATGGCAACCTCGACATCGACCTGAACTGGGATCTCGACCTCGGCTTCGGTCTCAGCTTCGCCGAAGGCTTCTACCTGGACATCGCCGACGGCGACGAGTTGCGTGTCGAGGTCGAGGCGACGCTGCCCGATGCAGCCCTGACCGGCAAGCTGGCCTTCCTGCAACTGACCGCCAGGGACAAGGACATCGATGCCCGCCACGCCGGCAGCTCCGGCATCGGCGCGGCCTTCGCCATCGACGTCTTCAACCGCCGCCATGCCAACGACCAGCGGCTGGGGTTCTCCGAACTCGGCAGCCTCGGTATCTCGGCCGGGTTGGCGGCCGACGCCGCTGCAGAACTCGACCTGAGCCTGCAGCTCAACAGCGACCTGGTGCCCGGTGCGTCGACCGCCTTCCCCAAGATCGTCGGCGAGTTCTTCCTGAACTGGCAGATCGGCGACCGGGCCGCCGGTCAGTATGTCGACTTGAGTGACCTGGGCGACGCCGTTCTCGATGGTCTGAAGGTGGTGGAGTTCCAGGACATCAGCCTGGACCTGGGCACCTTCATCAGCGATTTCATCAGCCCGGTGCTGAGCACGGTGCAGGACATCACCAAGCCGATCCAGCCGATCGTGGACATCCTGACGGCGCCGATCCCGGTGATCTCCGACCTGGCGGGGCCGATCACCCTGCTGGACATCGCTGCACAGTTCGGCAATGTCGATGTGTCGTTCATCAAGTCCGTCGCGGACATCATCACCTTCGTCAACAGCATTCCCACCGACACCGAGAGCCTGCTGATCAACTTCGGTGGCTTCTCGCTGTACGACATCAGCAACCCGGGTCTGCAGTTGTCGCTGACCAGCCCGACGCTGGACCTGAGCAACGCCACGTCGAGCGGATTCGCGACACCCCGCAACCAGGGGTTCAACTTCGGCTCTGCGCTGGAAGGCAAGCCGGCGTCCACGACCAAGAGCTTCACGTCCGGCCTGCAGCAAGGCGCCGGCTTCGCCTTCCCGATCCTGGAAGACCCCGGTCAGATCTTCGGCTTGCTGCTCGGGCGGCCGGCCGTGCTGCTGACCTACGACATGGGCGCCTTTGTCGTCGACTTCTCCTACACGCAGTTCTTCCCGATCTTCGGGCCGCTGGGGGCGTCCATCACCGGCAAGATCGGCGCGAGGGCCGACTTCGCCTTCGGCTTCGACACGTCAGGCATCCAGCAGTTTGCCGACAGCGGCTTCCGGAACCCGGCCCTCATCTTTGACGGCTTCTACGTCAGCGACACCGCCAACCCGGACGGCAGCGGGGCAGACGTTCCTGAAGTCACCCTCAGCGGTGGCCTGTCGGCCGCCGCCGAGCTCAACCTGGGCGTGGCGCGCGCCGGCGTGGCCGGCGGCATCTTTGCCGATGTCTTCTTCAATCTCTTCGACAACGACCATGACGGGCGCGTGCGCGTCACCGAGATTGTCGACAACGTGCTCAACGAGGTGAAGTACGGCGAGCCGGCGCTGGCGCCGCTGGCCATGTTCGACGTCACCGGCCAGTTGTACGCCAAGCTGTTCGCCTTCCTCGAGATCGACCTGTTCCTGTTCGAGATCAAGAAGGAATTCAACATCACGCCACCGATCACGTTGGTGGACTTCGAGATCCCGTTCACCCGCGTGCCCACGCTGGCCAGCAACATCGGCAACGGTGTGCTGCAGATCAACATGGGTGAATTCGCCGCGGAGCGGCAGAACAACAACACGGTCGACTTCGGCGAGAGTTTCACCGTCACGCAGGGCGGGTCGGCGGACGAGGTGATCGTGCGTGCGGCCTTCGGCGGCATCACCTTCGAGCAGCGTTATTCGGGGGTCAGCAAGATCATCGTCGCGGCGGGCGAGGGCAATGACGTCGTCAACCTGTCCGGCATCACCAACAGCGCCATCACCTACGAGATCGACGGTGGCGTAGGCGACGACACCATCACGCTGAGCGCCGCCGCCGGGGCGGCCACCATCCGTGGCGGCCTCGGCCGCGACAACATCACCGCCGGCGCCGGCAACGACACGGTCTACGGCGAGGCCGGTGACGACACCATCAACGCCGGTGGCGGCGTGAACATCGTGTTCGGTGATGAAGGCCGCATCAAGGACGGCGTCCTGCGCGCCCGCGCGGCCTTTGGCGACGGCAACGACGTCATCACCACCGGCAGCGGGGCCGACATCGTGTTCGGTGGCGGCGGCAACGACCAGATCACCGATGCGGGCGGCAACAACGTGCTCATCGGCGACGGCGGGGTGCTCACCTACCTGGGGGGCACCGTCAGCCAGATCGAAGACACCGACCGCGGCCTGGTCGGCGGCAACGACGCCATCGCCGCCGGCGCGGGCAATGACCGCATCTTCGGCGGCAAGGGCAACGACACCATCACGGCAGGCGATGGCGCCAACATCGTCTACGGCCATGCCGGCATGGACGTCATCACCACCGGCACCGGCGCTGACCAGATCTGGGCCGGCGACGACGCCGACACCGTCACAGCGGGTGCGGGCAGTGACACGGTCGATGCGGGCGACGGCAACGACACCGTCTTTGCCGGCGACGGCAACGACCAGGTGTGGGGCGGCGCGGGCGTTGACATCCTGTGGGGTGGCGCCAACGACGATCGCCTGGATGGCGGCGCCGACAGGGACACCAGCCACGGCGAAGCCGGCAGCGACTTCATCGACGGCGGCGCGGCCAGCGACGTCATCACCGGGGGTGTCGGCAACGACAACCTCATCGGTGGCGCCGGCAACGACAGCATCGACGGCGGCGATGACAGCGACGTGATCCTGGCCGACCGCGGCACGATCGTGCTGTCTGGCGGTGCGCTGGCTGCCGGTGCCATGCGCAGCCTCGGGCGCGATGTGCTGCTCGAGTCCGAAGTCGCGGGTGGCCCGCAGGCCGTTGCAGACGGTGGCGACATCGTCGTGGGCGGCTCCGGTGACGACTGGATCTTTGCCCAGGGTGGCGACGACACCGTCACCGGCGGGCTCGGCGCCGACGACATCGTCGCCGGCCTCGGCATCGACACCGTGGACGCCGGCGATGGTCACGATGTCGTGCTCGGTGGTGACGGTCGCCTGTGGCGCACCAGCGGCGTCATCCGCAACACCGACGGCACGGTGCGCGCGCCTGAACGCGCCCTCAGCCTGATCCCGGCGTCTGCCGACCTGACCGACCGTGGCGACGTGATCCTCGGTGGTCTGGGCAGCGACATCCTGTACGGCCAGGGCGGAAATGACGTCATCACGGCGGGCGCAGGCACAGACCGCGTCTGGGGCCACGCCGGCACCGACACCATCGATGGCGACGCGGGCGACGACTTCATCGACGCAGGGTCTGCCAATGACCTGGTGCGCGGTGGCACTGGCAGCGACCACATCCTGGGCGGCTCTGGCGACGACGTCATCTTTGCGCTGCTCAACGAGGCTGGCGGCGAGTTCGTGGTCACCCACCTCATCGACGGTGGATCCGGCGAGGACCTGATCTATGGCGACTGGGGCGTCGACACCATCTTCGGCAGCGCCGACAACGACCGCATCTTCGGCCGCCTCGGCAACGACCTGATTTCAGGTGGATCCGGCGACGATGCCATCTATGGCGATCAAGGCGACGACGACATCGCCGGTGGCAGCCATGACGACGTCATCGTCGGCGGTGCCGGCAACGACACCATCCGCGGCGACACCGGCAACGACATCCTCTGGGGCGGCTTCGAGGACGTGTCGCCCACGGTCCTGGATCTCGGCACGGCCGACAACTTCCAGCGCCCCATCGGCTTCGACGAGGCCGAGGCCGCCCTGGTCGCCGCCGGCCTGGCGGGCAGTGGTTTCACGCCGCCGCGCATCACGCCGGTGGCGGTCAACGGCCTGTCGCTGACGGGGCTGTCCACCGACGGCAGCGACCGCATCGAGGGTGGCGCCGGCATCGACTTCATCTTCGGCGGCGGCGACGCCGACTTCCTGTTCGGCGGCGCAGACTCCGACTACATCGACGGCGGCGTGGCGAGCGACGAGGTGTGGGGCGACGCGGGCGACGACATCGTGCGTGGCGGTGCCAACTCCGACGTGGTGCATGGCGGCACCGGCATCGACATGCTTTATGGCGACACCGGCGACGACTACCTGTTCGGCGACGCCGGGCGCAAGGGCGACGCCGGCATCGGCGGCGACACGAGCGCGGCGCCCAACAGCCAGTCCGGGCAGCGCCTGTTTGGCGGCGATGGCATCGACTACCTGTACGCCTACGCCGACGTGACGGTCAATGCGTCGGCCAGCGCGCTGGCCGCCGAGGTCGTGCTGCGTGGCGACGAACTGCATGGCGACGCCGGTGGCGACTGGCTGTTCGGCAACCTGCGTGCCGACCTGATGTTCGGCGACGGTGGCAACGACTACCTGCACGGTGAGGAACTGTCGGGCCCCAACTACGCCAAGAACACCCAGGCCTCCCTGGTCGGCGGGGCCGATGTGCTGTTTGGCGGCAGCGGTGAAGACCAGCTGCTGGGCGGTGGCGGCAACGACACTCTCTGGGGCGGCGCCGACACCGACTGGCTGGAAGGCCAGAACGGCCGCGACACGCTGTACGGTGGCGCCGCCATCGACATGCTGGTGCTCGACACGCGCACGTCCTATGCGGTCAATGCAACGCCCGAGAACTTCGACGGCCACTTCGGCAACCAGAGCCAGGGCGACGTCGCGGACGACAACGCCACCGACATCCTGCTGATCGAGGGCAGTTCGCAGAACGACAGCATCCGGTTGATGCAGAACCCGACCGACGCCAACCTGCTGCAGGTGGCCTACCAGACGGTCGATTCGCTGAACGCCGGCAACACCTTGTTCCAGCGCACCTTCCAGGCGAAGTGGAAGGATGGCAGCAACCTGCTGGTCGAACAGTTCCGGGTGTCGGGCCTGCTGGGCCACGACACGATCGAGTTCGCAGACGGCAGCGTCGGCGGAGAAGTTCCGCTCGACCTGGCGCCGCTCAACAACCGCAGCGACGACTTTGTCGGCGTGTTCGATGGTGGCCCGGGCAATGACGTGCTGCGCGGCGGCGCCGGGCGTGACCGCCTGGACGGCGGCGCAGGCAGCGATGTCCTGATCGGCCTGGGCGGCGATGACCGGCTGTGGGGAGACGGCGGCGCAGGCATCGGCACCACGGCCGATCACGACCGGCTCTTCGGCGGTCAGGGCAATGACGATCTGCTGGGCGGCCAAGGCACCAACGAGCTGTATGCCTGGTCGCTCGACCCGAACGCCCTGCAGACCCAGCTGGGCTTCAGCGACGGCCAACGCGCCGAGCGTCCCGCAGGCGCTGCGGGTGCCCTGACCGGCTGGGTGCCTGACGCCGCGGTCAGCGGCATTGCCATCCAGGTGTCCGCTGCCGACGGCTACCTGAGCTACGCCCGCAATGGGGCCGCGTTCGGGAACTCCTTCGTCCGCCAGACCATCGCCACCCAGGTGGGCGTGACCTACCGGGTCAGCGCCGACATCGTGGCCAACAGCCATCTCCTGCGCGTGATGGCCAACAGCGTTGTCGTGCAGGACACGGCGGCCAAGTCGGGCAGGCTGGACTTCGTCTTCACCGCCACCGCCACCACCACGGAACTGCGGCTGAGCGGGACCAACAGCACAGTCGCCACCTTTGGCATCGACAACCTGAGCGTCGTGCCCGCCTCGGCAGCCCCTGGCACGGGCCAACTCGTCACCAACGGCAGCTTCGGTGCGGACCTGCTGCTGACCGGCGGCGCCCCGAGCCGGCCCGACGGGCGCATCTATGGCGATGCCAGCTTCGCGCTGACACTGAATGGCCTGACCTACCACGTCGATTTGCGCGCTGCAGCGACCAACGACAACACCAACGCCATCAACGCCAGTCTGATCACCAGCGTCGACGAACAGCGCCTGCGCAATCTGGTGGCAGACCTCAACGCGGCACTGGCCGTGGCCACCGATGCGTCGGGCGCCACCGTCAATCTCACGGACCGGGTGCGCGCCGACCTGAAGGACGGGCGGTTCGTCTTCCGTGCCGCGCCCAGCGCGGCTGGCGCCGCGCTCACGTCGATCGCGCTCGACGCGGGCCAGTTCGGCATCTTCCAGCGCCCTGATGGCAGCCTGGCGCCGTCCAACGGCGACCGCGACGGCGACGGTCTCAATGACGACCCCGCCACCGACATCACCTACAACCTGGAAGACACCGGCCTGGACCGCATGCTCGGTTCGGCCCAGGACGATGTGCTGTACGGCGGCACCGGGCTGGGGTTCCTGTACGGCAACGGCGGCAACGATACCCTGGTCAGGGTCGATGGCTCGACCTTCGAGTCGCTCGATGGCGGTCTCGGCGGCGACGACTGGAAGGAGTACGCCCGGCAGACCGACAAGGTGTGGTACGTCGGCGCGACCAATGCCGACGACGTGATCAGCGTCGACTACGTCACCGAACCCGGCCTGCTGGCCGACCACCACCTGGTCACGCGCCTGACCAACAACAACGGCAACTATTCGTTCGATGCACAGGTGCGCCTGGACTTCAACGGCCGCGACAGCCAGGGCAACTACATCTGGACGCCCGACGACGTCCTGCTGGGGATCGCGTCGCTGCGCACCCAGGCCGCCGATGGCATCGAGGTCGATCAGGTCACGCTCGACAGCACAACACGCCAGCTGGTGGGCAACCTGCTGCCGCCGGAAGGTGACTTCCTCGCCATCATCATCGACGCCCTGGGCGGCAACGACCAGATCACAGTCGGCCCCACGGTGCAGAAGACGGTCTGGATCGACGCCGGTGCGGGCGACGACCGCGTCGAGATCCTCGCCGGCAACGCCATCCTGGTGGACAAGGCCGAGTACGGCTCGCGCAACGACACGGCCACCGAGCCCTTCGCCCTGGGCGGCGCTGCGGTGGTGGTGTGGGCGTTTGCTGCGCCGTCCAATGGCCAGTTGTCCGACGATGCGAACTTCACGGTGCAGCTGGCCGATGGCCGCCAGTTCACCGCCATCGTGCCGGCCCGGCCCGCGCCCGGCGTCGGCTTCTCCACGGCAGACAACGTCGGCATCGACGACCTGGTGGCCGACCTCAATGTCGCCCTGGCCAGGGCCGGGGCCAGTGAGCACGTCATCGCCGGCCGCAAGGGCGACCGGATCACCCTGGCCACGCGGGAAGTGGCCTACACCCCCAGCGTGGCCAGCGGCCTGCAGGCGGGCATCGGCTTCTCTTTGACGCTCGACGTGGCTTGGGGCAACACCGCGGCCACGCAGCTCGGCCTGCTGGACGGCCTGCAGGCCAACGCCGACCTGCGCATCGCAAGCTCCCTGGCCTACACCAACCTCACCATCGACAACCCGGCGGACACCGACTTCTTCGCCTTCCAGTTGCTGGCCAACGCCGGCGCTTCGGCCCTGGTCAGCCTGAACAGCGCCTCGCCCATCGATGGCCTCGGCCTGTCCGTCTACCAGCGCCAGGCCGACGGCACCCTGAGGGCGCTGAGCCGCAACAGCGACGCCCCCGACCTCGTGCCGGGGCGCAATGACAGCGCCGCCACCGCCTACCAGATCGCGGGCATCGATGGTTTGTCGCGCCTGCGCGGCTTGACCATCGACAATCCGCTGGACCAGGACTGGTTCCGCTTCCAGCTGGCTGCCCAGGGCACGGCCGATGATTTCTTCAGCCTGCTGCAGATCGTCGCCGACCCACGTGACGTCTTCCGCCTGGACATCCTGGACCAGTCCCTGAACACGGTGCGCTCGGTCGCGGTGAAGGACATCGCGATCAGCGCAGACCGCACCG
>SSEV01000094.1 GCA_008015095.1 Lysobacteraceae bacterium | reverse complement strand
TGAAGGACACCATCCGCGGCTTCAAGATGATCGTCGACGGCGAATGCGACCACTTGCCGGAGCAGGCCTTCTACATGGTCGGCGGCATCGAAGAGGCGGTCGAGAAGGCGAGCAAGCTCGCCGCGTAAGTTGTCGTTGTAGGGCGGGTCTCGACCCGCCATTGCGAGACATCGAGCGTTGCGAACGCTTGATGTTGCGAGAACAGCGGCGGGTCAAGACCCGCCCTACAGGAACCGAAACACATGGCCACCATCCGTTGCGACATCGTCAGCGCCGAAGCTGAGATCTTCCACGGCGAAGCCACGCTGGTCGTCGCCACCGGCGAGCAGGGCGAACTCGGCATCGCGCCACGGCACGCGCCGCTGATCACGCGCCTCAAGCCGGGCAAGGTCGTCGTGACCCAGCCCAACGGCGAGACCCTGGACTTCGCGATTTCCGGCGGCATTCTCGAAGTGCAGCCGCAGGTGGTCACCGTGCTGGCCGACACCGCGGTGCGTGCCCAGGACATCGATGAAGCGGCGGTTCGCGCGGCGATGGAAGAGGCGCAGCGCGCGCTGGCCCATAAAGATCCGAAGATGAGCGCCGAAGAAGCGCAGAGCCAGCTGGCGATGAGCCTCGCCCAGCTGAGCGCGCTGGAGCGTCTGCGCAAAAGCCTCAAGCACTGAATTCAGCTGATCCGTATTCTGCTGATCCGTTACATCCGTGGAACGCCGGCGCAAGCCGGCGTTCTCGTTTGTGCAGCGATCATGCGGGCGGGGCCTCAGGCCCGCTCCGGGGTCTCAGGCCTTGTACACCCAGTGTCGCGACAGCAGAAAACCGATCAGACCGAGCATCAGTTCGACGGCGGGTTTCGCAAGCCAAGCCCAGCGCAGTCCGAACACATCGTCGATTTGCCCCATCGCCAGGGTGCTGGTCGTGGTGGTGCATAGCCACATCAGCACGAAACGTTGTAATTGCACGCGACCGAGCGCGGTATCGGCTCCGGCGAAAGTGACTTTGCCGTTGAGCCAGAATCCCAGCATCGCGCCGCTGATCCGGCCGGCGATATTGGCCAATTCCACGATCAGGCCGAGGTGGCTGAGGCCCACCATCACTGCCCAGTCGAGTAGCCATTGCACCCCGCCGATCAGCAGATAATGGCGGCCTTGCCGATGCAGACTCATCGTTGGCCCGCTCCGGGCAACGTCCAGCCTGGACGCGATGACCAGCGGCCAGCCGGGCATGGATGCTGGCGTGGGCGGAACTTGCGATCGCGGACTGCGGACATGCGCGCATCCTAGCAGCGCGCCGTTAAAATGCTCGAAATTCCAGCCTCGGAACCGTCATGCCGCAAGCTCTCCACGTCGTCATCCTCGCCGCTGGCGAAGGCAAGCGAATGAAATCCGCGCTGCCGAAAGTGCTGCAGCGCATCGCGGGCAAGCCGATGCTAAGCCATGTGATCGATAGCGCGCGTGCGTTGCGGCCTATCGGAATCCATGTGGTCTACGGCCACGGCGGCGAGCAGGTACGCGCCGCGTTCGCGGACCATCCGGATCTGCATTGGGCCGAACAGGCGCAGCAACTCGGAACCGGACACGCTGTGCAACAGGCGATGCCGGCGATTCCCGACGGCGCTCGGGTGCTCGTGCTCTATGGCGACGTGCCGTTGATCCGTGCACAAACATTGCAGCGCTTACTCGATGCGCCCGGCCAGCTCGCGGTCTTGGCCGCCGAAGTCGAGAATCCAGGAGGCTACGGCCGCATCCTCCGCGACGCGCAAGGCCGCGTGGCCGCGATCGTCGAGCACAAGGACGCGAACGAAGAGCAGCGCGCGATCCGCCTGATCAACACCGGCGTGATCGCCGCTGACGCCGCTGCGCTGCGTCGCTGGCTCTCGGGTCTGTCCAACCGCAATGCCCAGGGCGAGTACTACCTCACGGATGTGTTCGCGATGGCCGCTCACGAATACGCTGGGGCGGAGATCGCCACCGCCGATGATCCGATCGAGACCGAAGGCGCGAACGACCCCTGGCAACTTGCCCAGCTCGAGCGTGCGTTCCAGCAACGCCGGGTGCGGGCATTGTGCGTGGAGGGCGCTCGCTTCGCCGACACGGGTCGGGTCGACGTGCGCGGCGAGGTCGTGGTCGGTCGCGATGTCGAGATCGACGTCGACGTGGTGTTCGAAGGGCGGGTGGTGCTCGGAGACGGCGTGCGCATCGGCCCGTTTTGCCGCCTGAAGGACATGGAGCTCGGCGCGGGCACCGAGGTGCGCGCGCATTGCGATCTTGAGGGCGCGCGCAGCGAAGGTGCGGCAGTGATAGGCCCGTTCGCGCGGTTGCGGCCCGGGACGACGCTGGCCGACGGCGTGCATATCGGCAATTTCGTCGAGGCCAAAAACGCGAAGATCGGGGCCGGGAGCAAAGCCAACCATCTCAGCTATCTTGGCGATGCCGTCGTCGGTGCGGGCGTCAACATCGGTGCGGGCACGATCACTTGCAATTACGATGGCGTCAACAAGTCCACGACCACGATCGAAGACGGCGCTTTCATCGGTTCAAATGCCGCATTGGTGGCGCCGGTCGTGATCGGCGAGGGCGCGACCATCGCTGCGGGTTCGGTGATCAACAAGGATGCCGCGCCGGGCAAGCTGACCGTAGCCCGCGCCAAGCAGGTCACCGTGGACGGCTGGAAGCGGCCGGTCGCAAAGCGGAAGTAAGGCTTGTGGATGCGGTGGCCCTTTGAATGCCGCACTGTGCGCGTCGAAGGACGTCAGCCATCAGGAGGCAGGGATGAAAAGGCAAGACGCACTGCGCCGTTGCGGTCGCGTGCTGTTTCGTGCGAGTTTCGCGGCCGGCCTCGCCGCAACGCTCGCCGGTTGCGTCGATATCCATGAAATCCAGTACCCGCCGGTTTCCGTCGCGTTGGACGACAAGAACGAATTGCTGATCACGACCTATCCTTCCTGGTTCCCGCGGGAAACATCAGGAATCCCGTTTCTGAAGAAAACCGTGCGCACGCCGGACTCGATCTTCTTTCAGGTGTACGTGAAGGATCCGAACCAGGAGGCCGGGCCCAACCCGAACGTGTCGTCGATACGGATCGAGTCGTTCTCGTACCGGCAGGACGGACGCCCTCCTGTGGTCCTGATCAAGGATTACGACGCGAATTTCTGGATGCAGGACAATCCCAACTACAACACGGGCGCGCGGACGCCGGTCCCATGCGTGCCGAATCAGTCGATCACGATCGCGATGTCGCTGGTCCTGAACGGCAAGCGACATACGCTGCAGCGGCGGATCACGGCGGTCGAGCGCAGCCAGACGGCCTTGCTGCCGTGGTACGTGCTGTCGCAGTGATGCGCGTCCGGCCGCGCCGCGATGCCCGTCTGGATCGGCGTTGCATGGCCGCTCATCGCAGCCGTCGTGGCTGATCGCCAGCCATCGCCATCCGCCGGTATTTCGCCGCTGGCGTCTCCGGCGATGCGCCGGCTCAACGTGCGGGCAGGGTCAGGCTGACCCAGAGTCCGCCGCCGTCGCGGTTCTGCAATGCGATCCTGCCGCCGTGGGCCTCGATGATGTCGCGGGTCAGCGCCAGCCCGAGCCCGGTGCCCTGACGCTTGGTCGAATAAAAAGGCAGCAGCGCCTGCGCCAGCACCGCGTCGCTCATGCCGCTGCCGCGGTCGAGGATGTCGATCCGCCAGCTTTCCGGCAGCCGACGCAGCGACAGATGCACCTCCTCCGCCGGCGATCCCGACTCGTGCGCATTCTTGATCAGGTTCAACAGCGCTTGTTCGAGTTGCGCGGCGTCGGCCCGCAGCACTTCGTCGCCGTGCTGCCCGTTCCATGCGAACTGGACCTGACTGCGCAACTGCGAGAGGAACCGCGACCATTCCAGCGGTTCCAGCCGGGGTGCGGGCAGTTTCGCGAAACGGGCGTAGTCGCGGATGAAGCCTTCGAGATGGCGCGCGCGCTCTTCGATCGTGGCCAGGGCAACCGGCAATCGTTCGGTTTGTCCGCGGCGCAGCAGTTCCGCGCTGGAGTGCGCCAATGAAGCCATCGGCGCCAGTGAATTATTAAGTTCGTGGCTGATGACCCGGATCACCTTTTTCCAGGTCTGTACCTCCGGACGGCGCAACTCGGCGGTGAGTTGACGCAGCAGCACCAGCTCGTGCGGCCGGCCGTTGAGCCGGAACCGCCGCCGCGAGAGGTGATAGATATCTTCGTTGTCGTTGTCGGTGTCGCCGATCGCGAAGATCCCGTCGCCCTCGCGCTCGAACGCATCGCGCAGCGCTTGCGGCGTACCGGACAAGATTTCGGCGAAGGCGTGACCCTCCAGACGCTTGCCTTCACCGAGCAATTTCCGCGCAGCGAGATTGCCGAGCACGATCCGTCCCGCCGGATCGGTCAGCAGCATCGCCACCGGCGTGTTCTGGACCATGGTGTCGAGCAGCAGTTCACGCTGCACCAGCGATAACCGCTGATCGCGCAAAGTGTCGCCCAGCGCGTTATGCGCTTCGACCAATTCGACCAGATCACCGTATTTGTCCCAGGTGATGCCAAAGCTGTAGTCGCCGTCGCGATAGCTGGCCACGGTGCCGGCCAGGGTGCGGAAGAGCGAGCGCATCGTCGCGATGGTTCGCCACAGGGATGCGGCGGTCGGGATGCCCGCCAACAGGCCGGCGATCGCAGCCGCGGACCACACTGGCAGCCAGCGCGCCAGCACGGCGGTTGCGATCGTGGCCGATGCGATCCCGGCGATCGACACTCCGATCATGCGTACCGCCAGCAAATGCGGGTATCGCGGCCGCATCAGTTGCGTTGAATGCCCAGGCGCTCGATGCGCCGGTACAGTGCCTGGCGCGACATGCCCAGCTCGGCCGCGGCTTGGGCGAGCACGCCGTTCGTCCGTGCGAGGGCGGCTTCGATCGCAGCGCGGTCGGGCTCCGCCATCTCCGCGAGGGGCGCGGCGGCGGCCGATGCGGGCAGGCCAAGATCGCTTGCGCCGATCCTCTCTCCCTGCGCCAGCAGTGCGGCGCGTTGCACGGTGTTGCGCAATTCGCGCACGTTGCCGGGCCAGCGATGCGCGAGCAGGGTCTGTTCGGCGCCCGTGTCCAGATGCTTGCCGGGCGGCAGGAAATGCCGCGCCAATGGCAGGATGTCGTCGGGGCGTTGCGCCAATGGCGGCAAGCGAACCTCGACCGCGTTCAGGCGGTAGTAGAGGTCTTCACGGAATTGCCCGTTCGCGATCAACGTCGGCAGATCCGCGTTGGTCGCGCTGATGACGCGCACCTTGACCCCGCGCTCGCGATTGCCGCCGAGCCGTTGGAATTGACCGGTTTCCAGCACGCGCAACAGTTTCACCTGCCCGGCCAGCGGCAATGTGCCGATCTCGTCGAGAAACAAGCTGCCGCCGTCTGCGGCTTCGAATTTACCCTCGCGCGCGCGCTGGGCGCCGGTGTAGGCGCCGGCCTCGGCGCCGAACAGTTCCGCTTCGATCAACTCCGCCGGCAGCGCGCCGCAATTCAATGCGACGAAAGGCCCGGCGCGCACTGGTGAATTCGCATGAACGATCTCGGCCAATTTTTCCTTGCCGGCGCCGTTGGGGCCGGTGATCAGCACGGGCAGATCGGAGCGTGCAACCTGGGTCGCGAAGGTCAGAGTGCTTTCGCTCATCGGATCGGCATAGACGAAACCGCGCAGATCGAATTCGCGCGCCAGGACTTCGCGCCGTTTGCGCTCGCCCGCATGACGGCGGATCAATTGCTGTCGGGTCTGCGAAAGCTCGATCAGATTATTGACCGTCGCCATCAGCTTGTGGTCGTCCCAGGGCTTGCCGAGATAGTCCGCGGCGCCGGCTTTGACCAGATCGACGGCGGCCTCCAGCCGCGTCCAGGCGGTCAGCAGAATCACCGGAAGGTCCGGGTGATGTTCGCGGATCGCGCGGAACAGGGCCTCGCCTTCTTCTCCGGAGGTGGTGTCCGCCTCGAAATTCATGTCCTGCACCACGAGATCCACCGCATGGTTTTCCAGCATCGCTAGCCCGCGTGCGGGGCCGGAAGCAGAAAGCGTGTCGATTTCGTGCAGGGCGAACAGCGTTTCCAGCGCGGTGGCGACCGCGGGGTTGTCGTCGATGACGAGGACCGTAGGCATGTGCGAAGGGTAACCGAGAATTGCGATGGGACAACGGGCCGATGTGAACGGGCAGATGGTGGAAAAGCGCATTTGAATCGTTGCATCACAGTGGATGGCTGGTTTTCGACCGGTGACGCAGGTGAAAACCCTCCACGGCGCCGACGCCTGTCGGCGTCATCAAGTCGCGAGTCGGGCATCTGCCCGGGCTCGCTTTGGACGAGTCCATCGCTTGCGCGTTCGTTCGGCCGCCTCGGCCATCCATGGCCGCTCAATCGCATCGTTGATCGCGTTGTTGGAAAAGCGCCGAATTGAAAAACACATGGGTCAGATGCTGCGGGTGGCGGTTGCCGGAGGCACAGTCGCGGCGCGGCGGGCCGGGCCGAGCACCGCGATCTGTCCGAGCAGCCAGAGCGCGATCGCGCCGATCGGCAAGTACAACGCGGGTAACCGCGGCAGTTCGTACTGAGAAACCAGCCATTGATTGATGCCGTAAGCGCCGAGCATGCCGAGCATGATGCCGAGCGTGGCCAGAATGAAGTTCTCGGCCTGGAAATAACGCAGGATCTGCTTGCGCGTGGCGCCGAGCGCGCGCCGAATGCCGATCTGTTTGGTGCGTTGCTGAACCCAGAAACTGGCCAGCCCGCCGATTCCGAAAGCGGTGATGGTGAGCATCGCCGCGCAAACCACCAGCAGCAGCCAGACCACGGCGCGATCGCGGGCGTAATAATCGCTGCGCATCTCGGTCAACGACCGCTGGCTGTTGATGATGCGGTTGGGATCGATGCGGTTCAGCGCGGCCACGGCCGACGTGAGCGTTTGCTCGCGCTGCGCCGCTGCGCTGCGCAGCACGTAGTTGCCCTGAGTCATATTGACCGGGAAGAACATCGAGTAGGCGCCTTCGCCCGGCCCTCCCGAATCATTCGGCCGTAATACCGATTCCACGATCCCGACGATCCGGATCGGCGCGTCACCCCAGGCGTGGAACGATTTGCCGATAGCGTCTTGGCCGGGGAACAGCTTCTCGGCGAACGCGCGGGTCACGATCGCGGACGGGATCTGCGCGCTTTGTTCCTGAGCGCTCAACGCTTCCCATTCGACATATTCTTCCGCGTTGAAATCGCGTCCGGCGATCAATTTCAACCCGAACGCTTCCAGCATCTGATCGTCGCCCAGAAACGAGCCTGCGTTGAAATTGGGCATCTGCTGATCTGCGGTCAGATTGACGCTGCTGTTCCAGGACGACCCGCCGTAAGGGATCTGGTTCACGCTGGAAACGGCTTTCACGCCGGGAATCGCGCGCAACTCGGCGATGTCGCGGCGGGTGCGAACCGCTTCGTCGGCGCCGGCCCCCAAACTGCTGACGCTGATCTGCACGATTTCGTCTTCGACCAGCCCGCTCTCGCGTCCGATCCGGTCGGCGCGCTCGGCGATCAGGAAAATCGCATTGCATACGATCGCGCAGCTCAACGCGATTTCGAGCACGATCAGCGCCGCGGCGGTTTTCTGACGGAGCAGGGTGGAAAGCATCGGGTGCAATTCCATAACGACCTCACTGGCTCTTGAGCTGGATGGCGGGCGTGATCTGGCAGGCGCGCCAGGCGGGAAGCAGACCCGCGAGCAGGCTCGCCCCGAGCGCTAGCGCGAAACTGGTCAGCAACATGGCCGGATCCAGATGCGCGAGTCCGGCGTAATCGGTCGGCTGTTGTCGTACCGCCCATAAACCCAGCCAGGCCAAGCCGATGCCGAGTAAGCCACCGAGCATGCCGACCACGCCCGCTTCGATCAGACATTGGGCGAAGATATCGCGGCGCGAAGCGCCCAACGCGCGCCGCACGCCGATATCCGGAGCCCGGCGCAGGAATTTCGCCAGCAACAGTCCGATCGTGTTCAAGAGGCAGACCGCGAGGAATCCGAACGCAAGCCAAGCCTGCAGGCGTACATCGGGCGGGACGGCGGCTTGGTCGTCGAGCCATTCCATCACGCTGTGCAGACGGACGTTGGTGGGCCTTTCAAAACGCCCGGCTTCGCGTTGCTCTTCGGAGTAATTTTGCAGATAGCGCCGGTATTCGGCGACTTTCGCCGGGCCGTCCAGCTCGACCCAGTATTGCAGCCAAGCACAGGGCGCATTCGGCCCGGTTGGCCCTTCATCTTCCGAATTGGTGTTGCCCCAGCAATTCATGCTACCCGAGCTGCCGAAATCGAGCGCACGCGAGGTCGAGAACGGCAGGAAGACCTGTTCTCCTTCGCCGAATCGCTGATTGGTCAGATCGTAAAAGCGGGGATTAGGTTGCCATGCCTCAAGCACGCCGATCACGCGGAACGAGGCCTGATTCAACCGCAGGGTCTTGCCCACGCTGTTGCCGCCCGCGAACAAACGGTCGTTGAGCGCCTTGGAAATCACTGCGACCTGCGCGCGGGATTCGTCCTCTTCGGCGGTCCACGGGTTGCCATGACGGAAGGGCACGTCGAACATCGGAAAGAAATCGGCCGAGGCATAGCGTGCCTGTTCGGAGAATGGTTTGGCCGCGCTGTTCTCCAGATCGATCACGACTCCGCCCGCGCTCATCACCGCTTGGCGATCGGCGCGTTTCTGCCGCAACAGCGTTTCCGCATCGAAGCGCGTCATCTGCAGTTCCGGCTCGTCGCCCGGGAGAAACCCGTTCATGCTCCGCGGTTCGATCCGCGGATAAAACAATTGCCCGCTTTTGCTCGGAATAGGGTCGCCCGACAGCACGTAATACACTGTCAGCGTGGTCATGCACGCGCCGATACCCAGCGCGAGCGCCAGCACCATCACTACGGTGAGCGCTTTGTTGCGCTTGAGACTGCGCAGAGCGAGATCGAGGTAATAACCGAACATGATCGTCCTCAGGCGTCGGTCGACGCCGGATGTGCGTCTGTTGTGGCGATCCGCGCTATCCCGGGCTCGCGCGAAAAATCGGTCGCCGTGCCGTCGACGATGTGCACGTTGCGTTGCGCGCGCGCCGCCAGCTCCGGGGCATGGGTGACCATCACGATCGTCGTGCCCTGCGCATGGATCTCCTCCATCAGTTCCATCACGCTGCGCGCCATTTGCGAATCGAGATTTCCGGTCGGCTCGTCGGCCAGTAGCAGCCGCGGGCTGCCGGCGATGGCGCGTGCGATCGCTGCGCGCTGTTGCTGGCCGCCGGACAATTCGGCGGGGTAATGCCGCATCCGCGAGCCCAGTCCGACCCGGGCCAAAGCCTCCTCGGTCCGCAGTCGCCGCTCGGCGGCGGGCATGCCGCGATAACGCAGCGGCACGCCGACATTGTCCAGCAGGTTCAGATCCGGAATCAGATTGAAGCTTTGGAAGATGAATCCGATCTTGCGGTTTCGCAACTGCGAGCGCGTATCGTCGGAAAGGCCTTTGACGCTTTGTCCATCGAGCAGGTACTCGCCGTCGTTGAACTCTTCGAGCAAGCCTGCGATGTTCAGGAACGTGGTCTTCCCGGAGCCGGACGGGCCGGTGATAGCGACGAATTCACCTTCCTTCACCTGCAGATCGAGCGAGCGTAAGGCATGCGTCTCGACCAGTTCGGTGCGGTAGATCTTGTTGACGAGGCGCATTTCAAGCATAGCAGCGGACCCTGTGGCGAAGCGGTGGGGCAATCAACGAATGCGGAACAGCGCCAAAGGCGCAATGCCGGGCAAAAAACGTCTGCGCGCGATCTGATTGCATGCGATGCGGCCGTAGTGGTGCCGCATCGGGGCGGAGGTAAAGAACTGCATCCATGCTGATGCGCTGCGAAGAGCGGCGAGGGAGGGCGTCGGCGAATTCCTCGGCGGTCCAGGGCGTGGGAAAGGGGAGGGGCAGATCGGTGCTCATCGCATGTCTCCAGCGACGCGGGATGTCTGGCGCGTCAGTTCCGCGGGGCCATTCGTCGTTTTCAACAACCCGCTTCATTTGCTGTTCCCGATAGGTGAAGGGCGCGGTTCCGCCGCTTGCCCCAGATGGACGATGGCCGAACGGCTCCCGAGCGTCTTCCGGCCACTCGCCTGCGAAAACAGGGTTGTTCGCGGGCGCATCTGTCGGGGCGGCGAGGCGGCCGATCGCGGCTCATGTTCGTAGGGAGGATGATGCATAAGCGGATTTACGCAAACCACGTGCCATCCATAACAAATTGTTTCAAAAAGGGTTTTTGGTGGGACCGCCATGTCCGCCATCGGTTCGGACGTGTCCGAGCGGACGCTGCGGACGGGTTTCGCCGTTAAGACAACACTGGGCGAGCCCCTTTCGGACTTGCTCAGCGGTCGCGAACCCGAAATCAATTCGCGAGCGGCATATCCGTACGCCGCGGCGGCGTTTACTGATTCAGGGTTGCCTTAAACTACGCAGACTTATTCAAGGGGCGTGAATTCCATGTGCGGTATCGTCGGTGCGATCGCGGATCGCGATGTGGTTCCTGTGTTGATCGAAGGATTGAAACGCCTCGAATATCGTGGTTACGACTCCGCCGGCATCGCCATCGTCGAGTGCAACGACGGTCCGCATGACGTACGCCGCGTGCGTCGCACCGGGCGCGTCGCCGAGATGGAAAGCGCCACCGTCGCCGAAAACCTGCGCGCCGGGATCGGCATCGGCCATACCCGTTGGGCCACCCACGGCGGCGTCACCGAATCCAACGCCCATCCGCACATCAGCCATGGCGTGGCTCTGGTCCACAACGGCATCATCGAGAACCACGAGGCGCAGCGCGAGCGCCTGCGTGCCCTGGGTTACCATTTCGAATCGCAGACCGATACAGAAGTCATCGCGCATTTGATCCATCACTACCTTACCCAGGGCGACGATCTGCTCGGCGCCCTGCAGCGTGCGGTCAAGGAACTCGAAGGCGCCTACGCGCTGGCCGTGGTCAGCCGCAGCGAGCCCGAGCGCATGGTCTGCGCGCGCATGGGCTGCCCATTGCTGGTCGGTCTGGGCGATGGTGAGAACTTCATCGCATCCGATGTCTCCGCGATCGTGCAGGCCACGCGCAAGGTGATCTTCCTCGAAGAGGGCGACACCGCCGAGGTCGCGCGCAGCGGTGTGCGCGTATTCGACGCCAACGACAATCAGATCGCGCGCGACGTGCACCTGTCCGATGTCTCCCTTGCGTCGCTCGAGCTCGGCCCTTATCGCCACTTCATGCAGAAGGAGATCCACGAGCAGCCGCGTGCGATCGCCGACACCATCGAGGCCATCGTCGACGCCGGTAGTTTCACCCCGGAACTGTTCGGCGCGGATGCCGAAGCGGTGCTGCGCGAGATCAGCGGTTTGCAGATCATCGCCTGCGGCACCAGTTACTACGCGGGCCTGACAGCGCGCTACTGGTTCGAGGCGATTGCAGGTCTGCCCTGCGCGGTCGAGATCGCCAGCGAATACCGCTACCGCGACGTGGTCGCCAACCCAGGCCAATTGATCGTCACCATTTCGCAATCGGGCGAAACGCTCGACACCATGGAGGCGTTGAAGTACGCCAAGTCGCTGGGGCACGACAAGACGCTCTCGATCTGCAACGTCCCCGAAAGCGCGATCCCGCGCGCCAGCAGGCTGGTGTTCTACACCCGCGCCGGCGCCGAGATCGGCGTGGCTTCAACCAAGGCCTTCACCACCCAGTTGGTCGCGCTGTTCGCGTTGACCTGCACCGTGGCCAAGCTGCAGGGCCGGCTCAGCGCGGAACGCGAGGCCGAATTGCTGGACGCGCTGCGCCATCTGCCCGGCAGCGTGCAGCACGCGCTGAACCTGGAGCCGCAGGTCACCGCCTGGTCGGAGCGCTTCGCGCCGAAGCACCACGCGCTGTTCCTGGGCCGCGGCATCCATTACCCGATCGCGCTGGAAGGCGCGCTCAAGCTCAAGGAAATTTCCTACATCCATGCCGAAGCCTATCCGGCCGGCGAACTCAAGCACGGCCCGCTGGCGCTGGTCGACTCGGACATGCCGGTGGTGGTCATCGCGCCGAACGACAGCCTGCTGGAGAAGGTGAAATCCAACATCCAGGAAGTGCGCGCCCGCGGCGGCGAAATGTACGTCTTCGCCGACGCCGACAGCCATTTCACCGAATCGGAAGGCGTGCACGTGATTCGCACTCCGCGCCATGTGGGCGTACTCTCGCCGATCGTGCATGCGATTCCGGTGCAACTGCTGGCCTATCACGCGGCTCTGGCCCGAGGCACCGACGTCGACAAGCCGCGCAATCTGGCGAAATCGGTGACGGTGGAGTAACGCACGCAGCGATGCGCCGCGGCCGCGGAGCCTACGCATATCGATATCCGTTGAGGATCCGGAAGCACATGCCATGAGTCCGCAGCGCGCCTGGACCGCCCAAGCGATCCGCAGGATTGAAGCAGACTTCAACCGTTCGGCCGATACGCATCTGATTCCGATGCGCTTGCCCGGCTACCTGCAGATCGATCTGTACCTCAAGGACGAATCCAGCCACCCCACCGGCAGTCTCAAACATCGTCTGGCGCGTTCGCTGTTTCTGTACGCGCTGGCTAACGGTTGGCTGCGCGAGGGCGCGCCGGTGATCGAGGCTTCCAGCGGCTCGACTGCGGTGTCGGAAGCGTATTTCGCCCGCCTGCTCGGCCTGCCGTTCATCGCGGTGATGCCGACATGCACGTCCCCGGACAAACTGCGTGCGATCGAATTCCATGGCGGTCGCTGCCATCTGGTCGACGACCCAGCTGCGATCGATGCCGAATCGCGACGACTGGCGAAGGAGAGCGGCGGCCATTTCATGGATCAGTTCACCTACGCCGAGCGCGCAACCGACTGGCGCGCGAACAACAACATCGCCGAATCGATCTTCGTGCAGATGTCGCAGGAACCGCATCCATTGCCTGAATGGATCGTGTGCAGCCCGGGCACCGGCGGCACCGCTGCCACTCTCGGACGTTACGTCCGCTACCGGCGTCACGAGACACGCGTCCTTTGCGCCGACCCCGAACACTCGGTGTTCTTCGACCATTACGCGAATGCGCTGCGTGGCGATGCGGCCCTCGAAGTGAGCCATGCCTGTGGTTCCGTCATCGAGGGAATCGGCCGGCCGCGGGTCGAGCGCAGTTTCATTCCCGATTGCATAGACGCTATGGTCAAAGTGCCCGATGCGCTGAGCCTGGCCGCGATGCGTTGCGTAAGCGACATGTTGGGACGCCGCGTCGGCGGTTCCACCGGCACCAACTTCGCCGGCGTCCTGGCTTGCGCCGAGCGCATGCGACGAGCCGGACGTTCCGGCTCGATCGTCAGCATTCTCTGCGACGGCGGCGAACGTTACGGGCACAGTTACTACAATCCGCAGTGGTACGCGGAACACGGCATCGAAACGGAGGCGGCGGATCTTGCGATCGCGCGCGCAGTCGCGGGTGAATCAGATCTCCGTATCCGCTGGCTTGAGCATTGTGCTGGCCCCGATTGAATCCTGTGATGTATGCGGACATTTCATCTCAGCGATGTGTGTGCTCGATGAAGCGCTTGCCAGGCCGGGCTACTGACCGGATGATGGCCATGAGGCCGTTTACCAAGGGTAACGCCACAGGCGGAGATGCCGAGAAACCTCCAGGCAATTCAGAAGCTTCTCGCGCAGCATGCGGCGCGGCCGAGGGTCAAATACATCAGCGCTTGGTCTGGCGGAGGCGGATTCAGGCTTGTTCTGAGTTCACGACGTCCGAAAAACGCCGGGATAGTGTTTTTCGGATCTCCCCTGGGGAGGGGCGACACTCGATGCCGTGCGAATTTTCCTGAATCGAAGGAGAGGCCATGAACAGCCGCTTTGCGCTGATCCTCGTAACACTGGCGGTCGCGGCATGTAAGCCGCAGACGCCTGCAATGGCTGTCGAGCCGTTGGCGCCGGTGGAAGAGGACGAGGAATTTCTGGATCTGCAGGCGGCCCTGCATTGCGGCGACGCGGCGTTCATGCGATTGAGCGCCGAACAGCAGCTGTCGCGCTTGCGCAAGCTGCCGCAATGGCGATGTGACGCGCGCGAGGAGGGCCCTGGCCCGAACGCGGCGCTGGCTTTGGAATGCGTGCCGACCGAACCGCAGCGCGCATATGGCGCGCGCATCCTGTCCTGGCGGATCAAACGCCCGATGAACGGCGCCGACATCCAGATGCTGTTCACGGTGCAGGGCGATGCCGATGAGTTGCGGCAGCTGGCTTCGCGGGTCTGGAAGCGGCCTTTCGACGATGGCGGCACGCTCGCACTGAGCGACGATGGCGCCGTATTGGCTTTCAGCCAGAATGCGAATGATGGCGAAGCGACGGTCCGTTGCGCGTTGCCTACCGACTCCAAGGCGCGCTTGGACCTTCCCGAAGGATGGCAGGCGGTGGCTTCGGGTGAGGCGCCGGTCGACTCGGGCGCGCAGGCCTTCGAAAGGGATCCGGATCCTTACGAGGGCATGGAAAAGCTCGAAGGCGATGCGCTGAAGAAGGCGCTGCCGACATGTGGCGCGGATCATTGGCTGGCCGGTGATTTCGACACCCGACTAGCCGAACTGAATGCGATCGGCGTGGCCTGCACGAAAGCCGCAAACGATGGCGGGCGCGAAGCAGAATGTGCGATGCCCGCCGGCGCCCGCAGCTTCGGTGGCTACGCCGTCGAGAAATTCGTCGTCTACGACGAAGGCGGAGTTCACGAAGCCAACTTCACTGTGCGTGCGCCTGCCGCAAAACTGGCGGCGGCGATGGCCAAGGACACGATGACGGAGCTGACCGAATACGGCGACAGCGCGGGCATGTACGTCAATCTGATCGATGACCGGTTCCGCTTTATCGTCTGGCCCGATGCAGGCAACCCGCGGCGCAGTGTGCTGAATTGCCGGATGAGCGAAATGGGCTTGGAAGAGACTCTTCCGCAAACCACGGACCGACCGAACCGGAACGACGAGAGGCGGCAAGCCGACAAAGAGCAGGCCGACAAAGAGCGAGCAGACAAGCGGCATGAAGACGAACGCGAGATTCCCGCAGGCAGCATCGGTGGCGACATCCGCTATCCGGAAGCGGAGATTCCTGCGATGCGCATCTGTGCGACATACCGCGGCGGCATGATGTCCGGGTGCACCTTGACCAATCCCGGCCAGAAAAGTTATCGCATCGAACATCTCGCGCCGGCGGAAGCCTATGTCGTCATGGCCTCGATCGAGCAGAGCCCATGGCCGATCGGCGGCCATGCCCAACCGATCCGCTGCATCCAGGCGCCTTGTCCGGATTCCACCCTGATCCCGGTGGATTTGCGGTCCGGCCAGGCGGTCACCGGCATCGACATCAACGAATTCCTCTCTAGCGCCGACAGCTGGCCGCCGATGCCGGTCGAAGACGGCCGTTGATCCCGCCGAGTATGGGCGCGTGCTACCTTTGCGAGACGCGCATTCCTGCGCCGTCGTTTTTCCGTGCATGCGCAAGATCATCCACATCGACATGGATGCCTTCTACGCTTCGGTCGAACAGCGCGACGATCCTTCGTTGCGCGGCAAGCCGGTCGTCGTCGCATGGCGCGGACAACGTTCGGTGGTCTGTGCCGCTTCGTACGAAGCGCGCAAGTTCGGCGTGCGTTCGGCGATGCCCGCGTTGCGGGCCGAACGCCTGTGTCCGCAGGCGGTGTTCGTGCCGCCCGATTTCACGCGCTACAAGTCGGTCTCGCGCCAGGTGCGCGAGATCTTTTCCCGCCATACCGATCTGATC
>SSEV01000162.1 GCA_008015095.1 Lysobacteraceae bacterium | reverse complement strand
GCTGCCCCCATACCTCAGACTTCATCATCGGCATGAGGTGCGATTACCAAGGTTTTCATTATTGCCACCCTACAAAGCTCAGAGAATAATTAAGATCGCAACGTCGCCAACAGCCGCGCAAATTTACTCTCCCGATCCACACCATGGAAATGAAGATCTAAATTAAAGCCATCACGACAATTAAAGCTCAAGAATGGATGCAAAGTCGCGAGGCATTGGAATTAACGTATTGCGCGCTCGACCCAATCCACCCAGCGGTCGGCCAGCTTCTGGCGGTCGAACTCGCGGATCGCCAGCGCCTTGCCGCGCGCGCCCATTTCCTTCAGCGCCTCGCGGTCGTCCGCAGCCTTCTCCAACGCATCGGCAAAGGCGTTGGGGTTGTCGGGCGGCACGGCGAAGCCGCAGCGGTGCTCCTCGATCATCCCGGCCAGCCAGCCCGGATAGTTGTTCAGCACCGGCAGCCCGGCAGCGATGTAGTCGAAGAACTTGTTGGGCGAGGTGCCGTAGTAGAAGGCCGGCACGTTCGCCAGGATCTGCATGCCCACGTCGGTGCCTGCCATCAGCCCGGCCAGCCTGGCCTTGTTCACCGGGTCATGGAACACCACGTTCCACAGCCCTTCGCGCTCGGCACGCGCCTGCAGCGCCGGCTTGAGCTTGCCCTGCCCGATGAGCAGGATCTTGATGTCGTCGCGCCCGCGGCGCTTTAGCACCGCCGCCGCATCCAGCACCGCATCCAGCCCGTTGGCCATGCCGTGCGTGCCAGTGAAGTCCGCCATCACGTCGGTCGGCTTGACCGCCTCCGGCCGCCACGGCACAACCTCGCTGCCGAAAATCTCCAGGTCGCAGCCGTTGGGCACCAGCGTGATGCGCTCGCGCGCCACGCCGCGGCGGGCGATGCCCTCCACGATGCCGGGCGACAACCCGACAAGGCGGTGCGCCGAACGGTAGCTCGCCCACTCCAAGAAGGACATCGCGCCCAGCACCAGCGGGTTGCGGATCACGCCCATCGCCTTGGGCAGCTCCGGCCACAGGTCGCGCACCTCGAACACGAAGGGCTTGCCGCGCAGCCAGCGCGCAAAGATGCCGGGGATGCCGGCGGTCAGCGGCGTGGTGGTGGCAAAGACCACGTCGTAGCGCTCGGTCAGCGCCAGCTTCACGCTGCGCAGCGCGAACTTCACGAAGGTCATCGCCCGCTTCACGAAGCCATCGGCGTTGGAATACGCCAGGTCGAACTCGACGATGTCGATTCCATCGACGTTGCCGCGCCGCACGCCCTTGGCGAACGGTGCCGACAGCCCGGTCTCGCCGAGGCCGTAGCTGCCGCACACCATGGTCACCTGATGCCCGCGCGCGACCAGGCGGCGCGCCATTTCATAGGAGCGGATACCCGCGGCGCCCTTGGGCGTGGAGAAATGCTGATGGAAGTAAAGAACTCTCATGGTGCCCAGCGATATTCGCTCATCAATGTACCGGGCCGATCGACTTCGATCTCCAGCACCGGTAGTTCGGTTTTCTCGAGGTAGTAGCGCGACTCCCAGCCGGTCGTCAGCTCGAAGCGAACCAGCGGCACGTCGGCCTGCACGCGCAGCGTATGCGCGCCGTTGCGCACGCAATGGCCCTCCACCTGCCACTCGCCCGGCTCAAGCCGCCAGCGCAGCACGGCCTTGCGCGCAAAGCCTTCGATGCGGTCCTGCACATGCAAGGCATCGCCTGCCAACGCGACCCGGCGACGGTGATAGGCGCCCTGGCGGTCGCGGTAAGCCGCGCCATAGGTCAGCGCATCGGCAGCTTCCCTGCGCCCTTCGTGCTCGATCGTCCGCAGCCAGTCGCCGAACAGGAAGCGGCTCAAGCGCGGCATCTGGTCGCGATCGTCAAACTGCACCGTGTTGTGGCTTTCTGTCCCGCCGAAGTAGTTCAACCACTTCGGCTCGGTGTTGTAGCTGTAGCTGCCGCCGTCGCGCAGAAGGTTGCGCCCGCCCACCCACAGGTCGAGGTGAAGCGCATCGGCCTGGCTGGGCCGGAAGCGGAACAGCGGATAACGCAGCACCGCGAGCACATCGTCACGGCGCAGCACTCCGAAACCGCCGTCGTCGAAAAGCTCCAGCCAGCCGGGCGTAAAGACGCGCTCCGGCACGTCCACCCCGAGCCAGCGCAGCGGCTGGTTCCAGGCGCCGTCCTCGGCGTAGGCGCGCATGCCCCAGAACAGCGCCGCAGCAAGCTGCACGCTCGGCCGAAAATCGCGGTAGTCGGTATCCGTCAGTTGCAGCAGGCGGGCACCGTCGTTGGCCCCCAGGTTGGGCGCATCGCCGTTCTCGGGGCGGGTCATCACATACAGCCAGCGCGTCGCCGCCTGCATGAACACCGCCATCTGCCCCGAAAACGCAGCCAGGGCCAATCGCCTGCGCCACACCTCCACCATGCAATAGGTGTCGAGCATCACCCGGTGGTAGGTCACCGAATACTGGCTGAAGGTGCCATCCAGCGAGATCAGCCGTGCAGCCCGGTTCTCCAGCCATTTGCGCCCCAGCGCCGCCCAGCGCGCACCACCCGCCACGCCCTTGCGCGACAGCCAGCTCCCGCCGATGAACAGCGCCGCCGCCTCGGACGTGCCGTGGTTGTTGTCCTGCGCCATCGCATAGCGCAGCGTCGGCGCGATCCTCTGCAGGTGCAGGCGCACCAGCTCCAGCAGCGCCGGGCTGGCCGTATCGACCTGCCCCAGCATCACCGCCGCCATGGCGAGATGCATCACCCGCATCGACGCTTCCTGCCCGCACTTCCAGTTCGGCCCGCAGTAGGGCGGATTGCGTGCGCTCCAGTCGGCAAGCCAGCGCTCAAGACGCTCGTAAGAGGCCGCGTCGCCCTTGCGCGCACGCTGCGCGAAGGCCAGCACCCAGTCGAAACGCGACGCCTCCCAGATCTGCTTGATGTCGCCCACCGCCGGGTCGAAGTCCGGGATCCGCCACCACGCCCGATCGGGTTCGGCAATCTGCTTACCTGTAAGCAGATTGCTGTGCCAGTCGGGCGGCTCGTCCGTCACCGCGATCGGCCAATGGCTGAACAGCCGCGCGCTCGTCTGCCACGCCTGCGACGCCACGAGCAAGCGCTCGGGCTTCGGAGGGCGTGCAGCGCACGCGGGCATGGCAAAGAACGGTCCCGCCGGCGCAGCCCCGCGCAGGCGGCGCACCGGGTTGAGCCCCGTCTTCACCCCCAGGCGATACGACAGCGCCCGCACCAGATTCGGCACACCGAGCGCCAGCGCCGTCCGCGCCTTGATTGCGACACTCATCGCGTCAATGTCCCTTAGCCGAAAACGGCAGCGCCAGCAAACCCACTCGCCCGCGGGGCCTCATGCGACAAGCAGCTTCTCGAGTTCGGCGACGATGCGCTCGCCCGTCTTGCCATCCCACAGCGGCGGAATGCCGCCCTTCTTCCACTGCCCGGCAAACAGCTTTTCGAGTGCCGGTGCGAGCGCGTCGGGGTTGGTGCCGATCAGCTCGTTGGTACCGGTCGTCACCGTTTCCGGGCGCTCGGTGTTGTCGCGCAGGGTCATGCAGGGCACGCCCATCACCGTCGTCTCTTCGGTGATGCCGCCCGAATCGGTGATCACCGCCTTGGCGTTCTTCACCAGATAGTTGAATTCAAGATAAGGCTGCGGATCGACCAGGCGGAAATTGGCCGGAACCTCATTCAAATCCCGCAGCGTCTTTGCCGTACGCGGATGAACCGGGAACACCACCGGCAAGCCGCGCGTACCTTCGCCGATCGCCGCCAGCAGGCGGGCGAAACCATGGCCCTTATCCACGTTGGCCGGCCGATGCAGCGTCACAACGAAATACTCGCCCGCCTTCAGACCAAGCTCGTCCCAGAACTCCGGCTTCTGCAGGCGCGGCAGATTTACCAGCAGCGTGTCGATCATGGTGTTGCCGACGAAGAAGATCCGATCGTCGCTCACCCCGGTGCGGCGCAGGTTCTCATTCGCCACCTCGCTGGTCGTGAAAAACCAGTTGGTGATCGAATCCGTCACCATGCGGTTGATCTCTTCCGGCATCGTCCAGTCGCCCGAACGGATACCCGCCTCCACGTGCGCCACCGGAATGCGCAGCTTCTGCGCGGCGATCGCGCACGCCATGGTCGACGTGACGTCGCCCACCACCAGGCAGAGATTGCTGGGCTTATCCAGCAGCAGCGCCTCGTAACGCGACATGATCGCGCCGGTCTGCTCCGCCTGGGTGCCAGAGCCAACCTCAAGATTCGCATTTGGTTCCGGAATACCGAGCTGACGGAAAAACTCCCCTGACATTTTAGGGTCGTAATGCTGCCCCGTATGAATTAATCGATAACGCAACCCACCCCCTTTTCCCATCCGCTGTTCAAACGCACGAATGATCGAGGCTATCTTCATGAAGTTCGGCCGCGCACCTGCAATTAAATCTACCAGCACCGCACTCTCCCCTAAATCATGACCGCTGCAATAAATAAAATATCACAGCAACCTACACTAGCCGCCAAACCAACCATAAAAAACGCGACACTCTAAGTCAAGACTCGCAAAGCCATGGCATCATAATCGAGCAAATCTCTTGCCACCAAGTACGAATTGTGTGACATCGCATGCAGATCAGAACCTTCCACCTCTTTCAGCGCAGCAACCAAGCCTTCGAAATCGGAAAAAAGCCAACCATTACTGCTAACAAACGGAAAATGCGAAGGATAATCTTTCAAAATAACCGCACAACGGCAACATAAGCTATGTTGCATGGTAGCTGACTGAGTCCCTGGCTGCAGATAAACATCTGCAGCACACAAAAGATCAGTCAATTGCTGCGCATCGCACCAACCCAAAATGCGAACTCTAGAATCCGCCTCAATAAACCCAGCAACCTCTTCCCTTACATCTTCATCCATAACACCCGCAATAAAAACTTTAAAGCGTTGATTTTTTACCACCGAAAGAGCCCTCAAGGCATCTACCAATTTCTTTCTCTTCGAGAGTCGCCCGGTCACAGCAAACACTATATCCGAGTCTTCAACGCCGAGCGCCACCCTTTTCTGCTCACGCCTAAGATGATATTCATCATCTTCAAGTATTTGGCCACCCAAAGGAAAGAACTCAAGCCTTTCACGTGCAATACCGTGTACGCGCTCTGCAAAATCCATAACCTCCTTAGAAATACAGAGCACTTTACGATACTTATCAACATTCCGACTTATCAAAAACTTATAGAATATGCCGTGCAGGAGCCACCTCGAAAAAAAACCACGCGCGCTGTTGTAGGAGTCAGAGTGGCTATCAAGGTACGCAACAACTTTTGGATGGTCTGCAACGTAACGCGCAACAGTCCCTATTTCCCACCCGCATGTGCCGTGAAAAAGTATTGCATCCGGATTGAACTCGACGAGACACTCGTATGCACCAACAACCGCTCTCACCTTTCTTGCAATCCGATCTGGAAGCCACGCAACGTAAGGCAGCCGTACTACATAAGCCCCCTCTTCTCCCACGTACGCTCCAGGAGACAAATAGGTACGTTTTCCAGCACTAGAGAGAGTCTCGGTAGAGCACAGAATCATAACGTCGTGCCCCTGTCTCAAATGAGCCTTTACCAACTCATTTTCTTGATAGCCAAAACCATCAGCAAACAAATTAGAAAGGCAAACATGAGCAACCCTCACAACTTCTCCCTCATCTAAAAAAATCAACCAAGAAACTTCAACCAGAAGCTTTCCAAAACATCAAGAAATACGAAAATTAAAAGCAAGATAAAAATATTAAACACTCAAAAGAGCCTCTTGCAAAAGGCGCGCTGCATGGGGGATTTTTTGCGGCGGGAGGCAAAGGCGGAGGGTGCGGGCGGCCATTTCTGGCATGATGCGGTTACCAAGCCAAACATCATAACGCCCGCGCGACGGATGCCACCAGACGCGGACGGATGCTGG
>SSEV01000125.1 GCA_008015095.1 Lysobacteraceae bacterium | reverse complement strand
TGCCAAGCCCTGCCAGCGCACCTAAATCCGAATTATCTCGACCTCGAAAAGCCGATCGCCGACCTGGAAGCCAAAATCCAGGAACTGCGACAGGCCAGCACGGGCCCCGAGGTCAATATCGATGCCGAAATCCGCGGACTGCAGGACAAACTGCGCCGACGCACCGCGCAGATTTTCCGCGACCTGAGCGCCTGGCAGGTTTCGCAACTGGCGCGGCATCCGGCGCGCCCCTACACGCTCGATTATCTGCGGGTGATCTGCGACGAATTCCAGGAACTGGCCGGAGACCGCGCCTTCGCCAACGACAACGCGATCGTCGGCGGACTCGCCCGGATCGGCGGGCGCAGCGTGATGGTGATCGGCCACGAGAAAGGGCGCGACACCAAGGCCAAAGTCCGTCGCAACTTCGGTATGCCCAAACCCGAGGGCTATCGCAAAGCTTTGCGGCTGATGAAGATGGCCGAACGTTTCCGCATCCCGGTCTTCACCTTCATCGATACCGCAGGCGCGTGGCCCGGCATCGACGCCGAGGAGCGTGGCCAGTCCGAGGCCATCGCCCGCAACCTGCTGGAAATGTCCGAACTGAAAGTGCCCATCATCTGCACCGTGATCGGCGAAGGCGGCTCCGGCGGCGCGCTCGCGATCGGCGTCGGCGATCGCACGCTGATGCTCGAATACAGCACCTACTCGGTGATCACGCCCGAAGGCTGCGCCTCGATCCTGTGGAAAACCGCCGAAAAAGCCAAGGACGCGGCCGAACAGCTGGGCATGACCGCCAAGCGCCTGCTCGAACTGGGCCTGATCGACAAGATCGTGCGCGAACCGATCGGTGGTGCGCATCGCAACCCGACCCAGATGGCCAAACGGCTGAAAGCGATCCTGCTCAACGAACTGGACGAGTTGCAATCGCTGCCGGTCGATGATCTGCTCGAACGCCGCTACCGCCGCCTGCGCGGCTACGGCGCCTACGACGCCGCCTGACGGCAGGTGATCGGCTCCCAATCGCGGGCGATCCGCACGCGTCGCGCATGCCGGGTCGCCCACGCCGAAAAACTTGAGCCTGCTCAAGCGCAATCGTCAGCGATCGGCACAGGATGATGCCGGGCGGGCGTTCCGGCATGGGGCCGTACGCGCGACCGCCGCAGTTGGAGCCGACCGATGCCCGTATCCCGCGACCGCAGGCCCGTCCGCAATGATGCCCGCCGCCCTTCGTCCCGACCAGGCGCACGCCCGCGCAACGACGCGACGAAAACCGAAGCGCCGATGGCCGCTGACCCGACCGAAGCCGTGACGTCCGCTCCGATCGCGGCGGACGCGGAAAGCTCGCCGCCTACCATCGCCGGCGCGACGCTCGAGCCCGGCCTGTCGGTTGACGCCGCGCAACGCATGGCCGCCATTCCGCTCAGCGACGAGGACAGCAGCAGCGCACCGCTGCCGGCCGGCTATCCGTATCGCAGCCGGATGCGACGCAAGGAATACGAAGCGGAAAAGCAGAAACTGCAGATCGAACTGCTGAAAGTGCAAAGCTGGGTCAAAGAAACCGGCCAACGCATCGTGATCCTGTTCGAAGGCCGCGACGCTGCGGGCAAGGGCGGCGCGATCAAGCGCTTCACCGAACACCTGAATCCGCGCGGCGCGCGCGTGGTCGCTCTGGAAAAACCGAACGACCAGGAGCGCGGGCAATGGTATTTCCAACGCTATATCGAACATCTGCCGACGTCAGGTGAAATCGTGTTCTTCGACCGCAGCTGGTACAACCGTGCCGGCGTCGAGCGGGTGATGGGGTTCTGCACGCCCGCCGAATATCTCGAATTCCTGCGCGAAACCCCCGAATTCGAACGGATGCTCGTGCGTAGCGGCATCCGCCTGTACAAATTCTGGTTTTCGGTCAGCCGCGAGGAACAACTGCGCCGCTTCAAATCGCGGCGCAACGACCCGCTCAAGCACTGGAAACTCTCGCCGATCGATCTGCAGTCGCTCGACAAGTGGAGCGACTACACCGAAGCCAAATCGGCGATGTTCTTCCATACCGATACCGCCGACGCGCCATGGGTGGTGATCAAATCCGACGACAAGAAGCGCGCGCGTTTGAACTGCATGCGCCATTTCCTGGATTCCCTGCCCTATCCAGGCAAAGACGCGCGACTGGCCCGTAGCGCGGATCCGCTGATTGTGGGCCACGCGGCGCAGGTACTCGCCAATGGCGACGGACAATGAGGCTTTCGAAGCGTGCCGCGCCTTGCCGCGGTATCGCTCGAACACACCGATGCCGTCCTGCCTATCCGCTTTCGCGCTGACATCAAGCGCCAAAGCGGTATGCGCAGCGGCGGCTTGGACGTCTCGAAACGCCATGGCGAGTGATCATGGCATCTCCCGAGAAAGCGCCCTCTCGACTGCGGCGCCGCCGTGTCCGTTTTCAGCGCCGGACGACGTTTTGCGCGGGCTATAGCGCTGCAGATCGCGGCGCAACGCGAAAAAAACCAAAAAAAGCGAAAAAAAGCCTGAAAAAAGCCGTCTGGGGGCTTGGCGACGGCGCGCCCTTGGCCTACAGTGCGCATGCCGGCGATTGACCGGCCCAGACAAAGCATCAACCATTCGACGAGGAAACTAAACTCTCATGGCAACGAAGAAAAAAGCCGCGAAGAAGGCCAGCGCCAAGCCGGCCGCCGCCAAGCCGATCAAGGACGTGATGAGCAAGTCCGCCCTGGTCGCCCACATCGCCGCCGCGACCGAAGTCGCCGCTAAGGATGTGCGCGCCGTGATGGGCGCGTTGGAAGCAGCGATCCATGCTTCGATCGGCAAAAAGGGCGCAGGCGTGTTTGTGTTGCCCGGCGTGCTCAAGGTCACCGCCGTGAACGTTCCGGCCAAGCCGAAGCGTAAGGGCATCAACCCCTTCACCGGCCAGGAAACCGTCTTCGCGGCCAAGCCCGCCACCGTGAAGGTCAAGGTGCGCCCGATGAAGAAGCTCAAAGACGCCGCGACGGCCTGATCCCGACGCGTACCGCAGAAAGGCCGGATTTCGCTTGAAATCCGGCTTTTTCGTTATAGCCAGCCACAATCGATAGCCGATCGCGATCGGATTATGGCCAAAGCCACACACGCGGAAGCGGCGCGTGCGCTCGCCGATATTCCAAACGTAGGTCCGGCAACCATCGCCGACCTGCGCCTGCTCGGTATTGACGCGCCGTCGCAATTGGCCGGGCGCGATCCATACGCGATGTACCAGCGCTTGTGCGAAATCACGCAGATCCACCACGACCCATGCGTGATCGATGTCTTCATCAGCGCCGTGCGCTTCATGGAAGGCGCGCCGCCTCATCCCTGGTGGCATTACACCCCGGAACGCAAACGCCGCATCGCCGGCTGATCGACATGTTGCTGAGCGAACGGCCGTCCTGCGGCCATGGTCCACATACAACCGATCTTCAGCATCTTGGCGATGTTGGCGCTGGCCGCATCGCGCAACCTGCGGACGTCTCGTTGACATCGCCCCGGAGCAACCGTTCAGGGCGGTCCAGTCGGCGTTCATGCTGCGCATGCGCGATGTGCTCAGATATGCGCTTCCGCGCCGTTCAGGCATCCTCACGCTTCCGACCATGATCGCACTGTCCCAGTTCCGCGCTTTCTCACGGCATGCCTCGATCCGAATTTTCCTGGCCATCGCCATCGTGCTCGCCGTACCGGCTTGCGCCTCGCTGCAGAGCGTGAGTGCCGTACTTCTTGACCGTATCTCCTTTACCGCACCGCAGTTGCAAAGCTTCCTCGACCGCCACTACCCGCGCGAATACGACCAGCTCGGTGGTTTGATCACGCTGAGCGTGATGAATCCCCGGATATCGATCCCTGCGCAAAGCGGTCGCCTGCATCTGGATTTCGATGTCGGCATCGATGGCCTGGGCCTGCGCAGCGACCGAACCACTGGCCATTTCGCCGTCACCAGCGGACTGCGCTACGACCCTGCCACGCGCGGCCTGTATCTGGACGCCCCGGTGCTGGAATCGGCGGAATTACCCCTGCTTGGCGGACGAATCAACGCCTCCGGACGTGATCTGATCAACGGCTGGTTGCGCGATTACGCAAAGGCCGAGCCGGTCTATCGTTTCGATTCCACCGAAATCGACAAGCTGGGCAAGCGGCGGGTCACTGCCACTTCGATCGAAGACGGTCGAGTGATCGTCCGTCTCGAGGACTGAACTGCGTCAGATCGCCGGGTCGGCTCGGTTCGCTCGACCCGGTTTGCCCGATTTCGCTGGTTCGGTCCCGCTTCTTCGCTATCGTGGATTCAAATCTCGAACCGATACGACAGTTTGATCAGCAACTGCTCGCTGTCTTGCAAGTCGAAGGCGCCACGGAACTCGTCGTCGAGCGAAAAAGGACCGACTCCGGCATCGAACGATGAACCTCCGCGCACGTAGGCCAGATAGAGATAGGACAACGGCGCGAATTCGTACCGGTAGCGCACCTGGAACCCGAGGTTGCGCAATGCGAAATCATCGATGGCCTCGGCGCTGCGCACCGGCGTCCCATCAGGGGCCAAACGCCATGCGCGCTTGGCTTCTGCGTTCAGGCCCAGCGCCTCCAGACGCACGCGCAACTCCTGTTTGCTGCCGATCAACCACACCGCCCCGGCGTTGAGAAAGGCCTGTTCCGAACCGAACGTCCCGAGCAGGTCGCCGCCACGCCATAACAGCCAATCGGGATTGCGTTGCAATTCGAGGCCAAGAAAGAAACTCAGATCGTCGTTAACCGCATATCCCGGTTCCAGATACGCGCTCCACGCACCACGGTCGACGCCACCCAGCCCATCGGCGGTGTAATTAAGGTTGCCGTAGAACGACCAATGTTTTTTCTTCGGGATGAAACGTTCGGCGGTGAAAAACAACCGCCCCGGATGTTTGAGGATGCCATTGCCCCGGGTGATCAGGTCATCGCGGCCCGAAGTCCACCCGGCGATCTCGACGAACTGGTTGCCGCCATCGCGTCGTTCGCTGGAGCGGTTGATCGCGAACGCATTCGCGATCCGCATGCCGTCGTCGTTTCTGCGCTCGGACACCGCATAGCGCCATTGATGCGACGCGAAAGGCGAATCGTTCGGCAGCGCGGTGATCCTGCGCGAAATCTCGTAGCGGACATAGTTGAGATTGTTGCGGTCGAGGAAGCCGAAGTCGTTCAGCTGCAGATCACCGCCGGTGTGCAACACGAACAATTGCTGTCGCCAGCGGTCGCTCAATTCATGGTCGATCCGCAATTGCGCCCCACTGTCGCGCGTGGTCTCGCCGCGCTGTTCGATGACAGACCCGACCAGATTGGCGCGAACTGTCCAATGCTCGTCGGGCGTCCAACGATGATCGAGCGACAGCACCGTCGCCTCTCGATCCAGAAACGGACGCTCAACCCGGGTCAACATCGCACCGACGCCATGTCGCTCGAAATCACGGGTCGCGCGCAGTGCGTAGAAATCGCGGCCGGCCTCGCCATCTTCGGTCGCGGCGAACACGCCATACCCGAAGCCTGCCGCACTGCCATTGATCTTCATCGCGGCGGCGACGTCTCCGGCGCCGCCATCGTCGGCCTGAGCGCCGACGCGGCGCGTATAGATCAACTGCTGCCCGTTGCCGAGTGAGCCGAACGGCACTTCGAAATACCCCTGGTTCTCGGTGAAGAAGGGACGCTTGTCGCCGAAGAAGGTTTCGACCGCGCCGAAGTTCACCACGATCCTGTCGCTTTCGACCTGACCGAAATCGGGATTCAATGTCGCGCTGAGTTGAAACTGGCCGTTGGGCTTCCAGAAAATATCCAGCCCGGCATCGAAGTCGGAGCGGCCGGCGACCATGTCGTGAAGCCCGACCACGTACGGCGTCATCGCCAGCAACGACTGGCCGTATTCGGCGACTTCGACCTTGCTCAGCTCACTGAGGAAACGCTGCTCGGTGTAGGTGATCGCCGGCCAGGACATGCGCTCGCCGGTCTGGCCGACCACCCGGTCGAAAGACAGGCCGATCGTGCGTTTGCCGTTGTCGCTCTTGCGCATCGGCGCGATATGCCAAGGCAACAGAATCTCTGCAGACCAGCCTTCGTCGTCCTCGGAAGTGGCGTAGCGCCACACGCCGTCCCAGTCGGGGTTGAACTGGTTTTCGTTGGTGAGCAACGTGTCTTGGATGCTGCCCGAGATCGAGAGCATGAAGTTGTAACCGCTACGGCCATCACCGTCGAAATCGACATAGATGTTGACCCGGTCGACGCTGCCGCCCTGGTCGCGCTGGAAGCGCTGGCGCGTGCGCGGGACGGCGGCTGGCTGCAGATTACGGAATCCGATCGCCAGGCCATCCGGCGTGGCCATGTACCAGGCCGTGGTCGGGTATTTGCTCGGCTCGCGACTGAGCGGTTCGGTCATGCGGAAATCATCGACCCGTTGGGCATCGGCCCATTCGCTCGCTCCGATGTGACCGTCGACATCCAAGGCCTGCACCTGCGCCGACGCAAGAAGCATTGCGAACGATGTGATTAGCAAGCGCATGAAGCGTCCCCGGACCAACCGGATGAGCATACTGCACGCATCGTGAGCCCGCGCATCGGCCGACACGAATGCCTGAAGTCACAACCGTATCCAACTGTGCTTGGATGCCTCAGAACAAACATCGGGTCGGAACCTGACCCATAGGCCCCAACGATCGTACAGGTCACCGGCGCTTGGGTTGAAGCATGGTGCCGGTGCATTTCTTGGCGCCGCACCTGCAACCCCACAATTTCTTCAGCTTGGCGGTATGCGGCTCGTCGAGCACGATCCCGTAGTTGTAGGTCAACTCTTCGCCGGGGTGGATATCCCGGATCGCTTCGATATAGACCTTGTTCTTGTGTTGCTTGCCCTTGGAGTTTTCATCCAGCACGGCTTCGCAATTGGGCTCGCAACTGTGATTGATCCAGCGCGCGACGTTGCCGTCGATGTTGGCGTCAATGACGTACTTCTCGCTGAGCGTGAACAGGAAGGTGTGCCCGTTCTCGTCGACGTCGCCGTATTCCTCATCGACATCCTCATGGCGGCGCACTTTACCCTTGTAGCGGACGATACGCTCGCCCTTGAGAATGAGCTCATCGGCGAAAACGCCGTTGCCATGGATGGGCGAGAGGCGGGCGACGATCTTCTTCTTCGACATGACGGTTTCGGCGTGAGGAATGTCCTATTGTCGCGCGGATCGCCGGTCATGTTCAAAGCATGACCACCGGACGCGCCCACTCGTTCCGGTGAGATCGGTTCCCATGAGGATGCGGCTGTCAGCATCCGATGGGATGCTGTAGGCCATCCCGCGCCACTACGCGCCGCCAAGCCGATGCTCGTCCAGGCGCGGGAGGCATGCCGCAGATCGCAGATCGCGCCCCTGACCAATCGCCCCTTGCCGAACAATCCAACGAAATCCGCCCAAGACAAGCGCTCTATTCAGACGAAGGGGATGGGCGCCCTGATTGTGAGTGTCCCAAGCCATCCCAAGCACTACAACCCACAGCATCCCTCTCAGTGGGTGTCTCAATCTCAGCCGCGCCCAATCTCGACTCCAAAGCAGCCACCCCGCCCAATCCCCAGCGCCCCACATTCCTCTCAGTGGGTGTCCCAATCTCTCCCACTATCTCTCTCCGGCCAATCTCTGTAGTGGGTGTCCCAATCTCAGTCGAAAGCGTACAATTTCGGTCCTATTTTGAACCTGTCACCGGAACCGGTTTGCCAGCATGCTCCGCGTCACCAAACTCACCGACTACGCCAGTGTCGTCCTGACCGTGCTGACGGTCTCTCCTGAGGCCGTGCTCAGCGCCAATGGCTTGGCCGAACGCGCGGGTCTGGAGCCGCCAACCGTGGCCAAGGTGCTCAAACCCCTGGCCCAGGCCGGGTTGGTGCAGGCGTTCCGGGGGACGAACGGCGGTTACCGACTGGCTCGGCCGGCCGAGGAGATTTCCCTGGTCGACATCATCGAGGCGATGGAAGGGCCGCTGGCGATGACCGAATGCAGCGTGCACGCGGGCCAGTGCGATATCGAACACTCCTGTGGCGCGCGCGCCAACTGGCGCCGGATCAACGACGTCGTCACCGATGCTTTACGTGCCGTGTCGCTCGCCGAGATGGCCATCCCGACGACCGGCGCCGACCTTTCGGCTTCGCGCAGACCCATCCCACTTGCATTGCGCACCGGTTGAGGAAGGATCGATGAGCGCCATTCCCGAAATCAGCACTGGCGAAACCCGTCAGAACGCCGAGATCCTCGAACAGCTCGGTCGCCGTTATGACGCAGGCTTCGTCACCGACATCGAGACCGACACCCTACCGCCGGGCCTCGACGAGAGCGTGATCCGCTTCCTTTCGGCGAAAAAAGAAGAACCCGAGTGGATGACCGAATGGCGGCTGGCCGCTTATCGACACTGGCTGACGATGACGCCGCCGGAATGGGCCAAGCTGGAGATCGGCCCGATCGACTTCCAGGCGATCAGCTACTACGCCGCACCGAAGGGCCCGAAATACAAATCGCTGGATGAGGTACCGCAGGAGTTGCTGGACACCTACGACAAACTCGGCGTCCCGCTGCACGAACGCGCGAAGCTCGCCGGCGTGGCGGTGGACGCGGTGTTCGACTCGGTATCCGTCGGCACCACGTATCGCAAGGAACTGGCCGAAAAGGGCATCGTGTTCTGCTCGATGTCGGAGGCGATCAAGGAGCACCCTGACCTGGTGCGCCAGTACCTCGGCAGCGTAGTCCCGGTCGGCGACAACTATTTCGCCGCGCTGAACTCCGCGGTGTTTTCCGACGGCAGCTTCGTGTTCATCCCGAAGGGCGTGCGCTGCCCGATGGAACTGAGCACCTACTTCCGCATCAACGCGATGAACACCGGCCAGTTCGAGCGCACCCTGATCGTGTGCGAGGAAAAGGCCTACGTCAGCTATCTGGAAGGCTGCACCGCGCCGCAGCGCGACGAAAACCAGCTGCACGCGGCGGTGGTGGAACTGGTCGCGCTGGAAGACGCCGAGATCAAGTA
>SSEV01000057.1 GCA_008015095.1 Lysobacteraceae bacterium | reverse complement strand
GTGTGGTGACGGGTGCAGGCACCGGTTCGCCGAATCGTCTGCTGTTCACCGGCGGCGGCGCGCCGCCGGCGAATCAGCCGCCGGTCGCGAACTTCAGTTTCGGGGTGAGCGGATTGACGGTCAATTTTACCGACACTTCCACCGACAGCGATGGCAGCATCGCCTCGCGTAGCTGGAACTTCGGCGACGGCACCACCTCGACCCTGGCCAATCCGAGCAAGACGTACGCCGCGGCCGGTACCTACACGGTGACCTTGACCGTGACCGACAACGCCGGCGCCAGCAATACCAAGACCGGCTCGGTGACGGTGACTTCGGGCGGTACGCCGCCGGTAATCAATTGGCTGAACTGTCCGAGTAGCGATAGCGGCGGCGGTCGCTATATCTGTTATGTGGATTACACCTCTACTTCGCCGGTCACCATCACCTGGAACGGCGTGCAAGGTGGCGATATGTACATGAACGATTGCTTCCAGGGTGAGCGGATCACTGTATCGGTCACCGTCAGCAACGCTTACGGCTCGGCCAGCGCCTCGTCCGGGATGTTCTTCTGCCCGACGGGTCCGATCCCCTGATTGAGCGATGAAAGATCGCCTGAACAAAGTCATCAGGGTATTGTTCAGGCTTTGAAAGGCAGGTGCATTTCTGCATTTGACACTGCCGGATCAAGTCGTTGCATGGTTGATCCGGCGCTCAAATCATTGAGCTTTCTGTTTGAAGTCTCTGCGCATTCGTGTCCGGCTTTATGCCGGACGCGAATGTCGTGATTCCAGAGTTGCGCACCAGGTGCGAGCATGTTGTCGCTTGCGGCTGTGTTGGTCATTTGCAGTTTGAATAGCAGGAACTATCGTGCGAATGCGCTGCGGAAGCCAATGGAATTGGCGAGCGGAAGACGACCTGAGAATGGAAGCGGATCCGTGACGCATGTCAGCAGAAGACGCCCTATGAGAGATTGCAACTACAAGGACGTCGCGCTTTTTTGCAGGAAGCGCAATGACAAACGGTATACCGGCTTCGACACCGGTGGTGCCCGACCGCAGCAAGCAGGCGACAAGCCGCAACAAATGAGCCTTCGAAAGGCGAGCTGGGCGCCACAAATGAGCCAGCGATGAAAGCGCTCCAATTGATTGAGACGAAGATGAGATTCTGCGCCGAACGGACGAAGTGAATTTCAAGCAGCGACATGAATAAAAATAATGAATCGCCATTTCAAGATTCATTTCATCAAGCAATCAACCCGCATCAAAAACGAGATATCTGGCACGAAATGAGGGAAATGAGTCCGTTCGACGGACCTCCATAATCGTTTTTGATTACGCGCATAACACAAGAAGCGGGAGCATACTTGCCAACGGCTGATCTGAGCCGACCAGTCCGCATGCCGACTGACTTGTCGCGGATTGACGGTCGCAGGATCTTTGCCGAAGCAGTCTGCTGCGGCTGCGCAGAAGCGGCCCATACAGGCATTTTTTCACATGGAATTTCAAGGAACGAACGTGAACATGAAAAAATCAACGATATGCACCGCTATCGCCACCGTACTGATTCTTGGCGCGATGGGTTCTGCCCAGGCCGCCGATCTGCGAAAGGCGCAGCGGCCAGTCGAGGGACAGTACATCGTCGTGCTCAAGAACACAGCGGCCAGACTTGCGCAAGAACCGGGCCGCACCGAGCGCGTTGCTGAAATCGCGAGCAGAGTATCGGCGGAGCATCGCGCCAACTTGGTTCGCAGTTTCGATCGTGTGCTTCGTGGTTTCGTAGTCAAAGCCGATCAAGCTGCACTTGCGCGTATGCTCGCCGATCCGCGCGTCGAGTATGTCGAACAGGATGGTTATGCCTCGGTTGATGCGACGCAGTACGGCGCGACCTGGGGCATTGATCGCGTCGATCAGCGCAATCTACCGCTCAGCGGCACCTATACCTACGACACCACCGCGGCCGGCATACATGCTTATGTGATCGACACCGGGATATTCGGCGCGCATAGCGAATTCGCCGGCAGGATGGGCAATGGCTTCGATGCGATGGGTGATGGTCAGGGCACCAACGACTGCCATGGCCACGGCACGCATGTCGCCGGCACGATCGGCGGCACTACCTGGGGCGTGGCCAAAGCCGTGACCCTGCATCCGGTGCGGGTGCTGGGCTGCGATGGTTACGGCACTTGGTCTGGCGTTATTTCGGGGATCGATTGGGTCGCGGCGAATCGGATTTTGCCGGCAGTGGCGAATATGAGCTTGGGTGGCGGTGCGAACGATTCAGTCGATGCCGCGGTGAACAACCTGCACAACATGAATGTGACAGTTGCGGTCGCCGCAGGCAACGGCTATGGCAGCGATGCCTGCCAGTATTCTCCCGCCCGCGCGGTCAACGCGATCACGGTCGGGTCGACCGAAAGCAACGATGCGCGCTCAGGATTTTCGAATGTCGGAGGCTGCCTCGACATTTTCGCGCCAGGCGGCAGCATCACTTCGGCCTGGAGCAGCGGAACGACTGCGACGAACACGATCAGCGGCACATCGATGGCGTCGCCACATGTGGCGGGTGCTGCGGCTTTGTATCTGGCCGTCAATCCGTCGGCGACATCAAGCCAGGTTACAAGCGCCATCATCAACAACGCGACGCAGAACGTGGTGACGGACGCCGGCGCCGGATCGCCGAACAGGTTGTTGCATACGTTGTTCGGCGGCGGGGGCGGCACGCCGCCAACGATCACCGCTTTCAGTTGCAGCTCCTTAGGTGGCGACTACAACTGCAATGTCGCCTATAACTCCGCGACACCCGCTACGGTGACATGGAGCGGAGGCTTCGGCCTGGCCGCCGGGAACTGGTATTACGGCGCCTGCGGCAACATACTGCCGGAGTCGATAAGAAGCGGAAAAGAACCGACGGCGCAACTGCTTCCGCCGGGAGACTATTACTACATCACCGTGCGAGCCAGGGTCAGCAATGCATACGGTTCGGTATCGGCCAGCAGGCGGTTGTTGTGCTTGTTGTAGGCGCATCCGCGTGCCTTCAACCGGGGGTGACGGTCGGGGGGCGCTTTGGCGCCCCCGACTTATTGGCAACTTCGTTTCGCCGTGCGAAGGCCCTGCCGATACGGATGCCGATCATACGCGCCAGCGTAGGCTCGCGTGCCCGCTTCGCCGTCATAACCATCCGTGCTTGCACAAGCAGACCATTTTCAACAGCCTGCCAGACCGCACGTAGACGTTTGGATGATGCCGCGTCGCAAGCATCGCGAGGGACTTCATAACGGTCGGAATCACGAGAGATTTCTCGATAACCCTCGAGCCAGCATGGCGCGTCGCCCCGGTCTCGCTCGGAAGCGCAGTGCGCCCCACGCGGAGGGCGCCATGCTGTTCATGCACAGTCGCCGCGTAAAAGCCCAGTCCGGCCGGTACGATTCGAGCACCGAAAACACGAACAACCGCGAATGGCCAGGCGCGAACCATCTTTCAGGTGGCCGTGCCAGTGGAGGCGCAAGGTGTTTCGAATTCGTTTCGCGTAGTTCGCCTCGAATCAGAAAAGACATCTGAAAGGCCCGATGACGACAGGCACCCTACGACAGTCAGGGTGGCGTCAAGCACTTGGGACAGTGATAGGCGCGCATTACGTTGTGCTCGCCGTGACCGAAACCGACAAGTGCGTTGCGAAGCACCGACAGTCTGTTGAAAGCGCTCCAGCCGGTGCTTTTGACCCGTCGCATTCATGTGACGCGTCCCTCCAGGGGAGTTGCGCTCTTCGCCCGTTTCCTGTTGGCGTAGTCAAACCGCAAATCAGGCGCATGCCCGGGTTCGATCCCGCAAAAAACCGGTGTTGATGTGCTCGGTTTTTTAGCGGCGGTCAACCGTGGCCGCATTGGCGGGAAACCGCTTGTTTCGTGGTTCGAAGCGGCATCATTCCAAGCAAAGGTAGGATCAATAAATGAAAAGCCCCAGAAGAGAAAAGTTCAAGTTGCCCATGGTCACGGCGCTCGCGTTCGCAAGCGCCGCCTCGATGGCGTCCGCCGCACAGTTGCGCACGATCGAAGATCCGATCGCAGGGCAGTACATCGTGGTGTTGAACCCGGCCGCTGCTAAATTGGCAAGCGAATCTGGCCGCGGCAGGTCGATTGCCGAAGTGGCGGCCGAGATGGCGGCGGCGTATCAAGGCGAAGTCACGTACGCGTACACGCATGTCCTGCGCGGCTTTGCGATCAGGGCAAATGACGCGGCCTTAGCAGGCTTGTTGGCGGATCCCCGCGTCGCCTACGTCCAAGAAGACGGCTACGCCTCGGTCAGTTTCACGCAGAAAAACGCGCCATGGGGTTTGGACCGGATCGATCAACGCACTTTGCCCTTGGACGGCAAATTCATATACGGCCAGAACGGATCAGGAGTGCATGCTTATATTGTCGATACCGGGGTGCTCGCTGCGCATAATCAATTCACCGGCCGGGTAGGCAACGGGTTCACGGCGATTGCAGATGGTCGCGGCACGACCGATTGCAATGGTCATGGCACGCATGTGGCGGGTATCGTCGGCGGCAGCACCTACGGTGTGGCCAAAGGCGTCGCCCTCCATCCCGTGCGGGTGCTTAATTGCAACGGGACCGGGCCATGGGCGGGCGTTATCGCAGGCATGGACTGGATTGCGGCCAATCGCGTACTGCCCGCAGTGGCGAACATGAGCCTCGGCGGCAACGCCAATACAGCGGTGGATGATGCGGTTGCGGCGTTGACTAACGCCGGCGTTAGCGTGGTGATCGCCGCAGGAAACAATGCGTTCGATGCCTGCGCTTTTTCGCCGGCGCGCGCTCCGGCAGCGATCACCGTCGGGTCGACGACCAGTACCGATGCCAGGTCATCTTTTTCGAATTTCGGCGCCTGTGTCGATATTTTCGCGCCGGGGTCTTCGATCACTTCGGCCTGGCATTCCAGCACGACTGCCACGCATACGATAAGCGGTACTTCGATGGCGGCGCCTCACGTTGCCGGAGTCGTCGCGTTGCATCTCGCGAATGAGCCGGCGGCGAGCCCCGCGCAGGTGGCCTTCACGTTGAATTCGACAGCCGTGGCCGATGTCGTAACGGGTGCGGGCAGCGGGTCGCCGAACCTGCTGGTGCATATCGCGCCGGGCGCTTCGCCGAGCATCACGGGCATGAACTGCGTTTATGCGCTGACGTCGACGCAGATGGACAAGTATTTGTGCACGTTGAGCTACGAAACGGGGATTCCGGCCGATATCCACTGGTCGGACAGTTCTGGCGCGTCGCAATGGGGCGGAACGCAGTATCTGGCGACTTGCGGCAGCGATTCGATGCTGGAGGTTGAGGTCAGCGTGACCAACGATCTCGGCAATACCGCAGTTGCGAGCGCGCGAGCGATGTGTCTGGTGTCAGCGGCTTGAACGACGGCCGAAAGCGACGCCACGCGAGGCAGGAAGCGCTGACGACGGCACCTGACGCCATGCCGACGTTCCGGATTCCGGAGCGTCGGCATCGGCCGTTTCAGCCGGCGCTGCAGGTGGAGCGGGCATACGTTTCGCGCACGCGCTCGAACTCGGCCTTGCGCGCATCGTTGCCGCTGCCGCCGAAGCGCCAGCGGAATTCGGCTTCGTCCATGCGTTTCTTCCATGCAGCGCATAACCGCTCGGGCGCGATCGCTTCGCAGGTGTCTCGACGCATTTCGCAGGCGCTGCCGGCGGCGAGCGACGAACTTCCGTCGATGCCGACGGTCTGCAGCGGCGCGCAGGTCGCGGGCGGTTCGGCGATGTCGCCGAGGTAGTCGCGATCGTCCCAGCTACGGCATTGATACAACGCGGGGGGCGGTGTACGCACGGTGGCGGCTGGTGCGGTCGGCGCGTCAGTCTGCGGTCCGCGAACCAGCACGAAATCACTGCCGGGAGGGGGAGGCGTGGATGCTGCTGTCGGTAGCGCAGCCGTCGGCGGCGGCGTGCTGGGGACGCCGCCAAGTTCGCGGATCTCCTGGCGGCTGCTTTTGGGGCAGGGCGCGTTGTTCTGCAGGGTGACGGCGCCACCGGCGTCGGTGCAGCGGTAGATCACGATGTTCTGCGCGCGCGCCTGATGTGGCGACCATGCGATGCACGCGAGAACGGATATCGCGACGATGGTCGCGCACAAGCGAATCGGCGGGTGGGTGGCGAACATCATCGGCAGGTTACCGGCAATCGGATGCGAGGCGCGCGTTGATGCTGCGCTCTTCGCGGTTAAGTACGGCGCGCTCGGAAGGTTGTGCGTTGAAGAATCTGCGGCGCAATTCGTCGCGGCGATCGCCGAGCCGCGCACAGACTTCTGCCTGCGGCAGCGGATGACAGACATCGCGCACCCAAGCGCCGGCACCGTAGCCGGCGGCGGTCGGGACGATCACCTTGCCGTAAGTCGGGCTTTGATAGCGGCCGCTGACGCGTCCGTCGTCGACGCGGATATTCAGGCCGCCCGGTTCGTAGACCGGCACTTCAGCCAGTACAGGCGCGCCCACGGTCCACAGCGGCGCCCAGCGTGGGTTGCCTTCAGGGGTTTCACTGAAATAGCGGGTACTGTCGGGCGTGAAGCATTCGTACAGTGGCCGCGGGGTGTTGATCACGACCGCCTGGGGCGGAGGTACGGCGACGGGTGCTGGCGTCGTGACTGGGGCGGCGTGCCTGATCGGCGCATCCTTGGGCCGGATCATGTGACGGGTCTCCTGACGCTGGCCTTTGGCGCAGGGCGAATCGCTCAGAGTGAGCCGCCCTTGGACATCGGTGCAACGATAGATCGTGACCTCATCGGCCGCCAGCGCGACGGGCGTGGCCGCGATGAAAGTGAGCAGCAAGCACGGTAGACGGAGACAAGCGCGCATGCGCGCATCTTGCGGGCAGTGGCGACGGAGCGAAAGACCGACCGGTGCGCTTCGTTTGCCGAGATTCAGACGCGCCAGCATCACAGGCGCAAAGCCTCGCCGCTGATCGCATCGCGGATCGGGGTCGGACCTTCGAGGCCACCGGTTTCGCCCTCCAGCAGGGCGTCGATCTGGGCGAGCAAGGCTGGATCCAAAGCATCGCGGTTTCGGGCCGGCGGCTGCGTGCTGACATTGGCGCTGGTGGAGACCAATGGTCCGCCGAAAGCGGTGCACAAGGCGCGCACCGACGGATGCGCGCTGACCCGTACCGCGACGCTGTCGTGCATGCCGGTGATCCAGCGCGGCACGCCGCCGAGCACCGGGACGATCCAGGTGTGCGGGCCGGGCCAGGTTGCGAGCACGGCGTCGCGACGCTTCGGATCGAGACCGGCCCAGTCGACGATGGCATCGAGTTGATCCGGGCGCGCGGCGATCAGGATCACGCCTTTCTCGACCTGCCGTTGCTTGATCGCGAGCAGACGTCGTACGGCGGCTTCGGCGAAAGGATCGCAGCCCAACCCCCAGACGCCCTCGGTGGGATAAACGATCACCGCGCCGGCACGCAGGCAGTCTGCGGCTTGCGCAGGGTCGAGAACCGGAATGTGCGGACGATTCATACGACTTCGATCCAGAAGCTGCCACCCTGATACGCAAGGCCCGCGTAATCGCCGAACGCCGCGCGGGCCTCGTCGGCCAGTCGGGTCAGCACGAAATGCACGGCGAATATGACGCGGTAACGCGTGCCGTTGGCGAGCATCGCCGCGATGGCGTATTGCTCGTTCCAGCCGCGATTTTCTTCGATCGCCCATTGCGGGGGATAGTCGTCCGGCAAGAACACATCGTGCAGGTGAATGCGCACGCCCGAACGCAGTCTTGGCAGCACCCGGGTCAGCAGATGCACCAGATCGCTGCCGGTCTTGAGCACATGCGAGGAATCGATGAAGAGCACGTCGCCCTCATGCAACGTCTCGAACACATGGTCGGGCGTATCCTGCACGCGTTCCTCGCGCAATGCGGCGAGTCGCGGCAGTGCACGCAGGACATCGCGCGGATACGGTTCGATCGCGGTAAGCCGCATGCCGTCGCCGAGGAATCGCCGATTGACATCGGCGGCGAGCAGCGTCGAATAACCGCTGCCGACCTCGATCATCCGTGCCGGACGCCAGTGCCGCAGCAGGGCGTACAGCGTCAACGCATCGGGGCCGGCGAACTGATCGTTGCCGCGATGGAAGCGCCGCGGATCGGCGTGCGCTTCCATCGGGTAGTCGAATTCCGCGAGCAACGGCGGCAGGATCTCGCGTAGCAGCGCGCGTTGCGTCTCGATTGCGAAATCGAACGGCGGATCGGTCGGGAGCGCAGGCCACAACCGCGCCGCGTCGTGCTGCAGAGCGTCGGGATCGGTGAGTGGCGAATAGAAATGTCCGATCGGCTGCGGGAGCCAGCGCGCCAGCGTGCGCAAGGCCCGGTAGTGCCGCCGACGGTGCAGAAAATCCAAGAACGACATGATCGTAGCCCGTCGCCCGTATGGCGCACGGGCGGATGCAGGTCAGTCCGCGCTGTCCGAGGGCGCGGTCAACTCGCGCCCTTCTTGACCACGCGCTTGACTCCGACCGTCGTGCTGGGTTTTGAGGTCAGCAGCGATTTCGCCGGTTCCGGATGCGTGTAGGCGAAAGCTTTTTTGGTCGGGGCCTTGCGCGCGGCTTTTTTCGCAGGTTTTTTCGCGGATCCGCTGGCCGTCGCTTTCTTGGCGGCGGCCTTTTTCACGACTGCTTTCTTCGCAACCGGCTTTTTCGCCTTGGATTCGGCGGCTTTCCTGGCCGCGGCTTTCTTCGCGCCGAAACCGCGTCGCGCCGGTTTCCCGGTCGTCTCCAGCAACCGGGTCGCCTCCTCCAGCGTCAGCGAAGCGGGCTCACGATCTTTCGGGATCTTGCCGTTGAGCCGGCCGTCGCTGAGATAGGGGCCGAAGCGTCCGTTGAGAATCTGGATATCGCTGCCCGGGAAATCCTTGATGATCCGGTTGCGCGCGATCTCTTCTTTCTCTTCGATCAGAAATACCGCACGGGCCAGGTCGATCGTATAAGGGTCGTCCTCCTTCTTCAGCGAGGCGTAGGTGCCGCCGCGCTTGGCGAATGGGCCGAAGCGGCCGATACCGACGCTGACCTCTTCTCCTTCGCTCGTGCCGAGTTTGCGCGGCAAACGGAACAACTCCAGCGCTTCATCCAGGCTGATGGTGTGCATCGACATGCCCGGCCGCAGCGAGGCGAACGTCGGTTTGTCCTCGTCGTCGGCGGTGCCGATCTGCGCATACGGTCCATAGCGGCCGAGACGGACGCTGACCGGCTTGCCGGATTTCGGGTCGACGCCGAGTTCGCGTGCGCCGGTGGCTTCGGAGCGATCGACGGCTTCGGTCTTCTGTTCCACCAGTTCCTTGCACGGGGTCCAGAACTTTTCCATCAACGGCACCCAATCCTCTTCGCCGCGACTGACCGCGTCGAGTTCGTCCTCCATCTTCGCGGTGAAGTCGTAATCGACGTAACGGGTGAAATGGCCGCTGAGGAATTTGCTGACTGCGCGGCCGACATCGGTGGGGCGGAAACTGCGCCCTTCCATCTCGACGTACTTGCGGAACAGCAGGGTCTGGATGATCGATGCGTAGGTCGAAGGACGGCCGATGCCGTATTCCTCCAGCGCCTTGACCAGGGCCGCTTCGGTGAAGCGCGGAGGCGGCTGGGTGAAATGCTGGTCCGCATGAACGCGATCGAGCGGGATCCGGTCGCCGGGTTTCATCGCCGGCAGCTTGCGGCCTTCGTCGTCGTCGTCGCTGGTGCGGGTGTCCTTGCCTTCCTCATACACTGCGAGAAAGCCCGGATCCACGACGGTGGTGCCGGTGGCGCGGAAACTGTGTTCGCTGCCGGCGGCGAGGTCGACCGAAACCGTATTGAGCGTGGCCGGCACCATCTGGCATGCGACTGCGCGTTTCCAGATCAGCTCGTAGAGCCTGCGCTCGTCCTCGCTCAGATAACGCGCGACCTGGGCCGGGGTGCGCAGCGCCGAAGTCGGGCGTACCGCTTCGTGCGCTTCCTGTGCGTTCTTCGATTTGGTCTGGTAGAAGTTGGGTTTGTCGGGCAGCGCCTTGGTGCCGTAGTCGCGGGCGATCACGTCGCGCAATTCGCCCAGGGCTTCCATCGACAGACTCACCGAGTCGGTACGCATGTAGCTGATGAGACCGACCGTACCCTCGTCGCCGATGGTCACGCCTTCGTACAGCTTCTGCGCGACCTGCATGGTGCGTTTGGTCGTGAAGCCCAGCTTGCGCGAGGCTTCCTGCTGCAAGGTCGAGGTGGTGAACGGCGGCGCAGGGCGGCGTTTGCGCTCCTTGCTGGCGACATCGGTGACCTGCAACATGCCATCGGCTGCGCTCACGATGCGCTTGCGCGCGGCTTCGGCGCTGCCGCCGTCGGTGATCGTGAACTGTTCGAATTTCTTGCCGTCGAGCCGGGTGAGCTTGGCGGTGAAAGCCTGCGAAGGATGCGCGCATTCGGCTTCGATAGTCCAATACTCGCGCGCGATGAACGCTTCGATCTCCTCTTCGCGCTCGACGATCATGCGCAGGGCGGGCGATTGCACCCGGCCCGCGGAGAGCCCGCGCTGGACCTTACGCCAGAGCACCGGCGAGAGATTGAAACCAACCAGATAGTCCAGCGCGCGGCGCGCCTGTTGCGCGTCGACAAGGGGCGCGGCGATCTTGCGCGGATGCGACATCGCTTCCTTGATCGCGCGCGGGGTGATTTCGGTGAACACCACGCGATGCAGCGGTTTGTCATCGAGCAGGCCGCGTTCGCGCAGGATTTCGGCGATATGCCAGCTAATGGCCTCGCCCTCGCGATCCGGGTCGGTCGCCAGATACAGCGCATCGGCGCCCTTGGCGGCCTTGGCGATGGCGTCGACGTGTTTCTCGTTTTTGTCGATCAGCTCATAGCGCATCGCGAAGCCGCGATCGGGATCGACCGCGCCTTCCTTGGGCACCAGGTCGCGGACGTGGCCGTAGGAGGCGAGAACCTGGAAGTCCTTGCCGAGGTATTTATTGATCGTCTTGGCCTTGGCGGGCGACTCGACGATGAGCAGGTTCTTGGGCATCGGGAATGGGGGTCCGAATAGGTTGCGCCGAAGTCTCCGGCGCCAGGCTGGCAAGGCACCCGGGGATCCCTTGCCAGAAGACGACGCCCGGGTTGAGGCCCGGGCGCGCGGTCAGTTCTCTTTTTTAGTGGTGTCACGTCCGGAGGCTCCCTGTCAAGCGGGCAGGTCCGACAGGTGCGCCGCAGGGGCCGGCTCAGGGCCTTCTCGCCACGCCCCTGTTCAGCTTTCCGTAGGAAGAGGGGCGAGTTGAGCCGCTTGTCGAGGCGCAGGCCCTGAACAGATGAGCGGGGCTCAGCGCAGGCCGCTGCCCAGGACCGCGATGATCGCTCCGAACATCACCACGAAGCCCACCAGGAGCAGGCCGAACAGCGCCAGGATGACGATGGTGACGGTGCCCAGCTCCTCCCGTTGCCATTCCGGATGCTCGGTGTAGGCGTGTTTGTCGACGACAAGGGTGTCGCAGATCATGTCGTGCAGGGCTTGTTTGCGTTCTGTGAAGGCGGCCATGACATAGCCGCCGCCGAGGATTAGCGCGCCCGGAATCTGCGCCCAGTAGCGTCCGAACGCACGCCAGAACGTGATCCGCTCGCCATTGCTGCGGGTGACCTTGATCCCCACCGCCATCTTGCCGAGGCTGGCCTGGTTCTTCGAGGAATGCATCCAGCTGAAATACATCAGCGGGATCATGATCGAAATCAGGTAGATCAAACCGAGCACCGCGATGCCTGCGCCGCTGGCGAAAGGATTGTCGCTGGCGCCGATGCCGACCATGCTGACGCCGAAAATCATCATCATCGGAATCTGCACGGCGTACACCAGGGCGTTGGTGACGAAGCCGTCGATGATGCTGGCCGCGACCCGCTTCCAGAACCCGGCATAGACGACACGGCCGCCGGTGACGATCTTGTCGTTTTCTTCCACCCGCGCTTGGGGCGGCGCATAAGGCGAGGCCTCGGCGATGGCGTAGGGGCGATAGGCGCCATCGTCCGCCGCCGTCGAGACCGATGGCGGCGCCTCCATCGTCTGCGTGCTCGCAGCGGGCGCATGCGCGTTTGAGCCGTACACCACTTCAGGGATCATCTCGCGCCATGGTTTCCAATCCCCCATGCCCTCGCGCCAGACCAGGGTGTCCGGTTGCAGAACGCCGGAGGCGTGCAAGGCGGCGAGTTCTTCCGCGCCGATCGGTCCGTGACGATTGCGGGAGGCGTCGCTGTAATACCACTCGCTCATGGGCGTATTCCGTTGTACGTGAAAGAGAAGGCGGGAAGAACACGATGTGCGGCAAAGAGCGAAACACGGTCCAAGCGAACAGCGCTCAACGGCATTGCGGTGGCCGATGGTTCGGCCATAACGTGCCGCCGTTGCAATTCCAACCGGTCTCGGTCGATTCGAACAACAGGGTCTTGCCGTCCACGGCAGGAGACAGCTGGGCAAACGTGATCTCGATGGCGCAGTTGCCGCTTTCGACCGCCCCCACTTGGACCGAGGCGACGTGCGCGCCGAAGCGCTCGACGCTGTCTTCCAATCCCAACGCCGAGTTGTTCGGGCATTCGCCGGTCTGGCGCCGATGCGTGTCGATGCTTTGCTCGAGCGCGACCGCCTGCAGATAGACCTGCTGGACCTTGGTGCGCGCGATGTAATCCTGATACTGCGGGATCGCGATCGCCGCCAGAATCGCGACGACCGGGATCGCGACCACGAACAGCACCGCGCCGATGATCGCCGCCAGCGCGCAGCCCGAAAGGCCGCGTTTGGGCGGTTGCTGGGAGGGCATCGGCGTGTTGTGGCGTTGACCGAATGCGGCAGCCATCTGTTCGCTTCGGGACGGTTCGGGAGGCAGCGGCGGAGGTGTGGACATGGTGGCGTCGACCGAGGTTGGCTTGAGGAACGATGTGGAGACCGGTCCCGGCTCAGCCGCCGCAACCTGGCGGCAGGCGATCCGGTGGCAGGTCGTTGTTGTTGCAGACGATGCCGACCTCCTTGCCCAACATGGTCACTTCATAACGCACGGTTTTGCCCGTCAATTCGGGCCCTAGGCCGTAGAATTCGACATCATAGGCGCACAGACCGCTCCTGGGCTTGGCCGAACGGATCAGAAACCAGCCGTTTTCATCGCCCTGCAGGCGCTGGTCGCGCACCTGTTCGGTCTCGAACTCGAATTCGTCCGGACAAATGCCCTGTTGGCCGTAGTGCGCGCCCATCGCGCGCTCGATCAGCGTGCGCGCCAGGGCCTCGGTGCGGGCCATCCTTTCGGCGTCGAATGTCGGCGTCGTGCCGCCTCGCAGAGCCCTGGTGCGCTCCACGTAGTCGCGGTAGGCCGGGAGCGCGATCGCCGCGAGGATCGCCAGCAGCACCAGTCCGACGACCCCGAGCACGATCGCGACGATCAGACATCCGCTGGTGTTCGACCGGGGGGGCGCCGTGCCGCGCATCGGCCCCGCATGCGAAGCCGTGGCCGCCGCCGGTCGCGACGGCAAGGGGGGCGGGAGGCGCGCGTCGGGCTGTACGCCGGTCAAGCCGAGTTCTTCGAGCAGCCGCTCCAAAGGCTGCCATTCGCGCAGGCCATCGTGCCAGGCGAGCGTATCGCGTGCGATCAGACGCTCGCGATAACGCTGACGCATCTCCTCCGCGGTCAGCGGCCCGACTCGGCCCTTCCCGGGATCGTGGTAATACCAATCTGTCATCGTCTCCCCAGAGTTCTGTCCGGACCGCCCTGTCCGGTGCGATGTCGTCCCTGGTGCAGTGGTCAGGGTCGCGCCAGTGCGAGGTGCGCCGGCCGCGTGTCGCGACCATGGCAAGTTTATCGACTCTGTCGACAGACCGTCTTGCGCGCGCGTCGTTCAGTGCAGGGCGTCGTCCTCGTCCTCGAACATCTGCGTTTCCATCCACGCGTAAGCCGCTTCGGCCCCGGGTTGATTGAACAGCACCATCAGCACGACCCATTTGAGATCGTCCAGATCGAGTTCGTCCTGATCCAGGGCCATCGCTCGGTCGAGCACCAACTCGCGCTGGTCCGCGTCGAGAATGCCTTGCTGTTCGAGAAACATCAGAAAGCCGCGACAGTCCAGATCGAGCTTGTCGAGTTCGGGGCCGGCGTAAACCCGGATCGGGCCGTTCGCACGGGGCGCCGAGGGCTCGGGCCGTCGATCGGCCAATCCATCCAGCCAGTCGAAGGCCTTGTGGATTTCCGCAGGGCTGAAACCGGCCTGCAGCAGGTTGTTCTGCAGAGAATCGCGATCCCTGGCCGGATCGGTGTCGTTGGCGATGTAGTGCTCGAAGAGGTAGAGCAGCACATCCAGAATGCTTTCTTTCATGTCCCCTGACCTGCGCCCGAGGGCGCGGTGAGATGTGGAGGTCTGGCGCGGGTATAGCGGCCGTGCGCGCGCACCACGCGACCCTGCAGCTCCATCAAGAGCAGCATGGAGGACAGGGTGGCGGCCGTCAATCCGGTTCTTTCGACCAACCGATCCATATCGGTAGGGTCGTCATCCAATGCCCGCCACAAGCGCTGGTAGTCGGCATCCGCATCGAAAGGCGTCTCAAAGATTTCCGAGACAGGTTGCGGTCGTGTCTTGCCGGGCCCGTCAATGGGGGTGGGAAGCGGTTGGCGCAAGTGTTCGCTCATGCGCCGCGCCATAGGGCCAAGTTCGGCAATGATCTCGTCGGGGCTTTCGACCAATGCGGCGCCGTCGCGGATCAGACGATGACAGCCTCTGGTCATCGGATTATGGATCGACCCTGGAATGGCGAAGACCTCGCGTCCCGCTTCGGCCGCGAGGCGGGCAGTGATCAGCGCGCCCGAGCGGCTCGCAGCTTCGACCACCAGTGTGCCCAGGCTCAACGCCGCGATGATTCGGTTTCGGCTGGGGAAATGCCCGCGCACAGCCGTGGTTCCGGGCGGGTGCTCGCTGATCACCGCGCCCTGCGTCGCAATCCGAGTCAACAGCGCGGCATGTTCGCGCGGATAGGGCACATCCGGCCCGGTGCCCAGAACGGCGACCGTGGGCCGTTGCCCCTCCAGCGCGGCCTCATGCGCAGCGCGGTCGACCCCTGCCGCCATGCCGCTGACGATGCTCAGGCCGGCGCGCGACAGCGCAAGGCTGAAGCTGCGGGCATTGTCGCGTCCGCTGGGAGAGGGTCCACGACTGCCGACCACGGCGATGCCGGGATGCCAGAGCAGGGCCGGATCACCAGCGACGAACACGGCCAGCGGCGGGTTGACCGATTGCCGCAGCAGCGAGGGGTAATCGCGGTCATGCCAGCCAATCAGATGATGCGTGGGCAGGCGCAGCCAATCCCTGCAACGTTTCCGCAGGGCGGAAGCGGATCCGTCCGTTGCGGGGTGTAGGGCGCGGACTTGGTCCGAATCCAGGCCGCATGCGCGCCAAGCCGCAACACCGGCGAGTTCAGCGGCGAGAGGACCGCCATGCGCCTCGATCAAGCGGCGGCGCGGCGCTGCCGCGCCGCCCGCGAGCACCAGCCGCAACAGCGCATCGGTTTCCGCGGAGAGGGGCGTGTCGTCATCGGTCATGCATTCAAGCGTGCGCCGCAAACGACGACGGCGCCCTCGGGCGCCGTCGCGGCAGTGTGTCGGAAAACTCCGATATGGGCGTAGGGGAAAGCGCCTCAGCGCACGTCCGGACTCTTCACCCTGTAACCCACGCGACTGGGCTTGATGCTTTGCATGATCAGCCCATAGCTGACCTTGTCGAAGGTGCGGAACACCAGGACATGGCCGGCGTATTCATCCGGCAATTGCACGCGGCTGCCCTTGGGGACGGTTTCGTCGCCGCGCCAATAGCCGACGTCGACCCGGTCGACGGCGTTGGTGCCCGGACGCCAGACCGACAACACCGTGCCGTTATCGATCCCGTCCTGCGAACCGGCCGAAATCGCGACGACCTGCTTAGGACCGCCACTGGTGAGGGAGTCGGCGACGGCCAGCACGCGCGCCTTCTCGTGGTCCATCTCCTGCTTGGGACGATGCGGGAAGAACTGCAGATCGTAAGGCTGAGCTTCCACCGGCATCAGGCGATCGCCGACCCGCACTTCGACGTCCGGGTCGTCCAACTGCAGGCTGGTGGCCTCGACATCGCCTTCCATCAGGCGCACCACGGTGCCGGCGTTGACCTTGAGCAGCTCGTAGCCCAGGGCTTCGCGACCCACATCGGCGCCAGCGGTATCGCTCCAGGGCACGCCGAAGCCGGGGATCTTGCCGCCGCGGAAATCCAGATCGTTCTTGCTGAGCATGTCGCAGCACTTGCGGTTGCCGATCCGCATGTAATGCGTGGTCGGGCGCACGATCATGTAGCGCTGACCGACCTGCGCGCCGTCGAGGCCGCGCGCGTAGGCCAGATGTCCGCGCACGCCGCGGGTGATGTCCTCTTCCAGTCCGACCACGTAGGGCAGCTCTTCAAAGCTATCGACCACGCGCAGATCGCGCAGATAAGCCTCGATCTCGGACAGCGAAATCACATTGATCGGCGAATCGGTGCGCGGGCCGGGCTGGACCACCACGCGGTCCAGGTAGGCCAGACTGATCACATCGCCCGGATAGATCAGATGCGGGTTCTGGATTTGCGGGTTGGCCTGCCAGATTTCGGGCCACAGCCACGGTTTGGTGAGGAAACGTCCCGCGATGTCCCAAAGGGTGTCGCCGCGCTTGACCGTGTAGGTGTCTGGATGGTCGCCACGGAACTCCTGGGCGATGGCGAAGGTGCCCACCGTCAGCAGGGCGGCGGCGCCGATCACCTTGAGACGGTGAGAAAAGCGCTTAAGGATGCTGGCCATCTACTTGCTCCCCTTGGGAATTTCCCCACTCGAAACGTCCGCACTATAGCCCAGAAAACCCGCCGCTTGGCAAGTCCGCAGGCGCTACAATGGCTTCAATTCGCGGGCGAAGCCCGCCCCAAGTGCCCAAATATGACGCTGCTCCCAATTCTTGAATTCCCCGACGTCCGGCTGCGGACCAAGGCCCGGCCGGTCGAATCGGCCGAAATCATGGCCCCCGAGTTCCAGGCCCGGCTGGACGATATGTTCCAGACCATGTACGAGGCGCCGGGCATCGGTCTGGCCGCCAGCCAAGTCGACGACCACCGCCGGTTCATGGTCATCGACATCAGCGAAGAGAAGAACCAGCCGATGGTCTTCATCAACCCGGAGATCGCGCAGGCCGACGGTCATCAGGTCTATCAGGAAGGTTGTCTGTCGGTGCCCGGCATCTTCGCCGACGTCACCCGCGCCAACGAGATCACGGTCAGGGCTCTCGGCCGCGATGGCCAGCCGTTCGAGCTGAAGACCGACGGCTTGCTGGCGATCTGCATCCAGCACGAGATGGACCACCTCGACGGCAAACTCTTCGTCGACTACCTCTCGCCGCTCAAGCGCGAGATGGTCCGCAAGAAGCTGGAGAAAGCGCGGCGCAATTCGGCGGCGTGAACATGGCCCCGGCCGTCCGCGTCGCGGTGAAATTGTGCATCGCGGTTGCGGCCATGCCGGCTTCGATCGTCGCCGCGCATCTGATCGACCTCCATGAGGTGGTCGAGATCATTTGCGGTGTGGTTTTCGCGGTCGCGCTTGCCAGCGCCATCCTGTACATGCTTGATCTGCGCCAGGCGCTTCTTGAGATCGAGCGTCCCAGTCTCGTGTTGCGCACCTTTCGGGTTTTGATCGCGTTTCCACAAGCGCTTTTGGGTCTCGTGGCGTTGGGTTCCGGGCTCGCGATCATCGCTTGGGTGCTCTACAACAGCTTCGTTGAGCGTCTGCCGGAATACACAGGCGGTTTCATGACCTTCGGTGTGTCGTCACTGATGGTGCTGTTCGGCTTCGGTTTGTTGCGCGATGCGTTTTCGCGATCGTATCGGCCGGGTGAGCGTCCGCCGATATCCTGATGCTTTCAATGCAGTTCCCGCGGTGCATGCTGCTCGCGTGACCCAAACTTTCCGGATTGTATGCCTCTCAGAATCGTCTTCGCCGGCACCCCCGACTTCGCCGTCCCCTCGCTGCGCGCCGCCGCGCGTCATGGCGAAGTGGTGGCGGTCTACACCCAGCCCGATCGTCCTGCGGGGCGCGGCCGCGCGCTCACGCCTTCGCCGGTCAAGCGCGAGGCGATGCAGCTCGGCATCGAAGTGTTGCAACCGGAAACCCTGAAGCAACAGGTTTCGCGCGACGCGCTGCGCGCGCTGAAGCCCGATCTGATGGTGGTGGTCGCCTACGGCCTGATCCTGCCGCAGCGCATTCTCGACATTCCCGCGCATGGCTGCTGGAACGTGCATGCTTCGCTGCTGCCGCGCTGGCGCGGCGCGGCGCCGATCCAGCGCACGATCGAAGCCGGCGACACCGAAACCGGCGTATGCCTGATGCGGATGGAAAAAGGCCTGGACACCGGCCCGGTGCTGCTGTCGCGGAAAACCCCGATCGGCGAGCAGGACACCGGTGGCCAATTGCACGACCGGCTCGCCGAACTCGGCGCGATGGTGTTAGCCGATGGTCTGGGACTGTTGCGCGCGGGCATTCACCCGCAGCCGCAGCCGCAGCCGGAGGAAGGTGTGACCTACGCGCACAAGCTGGAGAAGCATGAGGCGAAACTCGATTGGACCTTGCCCGCCGTGGTGTTGGCGAACAAAGTCCGCGCCTTCAACCCGTGGCCGGTGGCCGAAGCGGTGATCGCCGGCGAGCGCTTACGCATCCACGGCGCGGTTGCTGTGGCGCAGGCGGATGCGGGACAGGCAAAAGCCCCCGGCGCTGTGCTGGCCGCGGGCCGCGAGGGCATCGACATCGTCTGCGGCGAAGGCGTTTTGCGCATCCGCGCGCTGCAACGCGAAGGCGGCAAGGTCATCACCGCAGCCGATTATCTCAACGCCCGCCGCGATCTCGCGCCGCCCGCCGCATGAGCGCCATTCGCGAACTCGATGTCGTCCGCGTGATTTCGCTGGAAGGCATGCGCTGCGGTCTGGAGGAGCGCTACGCGCGCGCGCCGCGCATCGGCGATATCGCCGCCGTGGTCATGCTGCTGCGCGCGCCGAAGCATGCCGACGGCTATCTCTGCGAATGCGTGGCCGAGGACGGCGCCACGTGCTGGCTGGCGACGTTTCCGCGCGGCTCGATCGAAGCGGTCGTGGCGACGCCATGAACACCACGCCTTCCGGTGTCGCTTCCCGTCTCGCCGCCGCGCGCGTGCTCGACGCGGTGTTGCATCGCGGGCGTTCGCTCAAGGGCGAATTCGCCAATACCCTGCCCAAACTCGAAGATCCGCGCGATCGCGCTCTGGTCGAGGCGATCTGCTTTGCCGCGCTGCGCGAACGCGCGCGCTATGCCGCGGCGTTGGAGGCGTGGATCGCCAAGCCGCTCGGCAGACGCGATGAGCCGTTGCGAGCCTTGCTCTACGCCGGTTTCGCGCAGGTTGACGCCTTGAAATTGCCCGCGCACGCCGCAGTCGACGCCACTGTCGAGGCTGCACGTGCGCTTGGTCGCGCGCATCAGGCCGGCATGGTCAACGCGCTGCTGCGCCGCGTCCTGCGCGAAGGCCTGCCGCAAGCCGGCCCGGCACAGACCTGGCCGCAATGGCTGCTCGACGAATTGCGCCGCGACTGGCCGCAGCATGCCGAGACCATCCTCGCCGCCAGCGCCGCGCCAGCGCCGCTATGGCTGCGGGTCAATCGCGCGCGCATGGATCGCGACGCGTATCGGCGGCGCCTGCTCGAAGCCGGGATTGAGGCCGTCACGCACCCGTTGTGCGCCGATGCCTTGCGCATCGACGGCTCGCTGTCGATTGCGGAGCTGCCGGGATTCGATGAAGGATGGGTTTCGGTGCAGGATGCGTCCGCGCAAATGGTCGCCGATCTGTTCGCGCCCGCGCCCGGCATGCACATGCTTGATGCCTGCGTCGCGCCTGGCGGCAAAGCTGCGCATCTGCTCGAGCGCGAACCCGGCCTGCAACTCACCGCGATCGAGATCGATCCGCGCCGCCTGCGCCGCACCGTGGAGACGCTGGCGCGACTCGGCGTCGATGCGCAGGCGACGCTCAAAGCGGCGGACGCCGTCGATCTCGCCGCGTGGTGGGACGGCCGGCCGTTCGATACGGTGCTGATCGACGCGCCATGCTCGGCCACCGGCATCGTCCGTCGTCAACCCGACGTGCTGTTGCATCGTCGAGAAGGCGACATCGATGCGCTTGTCGCCACGCAGGGGCGGCTGCTCGACGCTTTGTGGGCCACCCTCGCATCCGATGGCTGGCTGGTGTATGCGACCTGTTCGATATTGGCCCGCGAAAACGCGCAGCAGATCGACGCGTTTCTGGCGCGTACCCCCGATGCCGTCGCCGAGCCTCTTAGCGAGGGCTTCGGTCATGCTGCTGGCGCTGGCCGTCAGCGGCTGCCAGGGGAAGAGGGGATGGATGGATTCTTCTACGCGCGTTTGCGTGAGCAGGGGTGAGATATTCAGGGGCCACCGCTGAGATATTTGGGCCGGAAGAACCCGGAAGAACCCGGAAGTGGGCGGCCTCAATGAAACGCGATTGCAGGTGGTGGAATCAAGACCGTGCGACGTCGCAACATCAGGACGCCTGCTCGAACAGCTCGATCTGATCGAGCCCGCCGGCCCTGAGTTCGGCACGGCGCAGGAGCTTGCGGAGCCCCTGTTCGGTCATATGGTACTCCCGGGCGAGCCTCGCCACGGGAGCGCCGCCACGGTGGGCGGCGAGGATCTCGCGATCACGTTGGGACAGCCGGAAGGCGGCGTCCTTGGGGAACGACAGCGTCTGACCGCCCCAGTTGGCGGCCAGGGCGTCGGCGACAGCGGCGCCGATCTGCTCGGCCTGGTCGGCAGGCACGCCGAACTCCTGCGCTGTGGCCGCCGCATGCGCGGCGACATCGGCCAGGAGTTCGTTGCGGCGGGCCTCCATCGGCTTCATTCAGCCGCGCCTCCGGCCGCCTGGGCGGCGCCGTGAGCGGCCGTGGCGATCGGCATTGATCTGCAGCGCGGCCACGACCTTGCCGAGTTGCTCGTCCGAGCACCACTCCAGCCGGTCGACCTTGCAGATGCGCCTCGCCACGGCCGTCGCGTAGGCCCAGGGACGGCCTGCGTCGGCCAGCAAGGCCTCGATCTTCGACAGCAGCGGCGACAGCTCGCCAGCGGGCCGTCCGGGCCACTGCTGACCCGTCTGGGCGCCACACGCGGGCGCACCGCCCAAGCGCCGCAGTTCGTCCAGGACGGCCTCGAGCTGGCGAGGCGTGCAATCGCCGGCGCTACGCACCGGCGTGCCGTGCTCACCGGACACGCGCTCGACGAGGTCGCGGTAAGCGTCCTCGTCGAGCCCGAACTTCTCGCGCTGCTTGGCTTCGGCATGGATGGCTGCCAGCAGGGCGCGGCGCCGAGCGACGGCTCGATCCTTGGGCTTGCCCATCGGATCAGTCCTCGGCCGACGCCGTGATGCCGGTCCCGAACACCACGTAGGTGACCGGGTCGATGGTCGCGGGCTTGTTGATGCGCCACCGGCACGGGAAGCCGATCGACAACACGCTCTGCATCGGGCCATCGAACGGCACCACGAACCCGCCAGGCAGTTCGATCTCGATGCTGTTCATCGTGAGATGCGGCAGCACGAGGCCTTCGTCGGTCACTGCGCACACCGCCATCGCCCGCGGCAACGCGGCCCGCGAATCGAAGGAAGCCGCGACCTCGAACCACTGCGAGACCACCGCATCGGCGGTCGGGGGGAAAGCGTGCGAGGGCTGTCCGGTGCTGAAGCTGGTCATGTTCATGCGGTGGTGCTCCTGTCGGTTGATGGATCGAGCACGCGCTCGATCCGTTGCGTGGTCGGGTCGATCAGAAAAAGGGGGTGACGCGCGTACTCGATCAGGGCGAGCAGCTCGCCCGGCGTCACGACGCAGCCGGTGCCGATCTCCTTGCCAATCTGGGCGCGCGCCTGGGCTTCGAGGCGGTCGAGGGTTTCAGGGGTCAGCATCGACGCCGAGCCTCCTCGCCAGAGCCTTGACCTGATCGATCAGCGGCGGCGTATCTGGATACTGGTCGTGAGTCGCCCCATCGAGAACGCGATAGCCGAAAGCGCGCTTGCCAGCGCGCACCATGTTGTTTTCGCGACCTGCTACTGAGATGTCGCCCCATCCAGGCATGAAGATGTCGCCATTGAATGCTCCGTTCTCACCACCATGCCCACTGGAAGCTGGATGCCATTCGCCCCACTGTTTGAACAGAAATGGCACCCCAGACGCAGCACACTGGTCGCGCAGCGCACGCACCCACGCCAATCGCATCGGGCGTGCACACTCGCCGCTTTCACCACCGGCGACGACCCAGCCGATGCCAAACAGAGGGGTCAGCTCAGTGACATCGCCACCCGTAGAGCGATCGAATCGAAGCGCCACTTCCGCGCTGACGCAATCCCAGCACGTCCGCACGAGATCTACCGGCCCCAGCAGCGGCTCGGCGCTGATCCAGCGCACTGCCGCCGGCGTCTGCAGTAGTAGCCGGATGCGTTCGTCGGCCGCGTCCTGGTTCTCGACGCTCACGCCAAGCCAGACATTCGGCAGCGGCATGTGGCGTTCGCATGCGACGTGGACGTTTGCGATTCCGTTCTTCGGCCTGTAGAAGTCGACGGCCTTCGCATACTCGCGCTCGGCACTGCCGATTCTGGCTCCGACATCGGGCGAGCTCAGGTATGCGCGCATGCGCTCCGCTCGCTTAGTCAGAACCTGGAACGTGTGCGCCGGCGCCAGCGCCATCACCGCAAACACCTTGTCGATCCACTCATCCGGCACCGACTCATGGAACAGGTCGCCGTGAGCGCATACGAAGATCCGGCGCGGCCGGCGCCAGCGTAGCGGCTGATCCAGCCATTGCCCGTTGAAGCGGACCTGTCCATTCCAGACCGGGCCGGCGGCGGTGTCGTTCGTGAGGCCCGCGCGCGACGGGTGGTGCTGCAATCGGGTGCCGGCGAGCTTCATCGCGTAGCAGTGTTTGCAACCTGCCGATTTGACGCTGCATCCCGTGATGATGTTCCAGGTCGCATCGGTCCACTCGATGAGGGAAATCTCAGCCATTGCCCGCCTCAATGCTTTTCGGGACAGTCTTGCCGTCCCAGATCAACGGTAGCGACCAAAATTCCGCGCCGGTATCGAGATGACGCAAGCGAAGCTTGAGAGTGCCTTCGATCCTGGCTTCGGGTTGATCGAGGCTGCTGGTGTCGAGCAGCATCGGACCCGGCATGCAATCGACCACTTCGACCTGCGAGGCCGCCCTGTTGCTCTTGTAGGTCAACTTGAGGCCAACCAAGGGATGGTCGGGCCACTTGCGGCGAAGCTTAGCCATGCCCCACCGCCTTCAGCGTCCGACCATCGCCCCGCTGGATACGCTCGTAGATCTCTTCGCGGTGGACCGGGATGTCCTTCGGCGCCTGGATGCCGACGCGCACCTGATTGCCCTTGACGCCCAGGACGGTGACGCTGATGACTTCGGCGCCGAGATCGATCTTGAGGGTTTCGCCGATGCGGCGGGTGAGGATGAGCATGT
>SSEV01000229.1 GCA_008015095.1 Lysobacteraceae bacterium | reverse complement strand
GCCCAGGGGCGTCTCGATTCCATTAGGGCAACACTGAACAAGTCCCTCCTGGAGTTGCTCAGCGGTCGCAAGTCCGAAATGGATTCGGACTTGCACTCGCCGAATCAATCACTTGCGTGATTGATTCGCGGGCGGCACATCCCTGTGCCACGGCAACGTTGACTTTCGCAGTGTTGCCCTAGGCTCAGGCGGTGACTAGCGTGCCGATTTTTTCGCCGCGCAGGATCCTGAGCAGAACGCCCGGTTGGCCCATGTCGAAGATCCGCAACGGAAGACGGCTGTCGCGGCAGAGCGCGAAGGCGGCCGTATCCATCACCTGCAGATCGCGGGCGATGACCTCGTCGTAACTGAGATTGTCGTAGCGCACCGCGTCCGCGTGTTTTTTCGGATCCTTGTCGTAGACGCCGTCGACCTTGGTCGCCTTGAGCAGCAGATCCGCGCCGATTTCGATCGCACGCAACGCCGCACCGGAATCAGTGGTGAAAAAAGGGTTGCCGGTACCGGCTGCGAAGATGGTGATCCGGCCTTTTTCCAAATGACGCACGGCGCGACGGCGGATGTAATCCTCGCAGACATCGTTGATCTTGATCGCGCTCATCACCCGGCATTTCGCGCCGAGCTTTTCCAACGCATCCTGCATGGCCAAGGCGTTGATGACGGTGGCGAGCATGCCCATCTGGTCGCCGGTGACCCGGTCCATGCCGCCAGCGGCGAGTCCGGCGCCGCGGAAAATATTGCCGCCGCCGATGACCAGAGCGATCTCGGCGCCTGCTTCCCGCGCTTCGATGACTTCGCGCGCAAGCCGGCCGATCACCTTGGGGTCTATCCCGTAATCTTCGTCGCCCATCAGCGCCTCACCGGAAAGTTTGAGCAGAACGCGACGGTAGGCGAGTGAGGACATGACGGGCTCCGGGCTGGGCAAACCGCTAGATTCTACCTTGGCGGAACCGAGTCCGGACTCGGTATCTGCTCGCCGCGCAGCTTCAGATCCCAAGGAGCCTCTGAACACGTCGGAGGTTCCGCGTGTCATGGAGGGGCGCGTGCGGAGCAAGCGCGCAAGTGTTTGATCCCGCGGGAGCAGACGCAGGCCAAGCCTGCGTCTGTGGCGTCTGAATCACGCCAGGATGGTGTCGTTCAGCCCTTCGCTAAGTCGGCACGCATCGATGGCCGCTCCCGGGAGTCTGCGATGACTCTGGATTCGCCGTGGTGACAGGCAGGCCCGCCGCTATGGTGCCGAAGCGTCCTAGAGCCGACAATAAGCGCCCGGATCATCCCCATTGCGATCGAGGAGCACACATGAGCGTCAAGACCCTGCAGGAATTTCTTGCCTACGCGAAAGAGAAAGATCTCTCGGGCGATGCCTTCGAGCTGGAGAGCGCGCATCTGCTCGAAGCCAGGATCAATGGCATGATCTGGGCCAAGTCGGGCGCGATGGTGGCGCGCAAAGGCGGGATCAAGTTCACCCGTCAGGGCATCATGGAGCAGGGGCTCGGCAATCTGCTGAAAAAAGCGGTGAGCGGCGAAGGCATGACCCTGATGAAGATCGAAGGCCAGGGCCGCGTGTATCTGGCCGACGTCGGCAAGAAGATCACGATCCTGCGCCTGCAGGGCGAATCGATCTTCGTCAACGGCAACGATGTGCTCGCCACCGAGGCGACCATCACCAACGAGATCAAGCTGATGCGCAAGGCCGCCGGAATGATGACCGGGGGCTTGTTCAACGTGAAGCTCAGCGGACATGGCCTGGTCGCGATCACCTCGCATTACGAACCGCTGGTGTTGCCAGTCAGCGCGCAGACCGGTCCGGTGTTCACCGATCCCAACGCCACCGTCGCTTGGTCCGGTGGGCTCTCGCCCGAGATCGTCACTGATATCAATTTCAAGACACTGATCGGCCGCGGTTCGGGCGAGAGCATCCAACTGCGTTTCGTCGGTGAAGGCTGGGTCGTGGTGCAGCCCTACGAAGAGGTGTATTTCCAGCAGGGCGGCGGCTCGTCCGGCGGTGGCCTGCTCGGCGCGTTGACCGACTGAGGGTCTTCGCCCGATTCAGCCGGATCGGCGGTAGGCGCGCGGGGCAACGCCCGCGCGCAGCCGGAACTGCCGATTGAAATGCGACAGCGTGGCGAAGCCGCAGCGCTGCGCGACCTCGGCGATCGGGCGGTCGGTACGTTTGAGTTGCAGACAGGCTTCGGCGATCCGCAAATCGTTGACGTACGCCGTGAAGGGTTTGCCCGCCAGCCGCTGGAAACTGCGGCTGAAAGCGCCGGGACTCACGTGCAGGATCGCCGCGGCCGCCTTGATGTCGAGCGGGCCGTGCAGACGATTGCGCACCCACGCCAACAACGCGTCCAAGCGCCGTTCCCGGCCCGGTCTGGTTCGGCCGGGAGCCGCCGGCAGGGCATCCAAAGGCCGCAGCGCGTCGCCCGCATCCGCCAGTGCGGCCAGCACGGACAGCGCGGCGCCCAGCAGCGCCGGACCAGGCGCGCTCGGCATGCGCGCCAGCGCGGCGATAGCATCGAGCCGCGGCGCGCCCTCCACCGCCAGTCCGCGACGCGCGTGCTCCAGCAGCGGGGCGAGGCCGCGCCACTCGGGCAGAGCAGCCAGCGTCGGCGATGGCGGCAATTGCAGCACGGTCGCCGCGACCCCGGCGGGGCAGTCGTTGCGGCTCAGCCAGACATGCGGCACTCCCGCGGCGATCAGCACCACATCGTCGGATACGAACGGCTCCACGCGGCCGCCGACGATTCGCAGGCCCTCGCCTCGCTCGATCCAGGTCAGCTCAAGGGCCTCGTGCGCGTGCAACGCACCCGCGAACGCCGTCTGCCGCAGGCGAAGCAGGCGTACGGATTGGGTAGCGCCATGAACCGGCTCCCAGACGACTCTCAACCTGCTTTCTCTGATCTTAAAGAGTCGAAATAGTATCAATAATGGTCGAACGAGAGGCCGAGCGACGCCCGCGACGCCAGCACACTACGCAGCCATGAGCAACAGTTACGACGCCCTTCCGAGCATGGTCGCAGCCGCCGTGGCCGCTGCGTGGCGACGCGGCCGCGCAATCTCTTGCACTGATCCTCGTCGTTTCGCCTGCGCCAAGGCCCACGGCGATGCCGAGAACGAGGCGAGCCGTGGCGTCGGATCGCCGGTCTGTTTCCCGCTGCCCGCCGTCGTCCGAATCGCGGCCGAGGCGCGCGCATCGAGATGAACAGCGGAACCGACGATCCTCGCGCGGACACCGCGGACGCCGAGCGTCTGCTCGATGCTCCTTATCCCCTCGATCCCGAGCGCATCGAGCGCTTTCGTCGCGACGGCTTCATCAAACTCAAGCAGGTGTTCGCCCCGGCCACGCTGGCGCGATACGGACGCGAGATCACCCGGCTCACGATCGAACTCAACGACGAACACCGTCCGCTGGAGGCGCGCGGCACTTACGACCGCGCGTTCCTGCAGGTGATGAATCTGTGGGAGTCGAGTCCGCTGGTAGGCCGTTTCGTGATGGGCCGCCGCTTGGCGCGAATCGCGGCCGAACTGCTGCAGGTCCGCGGCGTGCGTCTGTATCACGACCAATCCTTGTATAAAGAGCCCGGCGGCGGCATCACGCCCGCGCACGCCGACCAGTACTACTGGCCGCTCGCCAGCGACCGCGTCGTCACCGCATGGATTCCGCTGCAAGCGGTGCCGCCGGAGATGGGGGCGCTCGGTTTCTACGCGGGCAGTCAATCGGTCGCCTTCGGCCGCGATCTGGGCATTTCCGACGAGAGCGAGGAAAAGATCAGCGCGAACATGGCCGCGCACGGCTTGCGCTTCGAGAGCGAGTCCTTCGAACTGGGCGAAGTGAGTTTCCACCTGGGCTGGACTTTTCATAAGGCCGGGGCGAATCTCAGCGACCATCCACGCTCGGTGATGACCATCATCTACATGGATGCGGACATGCGGCTCGGCGAGAAGCTCAACCTCGTGCAGGCGAATGACCGCGATCGCTGGTGTCCTGGCGCATCGCCCGGGCAGGCGATCGATACCCGCAAGAACCCGGTGATCTGGAGCCGCGAATGAAGCGCCGCCTCGCCGTTGTCGTCTGCGCGCTATGGCTCTGCGCGCCGTGCGTCTGCACGCCGGTCCTGGCGCAATCCTTCGCCGCGCAGGTGGATCCCTTCATCGGCACCGACGGCACCGGCCACGTGTTTCCGGGCGCCTCGATGCCGTTCGGGATGGTCCAGCCCGGACCCGACAATGCCGATCGCGGATGGAGCTACAGCAGCGGCTACCAATATCGCGCGCCGCGCATTCTCGGCTTCTCCAACACCCACATCAGCGGCGCCGGCATCGGTGAACTCGGCGATGTGCTGTTGCAGCCGTCCCAGGGCCTGGCGTGGACCGCGACCACTGCGGATTTCTCCGCCGCCTACGAAAAAGCCAGCGAGACCGCGCGTCCCGGGTATTACGCGGTGGCGTTGCCCGAGCATGGCGCGCTGGTCGAACTCACCGCCACCGAGCGCGTGGCGGTGCAGCGCTACACCTTCGAGCGCCCGGGACGCGTGCAGGTGCTGGTCGACCTGCAGCATGGCCTTCTTTTCGGCGAAGGACCGCGCGTGCAGCGCGCGCGGGTCGAAGTCGGCGCGAACGGTCTGTGGGGCACCGTGCACGCGAAGAACTGGGTCGAGCGCCAGACGTCCTTCGCCCTGCGCTTCAGTGCGCCGATCCTCGAGCGCATCGAACTGCCGCCGCGCGCGGGCGATCGCGCGCCGCGCTACGTGTTCGCTTTCGATCTGGGCGCGGCGCGCACGCTGGAAGCGCGCGTGGCGCTGTCCACCGTGGACGAAGCCGGCGCGTTGCGCAACCTGGCGACCGCCGACGGCCGCGACTTCGCCGGCGTGCGCCGCGATGCCGATCGCGCCTGGGAGACGTTGCTCGGCCGCATCCGCATCCGCGCCGATGCGCGCACGCGACGGATCTTCTATTCGGCGCTCTACCGCACGCTGCTGCATCCGAGCCAGATCGCGGACGTCGATGGCCGCGTCAGAGGCCCCAGAGGCGAGGTACTGCAAGCGCCGAACGGGACGTACTATTCGACCTTGAGTCTGTGGGACACCTTTCGCGCGGCGCATCCGCTGTACACGTTGATCGTGCCCGAGCGCGTGCCGGGCTTCGTCGACACCATGATCGCGCACCAGCGGCAGATGGGTTATCTGCCGCTGTGGACCGCATGGGGGCGCGAGACCCACACCATGATCGGGAATCCGTCGATGCCGGTCATCGCCGATGCCTTGGCCAAACGCATTCCCGGCATCGACGCCGAAGCCGCCTTGCAGGCCATGCTCGAGACCAGCACGCGGCCGCGGCCGGATGCGCCGCCGTGGGCGCAGCGGGACTGGGAGACGCTCGAGCGTTACGGCTACCTGCCGTTCGACGCGCAGACCGGAGAGTCGGTCTCGATCACCGCCGAACTCGGTTACGGCGACGCCGCGCTCGCGCAGGTGGCCCGCTCGATGAAGCGGGACGATCTGGCGGCCCGCTTCTCGGCGCGCGCGGCGGGGTGGAAGCGGCTGTTCGATCCGCAGACGCGCACCCTGCGCGGAAAAGATCGCGCCGGACGTTGGCGTGTCGCGTTCGACCCGACGGCGGCGACGTCGCCGATGAACAACCCGGGCGATTACACCGAAGCCAACGCTTATCAGTACACCGCCACGCCCGCGCTGCACGATGCCGAGGGGTTCCGCGACGCGCTGGGAGGCGCCGAGGGCCTGGAGACCTGGCTCGATACGTTCTTCGCGCGACCGATGCCGCATGCGGACAAGCATCTGGGCCAGGAAGCAATGATCGGCCAATACGCGCACGGCAACGAGCCCAGCCACCACATCGCCTGGCTCTACGCGTTCACCGACGCCCCGGAGAAAGGTCATGCCCGCGTGCGCGAGATCGCGCATCGGTTCTACCGCGATGCGCCGGACGGCATCGTAGGCAACGACGATGCGGGACAGATGAGCGCCTGGCTGGTGTTCGCCACCCTCGGTTTCTACCCGGTGCAGCCGGCGCGCGGCGAATACGTGTTGGGTGTCCCCCTGGTCCGCGGCGCGACCCTCAGGATCGGCGAAAACACCCTGCGGATCGAGCGCGACCGGACCCCCGGCGCGAGGCTCGACGGCCGCGCACTGACGCGCACCGCGGTTGCGCATGCCATGCTTGCGGCGGGCGGAGACTTGCGGATCGGACCGAGTCCGGCGCGCCCGCCCAAGCCATAGCGCCGGCCGCGCCGCGGCCCACCAGAACCATAGAGGACCAGGCATGCGCTTTTCTCCGCGAATGCTCGCCGCTTGTTTTTGCTTTCTGATCGTCCTGCCGTGCACAGCGGCGCCCGCGACGGCGGCGGGATGCGAGTCGGCGGCGTCCGAACCGAAGGCGTCCGAACCGAAGGCGTCCGATTTGAAGCCGCGCGCATCGGCGTCGACGCCCGCGGTTTATCCGCCGAACTGGTGGGTCGGCATGCGCGATCCGCGATTGCAGTTGATGTTGCGCGGGCCGGACATCGCTCTCGCCCGGGCCACGCTGGCCGACGACGCGCGCGCGCGCATCGTCGGCGTCGTCCGCGGCGACAGCCCGAACTATCTGTTCGTCGATCTGCGGATCGACGCTCGGGCCGCGCCCGGCGATCTGGTGCTGCGTCTGGCGCAGGCGGGCAAGACCCGCACGCTGCGTTATCCGCTGCTGGCG
>SSEV01000044.1 GCA_008015095.1 Lysobacteraceae bacterium | reverse complement strand
TTCCAACACCGTTCAACGCAACCGCCTCCACGTTCACGAGTGCAACACGATCGACACGATGACCTCGGGCACGGTCCCGAAGCGGGTAACGCCGATAACAATTCCGATCTTCGAGATCGACTGAACGATAGGCGCCGCTTCGCGACTTTCATCATGGCTCGAACCCGCGCATCACATGCGGTGTTCACCGAAAAGCCGGATACGCGAATGCAACCGTCTCGTGTGTCAACGTCAAGATTGCACAGCAACCGACGAACGGTGCTTGTATGGGGAGTCCATACGCGAATTGTTAGGTGCCACCGGACGAACGTGCACCTAGTCGCTCTTTTGACCGCTGAATAGCCTTTGCAGAAAATGCGGAGGGATGGCGAAGAATTACTGCCTCAAAGGCGTGCTCAGCCAGGCCCATGTCCACAAGAGCCGTGTAACCTACTGCATCATCTTTGCGGTTTACGACTCTCTCCACTGCCTCGATGATTCCGTAGCGATCAATCATGGGCCATGTACGGGATGCTGATTGGCGCCGCCCAGCTTTGGCGCTTAACACTTCTTCGTACGCAAATACTGCCTCAATGCACTCGCGTTCGACATCAGTTGCAGCACCATAACTCTCGGCGCGAATTTGAACGGCACGTCTTTTAGCGGCCAAGGCAAGATCAGGGCGATTCCTTGCCAGTGCATTCTTAGCGAGCGCCGCACAATCTTGCGGCGTCCTTAATTTAGCAATGCGATCGTCCATTTTAGTGGCACCTAACTACAAGTAGACCCCAATCTGGGGCATTGCCCATCAATCTGCTCGTGCCAGGGAGGATTGTCAATCAGACAAAACCTACAAGAATCAACAGGGTTATCTGATAACCGCCAGCATCCGGGGTGTGCAGCATTGCCGTAATAGACGGCACAGACACCCCGATATGACTTATCACGGCACCAAGACCCCGATATCGGAATCTTCAACCCCCGATCATGCGGCGAGCATACGGCCCCGGCTGTTGGATGAAGTTCGCAGGTGTTTGCGGCTGAAGCATTATAGTCTGCGCACCGAGCGGGCCTATCTGTATTGGATTCGCCGGTATATCCACGCCAATGCGCGGCGTCACCCACGTGAACTTGACGGGGCGGCAGTAGAGCGTTTCCTATCCCGTCTGGCCACCGTCGACAACGTCGCACCCAGCACGCAGAACCAAGCGCTGTCGGCTCTTTTGTTTCTCTATCGCGATGTGCTCGGCATCAAGTTGCCCTGGATGGAGAACGTGGTGCGTGCGAAACGGCAGCGGCGCCTGCCCGTAGTCCTGTCGAAAGGCGAGACGGCATCATTGCTACGTCACCTGTGTGGACGCGACGCCTTGATGGCGGGATTGCTTTACGGCAGCGGCTTGCGGCTGATGGAATGCGTCAGGCTCCGGATCAAGGATGTGGATTTCGAACGCAACGAAATCACGGTGCGCGACGGTAAGGGCGGTAAGGATCGTAAGACCGTTCTGCCAGTCTTGCTGCGGGAAGCGCTGCGGCTGCAGATCGCATCGGCGCGGCTTATCCACATGCGCGATCTGGATGCCGGTTTCGGTGAAACCCGGTTGCCGTACGCATTGGCGCGCAAGTATCCGAATGCGCCGAAATTGCCCGCGTGGCAGTACGTCTTTCCGGCATCGCGTCGCTCCACCGACCCACTGGACGGCCGTGAGCGCCGCCACCATCTCGACGAAAAGCTGCTGCAGCGCGCGGTGTCGGCCGCGGCCCGCACTGCCGGCATCGACAAGCCGGTCAGCCCGCACACCTTGCGCCACTGTTTTGCCACGCATCTGCTGGAATCCGGGTCCGACATCCGCACCGTGCAGGAATTGCTCGGTCACAAGGATGTGAGCACCACGCAGATCTACACGCATGTGCTGAACCGCGGCCCCGGTGCGGTGTTGAGCCCATTGGATCGCTGATTCTTGTCGGTCCTCGCACAAAGAAAACGCCGACGTCTGCGTCGGCGTTCTCGTTTCGCTTCGCGATGTCGCGATGTTCAGCGCATCGCCTGTTGCTGCATCAGTTCAGTTCAACTGGCAGGTCGCCGGCTTGGCCGAGGTGAACAGTGCCAGGGTGCCCCACTCCGGATGATCGATGAAGGGGTTGCGGTTGCCCTGGAAGCTGTAGATCACTTCGTTGCGTTCGCGTTCGGCGGCGGTCGGCGGGTCGGCCTGGTGCCAAGCGATCAGGGTGGACAGCAGCCCCATGTAGGCGGGCGACGCGGAGGTGATGACGATCTGCGCGCGGTTGTCGGTGAGTTCCAGGTCGGGTTCGGACTGGCCGGTGACCGGGTGCACGCCGCCTTCGTAACGGATCGCCATGTACATGATGGCGCGCGCCATGTCGCCTTTACGCGGGCCCCACACTTCGAACGAACCGGCGTTGCCGTCCGGGCTTTTCACCCAGTTGGAATTGCCCGGGTACACGCCACTGCCGCCGCCGGTGCCGTTGTTGGCTTCGGTCGGGCGTTCGCCGCAACCGGAAGCCAGGGTGCAGTTGGCATAGGGCTTATTGCCGCGGTCGGCGTTGTAGACCGACTCGGTGAGATACAGCATGTGGGTGTCGGTGTAGGGCGAATGCGGCAGGCCCAGGTTGCCGGTGGCCGAGCCGAAGCCCAGCGAGTTCGGCCAGGTGTGTTCGCGGTTGTAGACGATGCCCGTGCCGGTGCCCGCGCGGCCGGCAACCTTGACGAAGCTGCGGTTGCGGTAGGCATCGAGGATGTTGTTGGGATTGTTCGGGTCCTCGTCGGCGATTTCCAGAATGGTCCAGGCGTTGGTGGTGCCGCCGCTGTACGGGTACGCGGTGTGGCCCTTGATGGTCGCGTGCAGCGAGCAACGCAGTTGCGAGGCGCTGCTGGTGTTCACATGCGAGTAGTAGCCGGTGCCGCCACCGCCGCCGGTGGCGACGTTGAAGTTGACCACCGTATTCGCCGAAGGCTTGGCGCCGCCGGCATCGGTGATGTTGTTGGCGACCACGGTGAAGGTACAGGCTTCGCCGGCGGCCAATGCGGTGTTGGTGGAAATGCTGAAGTTGCCGGCGCTGGACGGGTAGGTCAGCGGTACGTTGCCCGAGGATGCGCACGAGAGTGTGAACGCGCCCGCGGCGGCGGTGACGGTTTCGCTGAAGGTGGCGCCGAGATTGCCGGCGGCCGGGAAGTCGGTTGCACCGTTGACGGGCGTGGTGGCGGTGACCACCGGCGGCGGATTCGGTGCACTGAAGGTTTGCCCGGTGTTGCAGGCGCCGAAGGTGGCCGTGGCCGGGGCCTGCCAGGTGAAGTTGGCGTAACCGGTGCCGGCGCCGGCCAGACGCAGCGAACGGCCGGCCGGGTCGGAACCTGTTTCCGAGACCGAGAGATTGACGCTTGTGCGACCCGAGGCCGGGCCGTTGCTGGCGCGGATCTGGCCTTCGTAGCTGATGAACTGCACCACCTGGCCACTGGGATTGACCAGGGCGATGCCGTCGCTGGGGCCGTTCTGGATGCCGTTGGTGGCGTAGCTCAACGTGGCGATGCGCACCTGCGCGCCGCAGGTGACCAGGCTGCCGGCAGGCACCAGGTCGTTGTCGTAGGTCACGGCGGAGGTAGGCGTGGACCCGTTGTACAGGTACACGCGGTAGCTGCTGAGGGTTTCGCCGGCGGTCGCGACGATTTCGATGCGTTCGCCGGTATCGCCGGAAGACGTGGAATCGTCGTAGTGGAATTCGTTGATGAAGACTTCGGCCTGGGCGGCGCCGGATGCGAGTAACAGAGCACAGGCCAAGGGTGATGCGACGGACAACACACGCGACATAAGCAGGTCTCTCTCGATGGGATGGAGCGGAATCCGCAACTCCGGCGGATTTCGAAGACGGTCCGGCCATACGGGCCCGGGACGGTCCGGCGCGGCGCCGGCCGCGGGCATGGCTTGCGCGGCGCAGGCCATGTTCGCCGACGGAATCTGCCCCGGCGAAGGACGGCGCAATCTAGCCGAGGCCGATGACAGTCGCCACCGAAAATCCATACCGACCGGTATCGTCCCGACGGACGGTATCGGACGCCGGGCTTGCGCCGGCTGTTAGCCTGTTGCGATGACCTCACCGGCCGCACAGCCTCTGTTCCCGATCTCCGAACTGTTGCCGCGGATTCGCGAATCGCTCGCACTTCACCCCCGGCTGGTGTTGGAAGCCCCGCCCGGCGCGGGCAAGACCACGCAGACGCCGTTGTCGCTACGCGATGCCGACTGGCTGCAGGGCCGTAAGTTGGTGATGCTCGAACCGCGCCGCGTCGCCGCGCGTGCGGCCGCGGGGTTCATGGCGAAACAACTGGGCGAGGCGGTAGGCGAAACCGTGGGCTACCGCATCCGCTTCGAGAACAAGACTTCCGCGCGTACGCGGATCGAAGTGGTCACCGAGGGGATCCTCACCCGTATGCTGCAGGACGATCCGATGCTCGAAGGCATCGGCGCGGTGCTGTTCGACGAATTCCACGAGCGTCATCTGGCCGGCGATCTCGGGCTCGCGCTCGCGCTGGATGTCCAGGCGGGTCTGCGTGAAGACCTGCGCATCGTGGCGATGTCGGCCACGCTCGATGGCGAGCGTCTGGCCCAATTTCTCGACGCGCCCCGGCTGAGCAGCGCCGGCCGCAGCCATCCGGTGCGGATCGCGCATTTCGCTGCGCGCCGTGAGGAGAGTGCGGAACATCAATGCCGGCGCGCGATCGTGCATGCTCTGCGCGAGCATCCGGGCGATGTGCTGGTGTTCCTGCCTGGTCAGCGTGAGATCGGGCAGATGCAGGCCTTGCTGGCGCAAGCGTCGGAGGTTGGCGATGTCGAAACGCTGACGCTGCACGGCGAGTTGCCGGTCGAACAGCAAGCGCGCGTGCTGCAACCGGCCGACGACGGCCGGCGTCGCGTGGTGCTGGCGACGAACGTGGCCGAGTCCAGCGTCACCCTGCCCGGCGTGCGCGTGGTGATCGACAGCGGCCTGGCGCGCGAGCCGCGTTACGACCCGAACAGCGGATTCTCGCGGCTGGATGTGGTGACGATCGCGCAGGCGTCGGCCGATCAGCGCGCGGGGCGCGCCGGGCGCGTCGCCGAGGGGTGGGCGTATCGCTTGTGGCCGGAGTCGCAACGATTGGAACCGCAGCGCAGAGCGGAGATCACGCTGGTCGAACTCGCGGGATTAGCCCTGGAATTGGCGGCTTGGGGCAGCGACGCTCTGCGTTTCGTCGATGCGCCGCCGCCGGGCGCGCTGGCGGCCGCGCGCGATCTGTTGCAGCGGCTGGGCGCATTGGAGAGCTCCGGATCGATCACCGCATTCGGACGCAGAATGCTCGCGCTCGGCACTCATCCACGGCTGGCGGCGATGTTGTGGTCGGCCACGGATGAAGTCGAGCGCGCATTGGCCTGCGATCTCGCCGCGTTGTTGGAGGCGCGCGATCCGTTGCGTGCTCTGCCGGGACAGGGGCGGTCGGATGCGCTCGCCGCGCGCTGGCAGGCGTTGGCGGCGCATCGGCGTGGGCGCACGCCGCCCGAAGCGTCGCGCTCTGCGCTCGCGGCGATCGACGCCGCCGCCGGGCAATGGCGACGACGTCTGCGCTGCGAGGCCAAGCCGCCGCAGGAAGCGCCCGCGCATCGGCTCGGTGATCTGCTCGCGCATGCGTTTCCCGATCGCATCGGCTATCGCCATGCCGCCGACCTGCGCCGCTATCAACTGGCCAACGGACGCATGGCGCAGGCATTCGAAGACAGCGCATTGATCGGCGAGCCCTGGATCGTCGCCACCGAACTGCGGCACGAAGCGAAAGACGCGAAGCTGTTGCGCGCCGCGCCGGTGGACGAGGCGCGGCTGCGTCGCGATTTCGCCACGCGCTTCGGCGATCGCGACGAGGTGCGCTGGGACGCGACGCGACGCGCCCTGGTCGCCGAACGCGTGCAGCGTTTCGACGGGATCGTGCTCGATGCGCGTCCGGCGGGCCGGGTCGATCCCGCGCATGCCGCGCAGGCTTTGACCGATGCGGTGCGGGCGCTCGGCCTCGATGCGCTGCCGTGGCGCGAATCGTTGCGGCAATGGCGCGCGCGGCTGCGCTGCCTGCGCACGTGGATGCCCGAACTCGATCTGCCCGATCTGTCCGATGCGGCGTTGCTCGCTTCGCTCGACGATTGGCTCAAGCCCGCGTTCGCCGGCAAGACCCGGCTGGATGCGCTGAGCGAGGACGATCTCACCGAAGCCTTGAAGCACGGTATCGATTGGGGTTTGCGCCAACGCATCGATGCGCTAGCGCCGATGCGCATCACGGCGCCCTCGGGAATGGAGCGCGCGATCGAGTACGGTTACGACGATGCTATCGATGCGCCCGCCGCGCCGGTACTGGCGGTCAAGTTGCAGGAACTGTTCGGTCTGGCCGATACGCCGCGCGTGGCCGATGGCCGCGTGGCGCTGACTTTGCATCTGCTCTCGCCCGCGGGCCGGCCGCTGCAAGTCACGCAGGATCTGCGCAGCTTCTGGGAACGGACGTATCCGGAAGTGAAGAAGGAAATGAAAGGCAGGTATCCGAAACATCCGTGGCCAGACAACCCATGGTCCGCAACCGCCACGCATCGCGCGAAGCCGCGAGGAACATAACCCCCGGCGATCCGTTGACGTCACGCACGGCGATGCGTTGGTCGTCGTCGCGACCGACCGGTCTGCTGGCGCGGTCGGATGATCTCAGGAGCGCGACCGCGCGGACGCACGGACGCCCCGGTCGCACGCCGGCCGGAGCCTCGTGGCGTAACCCGGATATGGCGATCGATCGCACGTCTCGATGCTCGGAGAGCACTCAGCGCCGGGCGGGGGCGGGGCTCGCCTCGCGCCATTGCCCGGGCTGCAGCGTGTCCAAACTCCAATCGCCGATCGCTATCCGCACCAGCCGCAACGTCGGCAGACCGATGGCGGCGGTCATCCGTCGCACCTGGCGATTGCGACCTTCGCGGATGACGATTTCCAGCCAGGCGTCGGGCACGGTCTTGCGGTAGCGCACGGGCGGATGGCGCGGCCACAACATCGGCGGATCGATCCTGCGGACGTTCGCAGAACGGGTGCGTCCGTCGTTCAATTCGATACCGGCGCGCAATGCGGCCAATTGCGCCGGCTGCGGCTCGCCTTCGACCTGGACCCAGTAGGTCTTGGCCCACTTGTATCGGGGATCGGTGATGCGATGCGCAAGCGCGCCGTCATCGGTGAGCAGCAGCAGGCCTTCGCTGTCGTGATCGAGGCGACCGGCGGGATAGACCTTCGCCGGCAACCCGAAATCGGCCAGCGTCGGCCGCGGCGGCTCGCTGCGATCGGTGAACTGGCACAGCACGCCATAGGGTTTGTTGAATGCGATCAGCATGCATGGTCCCGATCGACGAAACGGTCACGCCGGCCGTAGCAAGGCCTATGCTGATGACGCCCCCACGCCGAGAGGATTCTGGCCATGAGCAACCATGAACTGACCGGCCTTGCGCTACGCCGACTGGGCAAGGCCTGGGAACACGCGAGCACGGCTGAACGCGCGGTGCTGACCCAATTGCACCGACGCGAGCACACCAGCCGCGCGCCCGGCGACGAACGCAGTTTCGGCGAGCGCGTCGCCGACGATGTGGCGAGATTCGGCGGCTCCTGGATCTTCATTGGTGCGTTCGTCGGATTTCTGGCGCTCTGGGTCATCACCAACATCTGGTTGCTGCGCGCACGGCCATTCGACCCCTATCCTTTCATTTTCCTCAACCTGCTGCTGTCGATGCTGGCCGCATTGCAGGCGCCGGTGATCATGATGAGCCAGAACCGTCAGGCTGCGCGCGACCGCGCCGCGGCGGAGCATGATTATCAGGTCAATCTCAAGGCCGAATTGGAGATCATGGCCTTGCACGACAAGTTCGATCAGCTGCGCGCGGAGCAGATCGAACGTATTCTCGCGGCGCAGGCGGAACAGATCGCGCTGTTGCAAGCGTTGGTGGAGGCCAGACGCGGGAGCTGACGCCCGCCCGCCCTGCTCACGCGCTCGCTTCGTCGGCGCAGCCTTCCATGGCGGCGCCTGCAGGCCGTTTTTCAACAGCCCGCTGAGTCAGTTCTGGGCGGGTTTCACGAAGCGCAATGTCATCCGGTCGCTTTCGCCGACCGCCTGATACATCGCACCGTCCTCGGGATCATGGCGATTGGTCGGCGGCAGCGTCCATACGCCGTTGGGATGGTCGGTATCGTCCTTGGGATTGGCGTTGATCTCGCTGCGCGCATCGAGTGTGAAACCGGCCTTGGTCGCCAATTCGATCACCAACGCCTCGGTGAGGTAACCGGATTTCTTCATCTTCTCCAGATCGGCGCCGGGCTTGGCGCGATGGTCGACCACGCCGAGCACGCCGCCGGGGCGCAGTGCGGCGTAGAACGCGCGGAAATACGTTTCCGCCGTGCCTGCCGCCACCCAGTTGTGCACATTACGGAAGGTCAACAGGGTGTCGATGCCGCCATCGACCGCCGAGAACTTCGGTTGTTTGGGATCGAAGGCGAGGATATGCACGCAGCACAACGGTTCCGGATGTTTGGCGAGTCGCGCCTTGAAGTCGTCCATCGTTTTCTGCTGGTAGTCGCGCCCCCTGCCTTCGGGCAGCATCGCCGGATCGACCAAAGCCGCGACGTAATGGCCTTCGGCGCGCAAGTAGGGCGCCAAAATTTCGGTGTACCAGCCCGCGCCGCCGGGCGTGATTTCGACCACATTCTGGTCGGAGCGCAATCCGAAGAAACTCAGCGTCTCTTCCGGATGGCGATAGGCATCGCGGGCGCTGTTCTTGGGATCGCGCCATTCCCCGGCGATATTGGCCGCCAGCATCGCCCGTTCGACGGCCGGGCCCGCGGCGGCGCTCGCTTCCGCCTCCGCGGCGGTCTTGCGCTGCATCGCCCCGCAACCGCTAAGCAAGACCGCGCACAGCGCGACCCAGAGCCACGGGCGCGAAAGACGGAGGGAGGCGTCGACGGGCGGCGATACGATGCGAGTCATGGCGGGCATCACTGGGCGGGCGAGCGCTACAGACTAGCAGGCTGCCGACGAACGCACATCCTGCCCTGGCGGCGATGAGGCCGCACCGGCGATCGGCGACAGGCGCGGAGCCTGCGCCGCGCGTCAAGCCGCCGGTGGCGCCGCTTCGCATGCGTCGTAACGCAGACGCGCGCTGTCCGGGTAAGGCGGCACGTCGAAATGCTCGCCCGCCGCCAGCCGCACTTGCAGTTCACGCCACCATCCCGGATCGAAAATGTCTCCGTGCAGCGCGCGCAAGCGCGCGCGCAAGGCCGGCGCGATACCGAGGAATTGCGGAAACAACTCGGGAAACACGTCATCCTTGCCCGCGTACAACCATTCGTCGAGCGGCCGGGTTTCGTCTTCTTCGCGCATCGGCGGAACCGCGCGGAACCGGCATTCATCGACCAGGCATAACTCGTCGTAATCGTAGAACAGCACGCGACCGTGGCGGGTGACGCCGAAATTCTTCAGCAACAGATCCCCCGGGAACAGATTGCTGCGCGCGAGATCCTTGATCGCCTGGCCGTAATCCAACACGGCGCGCTCGGCCATCGCGATGCCCGACTCGCGCACATAGACATCGAGCGGACGCACCCTGCGCTCGATATAGCAGTGCCGGATCAGCACGTCGTCGCCTTCGAGCTGCACGGTCTGCGCGCATTCGCGCAGCAGCTCGTCGAGCATGTCCTCGGCGAACTGCCGGCGTGCGAAGCGCAGGCGGTGGAATTCCTGCGCATCGACCAGACGGCCGATGCGATCGCGCCGGAACACCAGACGGTATTTCTCCTCGACATCCGCGCGCACGGCGTCCTTGGGATAGGCGAAACGGTCGCGAATCAGTTTGAACACCACCGGGTAGTCGCGCGGCGTGAAGACCGCCATCACCATCCCGCGCTCGCCATCGGCGCGCACCAGCCGCTCCTGCGGATGCTCGGCCAGATGGCGGAACACTTGGCGATAACGCTCGGTCTTGCCCTGCTTGATCCGCCCGATCACGGTATACAGCTCATCGAGCGGTTTGCGCGGCAACAGCGCGTGCAGAAAAGCGACCGCATCGCCGACGCGGGCCAGATCGGCGTGGAAATGACTGCGCGAGAATCCGAACAGGTTCGAGATCTGCTGTTCGTCGACGATCAGCGCATCGACGCGTATGCCGTCCACGGCGTTGATCAAGGCGATCACCACCGGATACGAAGCGCCGGAGGCGCCATGCGCCTGACCGACCAGATAGGCGCGACGTTCGCGATAGAACGGCGTGCGCAACATCGAGATGCCGAGCACGCCGCGCTGTTGCAACGCCTGCGCCACCGCCGATGCGCAAGCGCCGAGATCAGCCCAGACGTTGGCGTAACCCAGCGCTTCGAAAATCCTGCGCCAGACCGCGACCGCATCGTCGCCGAAGCGCTGGTGGCGCAACTCGCCGGGACAGGCGGCATCGCCCATGGGCGCGATCTGCAAGGCGAGGAATTCCAGATCCGGCGCGACGCCGTCGATCAGGAAAAACCTGCGCACCAGCGAGTTGTAGAAGGTCTTGTACAACTCACGGTCGGGCAAGCGCTCGATCCGCGCGGCATAGGCCTTTCGGATCGAACGCCAGAGCGGGCGCGAACGAACCCTGTCGTCGAGCAGCGCTTCGAGCCGAGCCAAGGTCTCGTGCAGACATTGCGCGTAGAGATCGATCCGGGCGACCGCGTCGGCCTGGGCCTGACGCCAGTCTCGGCGCTCGAAGCGCCGCCGCGCGCGTCGGGTGATATCCGAAAACCTTGCGTTGTAATCGTCGAAGCCATCGAGAATCAACGCCGCGGCGCGGCGCTCCGGCGGGGTGGGCTGCGACGATGCGATGGAAGAGGACATGCGCAGAGTCTACTCCGAGCAGCCGCACGTTGACCGATGTCCACGGCCACGAAAACCGACACTGTTTCCGGCATGCCGCGGCATTTGTCCAGACCCGGCGGAATCTGCGCATAACAGGCCAAAAACCCATGAAAAACCTTCTTATCCGCATTTCGCGGCCAGCGCATTTCGCAGGATATGAGACGCCCCGAAGCTATGATGTCCGGCATCGAAGGACGGGGTTTGGAATCGCTGAAACAAGGTCTGAGCAACGCCACTCTGGCGTTATTCACAACCATTGACGCATCGCGATTCGCAGCTGGTGAGACATCGCTCGTTCAAACTCTTCGCTCGGTACGCAGGGACGCGCTCAGGAAAGGGGATTCCGGAATCGCTGCCGGTCAGGCGCGGGTGAAACGTCGTCCCCCGGCACAGGGATGTGCCGGGGGACGACGTTTCACCCGCGCC
>SSEV01000009.1 GCA_008015095.1 Lysobacteraceae bacterium | reverse complement strand
GCCCCACGCGATCTTCCCATCGCGCGAAGGGGCCATGGCGGGCAGATCGCATTCCGCTCCCCGTCCGATGGAGTAGGCGAGCAGGTCGTCATCGAAGACGGCGACGAACGCATCGTCTCGACCCGAGCCTTCGCTCACAGTCACTGGAGCCGTGATGACGAAGCGTCGCATCCCGCGGATGCGCGTCGAACAGATCGCGCGCGATGCCGTCGTGCGCTTTCTGGCCGGGATCCTCGCCGATCGAGCGGTTCGCGCAGCGTGGGCGACGCCTCGCCAGTGGTTGACCACGCTGTTCCGCCACGGCCCGGCTGACCGGCGGTCCGGCCGTGTCGATGCATGAACGCCGGATCTTTCGCGATAGCGTTAACGGGCCCTAGCGCGCGCCAACCCGCGGATCGCGCTGTTATCGCCATGGAACAGTCATCGCCATGGAGCAGCGCTGCGCATTCGCATGCCGTCGCCGCATCGCTCGGACGGCTGTCGCTTTACCTGATATCCACGCGAGCGCACAATCCGGCGGATACACGCGGTTGCGCCCCAAGCGCACGATGCATGCGCACAGAAATATCCACGCAAGGAGAACGCAAAATGGATTGTTCCAAACAGCGGAAAACGGCCGTGCTGGCGCTGATGGCGGCTATGGCGTTGCCGGCGGCCGCGGTCACGCCGCCGTATACCGCGACATCGCTCAATCCGAACCTGCATCGCGTCAACGACGCCTATCAGATGATGCAGCACAACACTTACGACTACGGGGCCAGTCTCGCCGGTTGGCTCGATGCAGGACACCGTGCGGTCGAACTCGACGTGATCGATCGCGAGGACTGGGAGTTCAACGCGAACGGACCCTATGTCAGTCACGACGGGTCTGCCGGCAACAAGAACTGTTCGGGCAATCCCGACCGGATCGGACACTGCCTCAACGACATCGTCGGCTGGCTCGACACGCATCCCGGTCAAGGGCCGATCTTCGTCTACGTCGACATGAAGGCCTCATGGGATCCGATCAACGCCTGGTATGACTCCGAAGTGCGTTTGCTCGACGAGAAGATCCGGCAGATCCTCGGCGCACGGATGTACACCGCCGACGAACTGTATCTGTTCGCATCGGGTCAGTCCTACGCGCCGGGCCGCCCTGGCTTGCGCCAGGTGGTCAGCGCTGGAGGTTGGCCGTTGCTGTCGAGCCTGTCTTCGCGGGTGATCGTCGCTTACACCGGCGGCCGCATCGGCGCCACCAATCAGACCCATGCCGGCGGAATCGAAAACATCATGGCGCAAGCCGGGCGCAGTCTGCCCTATGGCTTCTTCTGCCCCGACGTGGAGAGCACGCCGAACCAGATCGTTCCGGGCGGCACCGTCGACGGCGTCTCCAACGCGACTTCGCAGTTCTTCGTATGCAGCAACCTCAAGGCGCGCGATCACTACCAGATCGCCGCCAACGCCGCGCACACCCACAAGCAGCTGATGCATCTGTGGGACAGCCATGTCTACGGCAACGGCGACTACGTCTTCAACTACATCGCGTTAGCGCATGGAATCAGCGCGGTCGGCCGCGACAGCAACGTCACCCAGACCTGGGGCGGCGCGATCCCCTTGGCCGGCGTGCGCCGTTCGCTTCCCGGGTACTTCGAACTGCGCCCGACCCATGTCGCCGGCAAGTGCCTGCATGTGAACGGCGCCAGCGGCGGCAACGGCAACCGCATTGATCTGCGCACCTGCAACGGCTCGATCAACCAGCGTTTCGTATACACGGCCGAAGGCCAGTTGCGGCCCAGGTTGTCGAATCCCTATTGCGTGGACATTTCCGGCGGCAGCGCGGGCAACGGGGCGTATATGCATCTTTGGGACTGCGACGGCGGCGCCAGCGAAAAATGGGTGGTCGGTGCGGACGGACGTTTCCGCAGCGTCAGCAACAGCCAGCAGTACTGCATCAGCGTGCAGAACAAGGGTGCCGCGGACGGCACGCGTTTCATCACCTACGCCTGCGGCACCAGTCTGCACCATCAGCAGTTCGAGCTGGCGCCGGTGGCGGACTGGCCGCAAACCACGTTCTGAATTCTTCGGTTCGAACCATTCGATCGCTGCGTCTTTCCGTTTCTGAAGAGCGCGGACACCGCGATTGGCCGGCCCCGCGATGCAGGGCCGGCCACGACGCCCGCGTCGCGGCCGTACGAAGGCGTCGCGGAACGGCAAGCGCCGCATCCCACCGCGCGGCGAACCTGATCCGCGAACGCATCGTTCCGGAAGACCGCGAGATCAAGAACACACCGATGCGGGCTTCGGAAAGAGGCGCAAGCGCGACTCGCTCGCATTCTCATGCGAAATTCATGCACGAACCCCCGGGCCGGGCACGGTAAACTGTCGCCCGTTTTCCCTGCCGGCTGTTTTCGTGAACAACTCCCTTGCCGGCAGCGGTCAGCGCCAGGCCGCGCTGGTCTTCATTTTCATCACCGTACTGATCGACGTGCTGGCTTTCGGGGTGATCATCCCGGTGCTGCCGCGGCTGGTGAAGGCGTTTTCCGGCGGCAGCGCTTCGGTCGCGTCCTACTGGGTGGCTGTGTTCGGTTTCGTGTTCGCGCTGATCCAGTTCGTGTGCACGCCGATCCAGGGCGCGTTGTCGGATCGCTTCGGCCGCAGGCCGGTGATCCTGTTGTCCTGTCTAGGGCTCGGTTTTGATTTCGTGCTGATGGCCTTGGCCCCGAACATCGGCTGGCTATTGGTCGGCCGTGCGATCGCCGCCGCCACCTCGGCCAGTTTCTCCACCGCGAACGCTTATATCGCCGACATCACGCCGCCCGATCAACGCGCCAAGAGTTACGGCATGATTGGCGCCGCCTTCGGTCTTGGCTTCATTCTCGGGCCGTTGATCGGTGGCCCGGCCATGACCTGGTTCGGCATCGCCGACTTGCGCGCGCCGTTTTGGATTTCGGCGACGCTGACCCTGGCCAATTTCATCTATGGCCTGTTCGTGCTGCCGGAATCCTTGCCCCGGCATCTGCGCAGCGCGCGATTCGACTGGCGTCACGCCAACCCCTTCGGCTCGCTCGCGCTGTTGCGCGACCACCCGCAGATCTGGGCTCTGGTCGCGGTGATGTTCATGGCCAATCTCACCCACTACGTTTATCCCAGCACCTTCGTGCTGTATGCCGACGTGCGCTACGCCTGGGGTCAGGCGGCCACCGGCTACGTACTCGCTGCGGTCGGCGTGCTCACGGTGATCGTCAACGCCTTCCTGGTCGGCCGATTGGTCAAACGCATGGGCGAGCGCCGCGCGCTGTTGTTCGGACTCAGCTGCGGTGTGGTCGGTTTCATCATCTACGGCAGCGCCGGACAAGGTTGGATCTTTCTGCTCGGTCTGCCGATCAGCGCGCTATGGGCGCTGGCCACGCCCGCGTCGCAGGCGCTGGTCACCCGACAGGTCGGTCCCGACGTGCAAGGCCGTATCCAGGGCGCGATCAGCAGTCTCAACTCCTTCGGCGGCATTCTCGGGCCGGCCCTGTTCGCCGGAACATTCGGCTATTTCATCGGCCCGAAAGCGCCGTTCCATCTGCCGGGCATCCCGTATCTCATCGCGGCGGCCCTGCTCGGCGTCGCGGTCTTCGCCGCGACGCGTGCGCGGGTCAGCGCGAAGTGATCAGCGCGAAGTGATCGCAACGGCTTGACGGGTCCGGGTTGATCGCAGCGTGTGCCGATCGATGCTCAAGCCGCAATCTCCTCCAACAACTTCGCCGGCAGCGGCACGAAGGCCCAGAACGGCACTCGCATCTCGGCCCAGCGCGCTGCAGTTTCGTTGAAGATCTCCACCGCAGCGTCGAAGGTGTCCGGTTCCCGCGCACGCCAGTCCTCGGCATGCTCCAGCACCATCACATAGCCTTCGGCGGGCAGCCACGACAGATCGTTGAGACAGTCCGACAGCGCGTCGAGGTTTTCGCCGAACCAGTCCGGGAAACGCAACACCTCGGCAATCGACAACAACGCCGTCTGCGCGTGATCGCAGCCGCGCAGGTCCACCGGCAGCACCGAAAATTTCAGCGTGCCGCCGGCTTCGATCAGGGCTTCGCGGTCGCGCACATCGACGAAATACGCGCCGGCCTGGCTGGCGTCGGCCAACAGCGCGCCCAATTCGACCGCGCTCATCGCCGCATCTCCCGATCCTCGCCCGCGGTCCCCGGCGAGAACCGGCGGAAACTGCGGTAATGATCATCGGTGTAATAGAACTCGCGCGGCGGGTCGCCGCCGGTGACGATGCGCCGCGCCCCGCGATCTTGCGAGCCGGGCGTGCGCACGGTGTATTCGTGGTAGTAGCCGCGTGCGCGCAGCGGCAGCCGTCGTTCGCGATTCTGGAAAACGCCGCCGTCCTGGCGGTAAGGGAAGGGACCGTCGTCGGCGATCAGGCGCAACGTGTCCAAGGCTTCCTGCGGCAGGAACGCCGCATCCTGATCCACGGGCTCTGACACCTCCCGTCTCGATGCCTGATCTGCGCGGGTTTGCGACGAGGCCGGCGCCGATGGCGGATGCAACGGCGCATGCGTCTCGCCCGTATGGGCCTGCGGCAGCGACTGTCCGGCAGGCGTTTGTGCAGGCACATGCGACGAGGTCTTGGGCCATAGCAGCAGGGCGATCAGCGCCACCAGCGCCGCGATGATCAGCCAGCGTCCTAATTTGTGCGTCATCCTCGCCTCCGTTCCGACATACATCGATCCACGCGCGCGCAACCGCGAGCGAGTCGTCATACGACCGCAGCCACCGCATCCATGCACCGATGCAGGTACGCGCGCGCACGCCATGTCGCGGGAATCAATCGGGCGCCAGTGGAGATGCCAATGGGAATGCAAGGGCAGGAGCGCATCGAAGCTCCTGCTGAAAAGCCGGCGAACGTACCTATTAACGTACCTATTAGCGTACCTATCAATCAGTACCGATCGGCATGCCTATCGCCGCGCCAGTCAAAAATGCCGGCCGGGACGACCCCCTGGACCGTCACGCCGAAGCCAGTCTACTCTGCGGCGACGCGTGAATGTTGATTCGAATCAATCAATCGCGGCGATGGGTCTCGCCCGGCGATCGCAATGAATCCCTCGCCAGGGCAACACTGAACAAGTCCAGGCGGGTTTGTTCAGTCATCGCGAGTCCGGTGCGAGCCAGAACGCACTCGCGCCGGATCAAGCACGCGCCTGTTTGATGCGCGAGTTGATTGGCGAGCGGCGCATCCCGATGCCTCAGCAACGCTGACATGTCCGGCATGACCTCAAGCAACTTCTGAATAACGCCAGGAGGGTGTCGTTCAGGCCTTCGCCGTCGCTTCGTTGACGCAGCCAGAATGGCTGCGTCAGCTAGTCGTGTTTCAACTGCCGGCCGGATGTCAACAGCTTGTCACGCTCAACCGCAGGTGATCATCGTGACCCGGCCGGCCTCGTCCAGGTGCACGTTCACCCGGTCGCCGCTGTATTCCATCGTCACCATCATGTCGTGACCGATCACCCGCGCGATTCGCGCACCGCTCGCTGCGCGCACTTCGGCCACCAGCGCATCGCTGGACATCCGCCCGACGAAACTCTGCGCCGCCTCGGCGTTGCAGCTTTCCTCGACGATGCCGCGTCCGGTGATCACCGGCTCCGCCGGCATCGGCCCGCTCTTGGGCGGCGCCGGTTTGCCGCCGCGGTCGAGCGGCGATGCTTCGCCGGGCGATCCGCCAGACACCGATCCGGCGTTCGCATCCGATTCCGCACCTGGCGAAGAACCTGCGGGCGCCACCGGCGCGCAAGCGCCAAGCGTGAGCAACAACAACGGCATCGACAAGCGATACATCGCGAGACTCCATTCTGAGAACCGACGCCCAGTATGCACATCGCCGAGGGGATTGCGTAAAGTAGTCGTAATACGATGACGCTGGGGCGAGCTTCGTGTCGAAGCTGTTAATCGGACAATACCTGAACGATCTGGCGCAGTTGCGTCAGATCAGCGGCTCCACCCGCGAGTCGGTGGTGCGCGAAGCCTTCAAAGATCTGCTCAAAGGCTATGCCCGCAGCCACGAGCTGGTGTTCGTGCCTGAATTCGAGATCGAATCTCCGGCCAAGGAGAGACGCTACGTCGACGGCGCACTGTTGCACGCCTTGCGTCTGCCGTTCGGGTATTGGGAAGCCAAGGACGAAAAAGACGACCTCGATACCGAAATCGAAACCAAATTCCGGCGCGGCTATCCCAAGGACAACATCATTTTCGAAGACAGCACCCAGGCCGTGCTGATCCAGAACGGCCAGCAGGTGATCCGCTGCAAGGTCGACGATGTCGAGGCGCTGGAAAAACTGCTCGGCCTGTTCTTCGGCTATCAGCGTCCCGAGATCGCGGAATTCCGCAAAGCCGTCGAACAGTTCACCGCCGATCTGCCGCAAGTGCTGACCGCCCTGCGCAAGCGCATCGACGCCGCCTACGAGGCCAACGCCGCCTTCCGCAAGGCATCCGGCGACTTCCTCGACCATGCCCGCAAGGCGATCAACCCCAATCTCACCGACGACGATGTGCGCGAGATCCTGATCCAGCACATCCTCACCGACGAAATCTTCGACGAGGTCTTCCCCGGGCAGCCCTTCCACAAGGACAACAACGTCGCCCGCGAGCTGCACAAGCTCGAAGACACCTTCTTCACCGGCAACACCAAGTTCCAGACGCTCAAGAGTCTGGAAATCTATTACCGCGCCATCCGCGCCGCCGCCGCGCGCATCGGCAGCCACCACGAGAAGCAGAGTTTCCTCAAGGTGGTCTACGAGAGCTTCTACAAGGTCTACAACCCCAAGGCCGCCGACCGCTTGGGCGTGGTGTACACGCCGAACGAGATCGTGCGTTTTATGATCGAATCCGCCGATTGGCTGTGCGAGCGCCACTTCGGGCGCAATCTGATCGACCGCGACGTCGAGATCCTCGACCCGGCGGTGGGCACCGGCACTTTCATCACCGAACTGATCGAACATTTCCGCGGCCAGCCTGCCAAGCTCAAACACAAATACCGCGAAGAGCTGCACGCCAACGAAGTGGCGCTGCTGCCTTACTACGTCGCCAACCTGACCTTCGAAGCCACCTCCGCCGCCATCGTTGGCGTCTACGAGGAATTCCCGGGGCTATGCCTGGTCGACACGCTCGACAACACCGCCGGCCTGGGCAGGAAGACCGGCGACCAGGTCGCCGATCTGTTCGGCATGGGCGACGAGAACGTGGCCCGCATCAAGCGCCAGAACCGGCGCAAGATCAGCGTGATCATCGGCAATCCGCCGTACAACGCCAACCAGCTCAACGAGAACGACAACAACAAGAATCGCGACTATCCGGAGATCGACAAGCGGATCAAGGACAGCTACATCAAAGAGAGCACAGCAAAAAAGACTAAGCTGAAAGACATGTATGCACGATTCTTCCGCTGGACGACTGATCGCTTGCATGACGATGGCATCATTGCATTTGTCACAAATAATTCCTTTATTGAAGCCCAAGGCTTTGATGGATTCAGAGCTTGTCTGGCAAAAGATTTCAATGAGATATGGGTCATTAATTTGAAGGGGGCTGCGCGAGGAAGTGGAGAGCCAAGAAAAATGCAGGGAGGTAACATCTTCAGCAACAAAATTCGAGTCGGCGTGGCAGTTTGGTTTTGCGTCAGAGCAAAGCACTTGAACGGATGTCGAATTAATTATGATGAGGTTCGAGACTATGCTTCAGCGGAAGAAAAAAGAGATTTTCTTTCCTCTAAGCCTCTTCGCCACAGGCAAGTGGCGTTAATAAAACCAAGTGTTAGAAATGAGTGGATATCTGTTCAAGAATCAGAATTTGATCAATTCTTGCCATTGGTATTTAGGCATAGAAAAGGAGTAAAGATTCCTAAAAAAGGCTCGTTGTTCGCTTCTTATGCGCTTGGAGTCTCTACTAACAGAGATGAATGGGTATATTCTTTCGATAGCAGAAATTTAGAAAATAAAGTCAAATTTTTCCTCTCAAATTATGATGGGCATGTTTCTAAGACAACTGCTTTCAATGACAAAATAAAATGGTCAGAAACGCTAAAGCGCAGGTCGCGTTCTGGCGTCAGAGAAGTTTTCGTTTCTGGTCGCATCCGCAATGCGGCATATCGGCCATTTTCTAGAATGTTTCTTTATCAATCTGACTTGTTGATTGATAGGCCTGGCGGTATTGATTTGATGTTTCCTCTTGGGCGGAAAAATTTTGCAATTTGCTTTAGCGATGTAGGGTCGCGCAGTGGTTATGTGACTATGGCAATTGATGGGCCGGCCGATTTGCATTTCGGAGCCTCATCAGATGGATATCAACAAGTGTCTCTCTGGCGTTTTGATGAATCAGGCGAGAGAGTTGACAACATCACCGACTGGGCCCTGAAGCAATTCAAAGACCATTACCAGGCCGAATCCGTTTCCGCAGGCGGGAAAAAGAGCGGCGGCAAGCGTGACGCCGGAATCACCAAGGAAGCGATCTTCCACTACGTCTACGCCGTGCTGCACGATCCGGCATATCGCGAGACATACGCGCTGAATCTCAAGCGTGAGTTCCCGCGCATCCCGTTGTACGGCGACACGCTCGCCGACTTCCGACGCTGGGCCGGCTGGGGGAAAGCCCTGATGGATCTGCATATCGGTTACGAAGCGGTCGAGCCCTGGCCCTTGCAACGCACGGATGTCGAAGACGAGAAAGCGCGTCGCGCCGGGCAGGCCCCGAAAGCCATGCTCAAGGCCGACAAGGCCGCCGGCCGCATCGTGCTCGATTCCGAAACCACGCTCTCCGGCGTGCCGGCCGCGGCCTGGAAATACACCCTCGGCAACCGTTGCGCGCTGGAATGGATTCTCGACCAATACAAGGAATCGAAACCGCGCGACCCGACTATCCGCGAGAAATTCGACACCTACCGCTTCGCCGACTACAAGGACCATGTCATCGACCTGCTGATGCGGGTGACGCGCGTCAGCGTGGACACGCAAAGCATCGTCGAAGAGATGAACGCCGCGCCACGCCATTAATCAGAACCGTCGGCCGTATCCGTCGACAGGAAGCATCGACGATATCCAAGGACACCCCATGCGCGTTCTCATTCCCTTGCCGCATCGCGATTGCGACCCCAGCGAAGTCGCGATCAGTTGGCGCCTCCTGCGCGAGGCCGGTCATGTCTGCGTATTCGCCACGCCGGAAGGCGCGCCTGCGCTGGCCGACCCGGTGATGCTCAGCGGCGAAGGTCTCGATGCGTGGGGCTGTGTGCCCGGTCTGCGCAAGTTGCGCGCGATTGGGCTGCTGTTGCGCGCGAACCGCGAAGCGCGCGCGGCTTGGCGGGCGTTGGCGGGCGACGCCGCGTTCCTGCAACCGCTGGCTTATGCGGCGTTGCGCGCGCAGGATTTCGACGCCCTGCTGCTGCCGGGCGGGCATGCGCGGGGCGTACGCGAATATCTGGAGAGCCCGCGCCTGCAACAGCTGGTGGCGGCGATGTTCGATGCCGATAAACCGGTGGCGGCGGTGTGTCATGGCGTATTGCTGGCCGCGCGCAGCGTGTCGCCGCGCACCGGGCGTTCGGTGTTGCATGGGCGCAAGACCACGGCGCTGACCTGGGCGTTCGAGAAGAGCGCGTGGGATCTGACCCGCTTCTTCGCGCGCTGGTGGGATGGCGGGTACTACCGCACCTATCCCGAAGCGCCGGGCGAAGCGGCCGGGTATCGCGGCACGCAGGCCGAAGTCACCCGTGCGCTCGCATCGCCCGAGGATTTTCTCGATGTGCCGGCAGATGCGCCGGACCGTTGGCGCAAGACCAGCGGCCTGCATCGGGATACCGATGCCGATTCCAGGCCGGCCTTCGTGGTGCGCGACGGCCGTTATGTCTCCGCGCGCTGGCCGGGGGACGTGCACGCCTTCGCGCGGACTTTCTGCGCGGTTCTGCGCGAGGCGCAGGCGGCGCGGTAGCGTCTTGGCCCTGTGCGCTCTGCGGTTGTCAACCACGGCCGCTCAGGCGCGTTGCCTGAAGGTTCGCTGGTCGTTGGGGTGCGCATGCAGGCTCGTCGTCTTTGGTGGTTCGATGTTTGCGCAGGAGAGACCATCGCCGATTTTCGCCGACGCGGAATCCTGTGGCTGGAGTTGCCCTTCGTCGGGACCGAAGCGACGGCGGATGGGCGGGGCGAGGCGTCCGCCGAGTCGCGCTTTGAGCGGGACTTGCGGGTTGGCGATCTGGTGCTGGTGGGGGATCGCGCGCGCGCCGCCCTGCTGGTCGGCGAAATCACCGGCGAGGCGACCCGACGCGCGACCTTCCAGCGGCTGCTGGGCCTGCGGTCGATGCGTTGGATCTGTGAAGCGCCCGAAACCGATTGCGCTTCCGGTCTCGTCGGTCAGACCTGCGAGTCCGCGAAACTCACGCCATTGGATGCGCGATGGTTGGCGCCGATCGAGCATTTGTGCGCGAAACACGCCGACGGGACCGGCGAGAGCGCTCTGCGTTTCGAGATCGATTGCGCGCCGCCCGCCGTGGCGTTGCCGCAGATTCCCACCTTGTACCAGTCGCCATACGCCGAGCGCATCCTCGCGGATTTCCGCTGGCGCGAATACCTCGTCGCCAATCCCGATATCGGATTGACCGGGGAAGGCGAGGCGCACGCCTTCCATCATTTCTTCCATCAGGGGTATTACGAGCGCCGGATCTTCGACCCCAAACGTCTGGATGTTTTCGATCCTGGGTTCTATCGCGCGCGTTACCCCGAACTGGCGCTGGCCAGCGACGCCGAGGCGCAGATCCATTATTGCTATCAGGGGTATTACGAGCAGCGCCTGCCCAATCATGCTTCGGCCTGGGTGCACGATGCGGATCTGCATGTCTTCCAGATGGGAAAGGTCGGATCGCATGCGATCGCCGAGGGGCTGTGCGATGCAGGCTATGCGGGCCGCGCGGTGCATCTGCATTGGGCGAGCGACATCCTGACCGGATATCCGGGAAACCGATTGCCGTATTCGCGTGTCCTGGTCCATGCGCGCGAACGGCCGGTGAAGGTGATGTCCGGCACGCGCGAGATCGTGTCCTGGACACTGTCGGGCCTGTTCCAGTCCCATGGCGCCGCCACGCTCAATCCGAACGACGCCGTGGCGATGGTGGAGGAGCGTTTCTGGGAAACCTGCAAGGCCGGCCTGCGCTGGTTCGATCACCGTTACTTCTGCGATCTGGATGTTTACGCGTTTCCGTTCGACCACGCTGCGGGTCATACGCGCATCGAACATGCGGGAATCGAGTTCCTGATCTATCGACAGGAGGATCTGTCGCGGTTGGCGCAGACCTTGGGAGATTTCCTCGACCTTCCCGGATTCGCATTGCCGCGGCGCAATGAGGGGGAAGGCAAGGCGTATGCGGCGCTGTATGCGCGGGTGATGCGCGAATTCCGCCTGCCGGGCAATGTGTTGGCTTCGTTGTACGACACGGCGTACATGCGGCATTTCTATACCGATGCCGAGCGCGAGGCCGGCTTCGCGCGTTGGGTGCGTGGAGACGAAGATGCGCAGAGATGACGATGCGTGGAGATGAAGAACGGATGCCGTGACCGCCATGAGCCGTCCTGAAGGCGGCGGTGGGCCCGTTCGCGCCAGCGCATGACGTTTGGGGGGCTTGACGGCCTGCGGGTCTTGTTCTACAACTGTAGTACTACAGTTGTAGAGAGAGGCTCGGCATGGCCGACGATATCGCCCTGAGCGACCTGCAGCTCGATCTGATGCGGGTGCTGTGGAGAGATGGGGAACTCAGCGTGGGCGAAGTGACCGAGGCCTTGGCCGAGGGTCGCGATCTGGCCCACACCACTGTGGCGACCTTGCTCAGCCGCCTGGAAAAGCGCGGCGTGGTCGCCGCCCGGCGCGATGGCCGCATGCTGGTCTATCGCGCCTGTGTCAGCGAGGCGCAAGTCCGGCGCAGCATGGTGTCGAGTCTGATCGCGCAGCTTTTCCGCGGCGACTCGAACGCATTGTTGGCGCATCTGGTCTGCGAACGCGAAGTGGCTCCGGGCGATCTCGAACAGGTGCGCGCATTGCTGCGGCGCGCCGACGACGAGGAGACCTCGCCATGATCGAGAACATCATCGTCGACGCGCCGACGCTGGGGGCGGTCGCCGGGTGGCTGTTGGCGTTCGTGCTGCACGCCACGCTGTTGCTCGCGGCGGTCTGGGCGGTCGAGCGTCTGGGGGGGCTGAAACATCCGGGCGGGGCCGAACTGGCATGGCGGACGGCGTTGCTGGGCGCGTTTCTGTCGGTGACGCTGAACATGCTGCCGTCGCGGTCGAACCCGTGGCCGCAACGCTCGTCCGCCGCAACGACGGGTATCGCAAGCCCGGACATCGCCGCTGTCGCCGCGTCCGCAATGCCGGAGCGCATAGCGCCTGAAGTCGTCGCCTCGGAAGCCGTCGCGACGAATGCCGTCGCTTCGCAAATTGCCGCGCCACATATCGCCGCGCCGCAAATTCCTGCTCCGAACATCGCCATGCCGGTCATGGCGCGCGCCTCGGAACGCAGTGCGTTGTCGCTGCGTTTGCCGAATGATCTTGCATTGGCGTTGCTCGCGCTCTGGAGCCTGGGCGCTGCGATCGCGCTGGCGTTGACCTTGCGTCAGTGTGCGGCTCTGCTGCGTTTGCGTCGGCGTTTCGCGCGCGAAGGCGAATCTGCGGGCGCGGCTTTGCAGGCGCAGGTGCGGACGCTCGCAGCCGAAATGCGCATAGCGGCGCCGACATTGCGGTTGTTGCCGAATCTGCCCAGCCCGTTGGTGTTGCCGGGCGCGGTGCTGCTGCCGCGTTGGAGCGAAGCCTTGGACCCCGTGCAACAGCGCGCGATGCTCGCCCACGAACTGGCGCATCTGCATCGCCGCGATCCGTTGTGGCGGCCGCTGCAACGCATGGCGTTGGTGCCGTTGTTCTTCCATCCGTTGGCCTGGCATGCGGTTCGCCGCCTCGAAACGCTGGCGGAAACCCTCTGCGATCAGGCTGCGGTCGAGCGCACCGGCGACGGCCGTGCGCTCGCCGAATGTCTTGCCGAATGCCTGGCCCGTGGTTTTGAGCCGCGCGGCGCCGGTTGGGCGCTGGCGATGGCGGAACGGCCCGGCGGCATCGTCGGCCGCGTACACGATCTTCTGGAGACCTCGACGATGAAACTATCGAATATTCCAAAACGCCGCTTGTGGATAGCGGCGTTCGCCGTGTTGCTGTTGCTGGTCGCGTTGCCGGCGGTGATGGTCGCCACGCGGCCAGGCTTGGTCACCGATGCGCTGAGGCCGCATGCGCTGTCGATCACGATCAACCAGCACGGCGAAACCTACACGATGCGTTCCTCCGCGCCCGCGCCCGGCGAAATCCTGCGCGTCAGCATCGATGGCGACGTCGCCTTCGACGATGCCGAGCGCGACGTGGCGCGGATGGAGCCGGGCGCTGAATTCGAGATCGAACAACGGCGCGGCGGCGTGACCCGGCATCTGCGCGTGACCTCGGGCGCGAAGGGTCTGCAACGCGAATTCGAGATCGACGGCGCAGCGCGGCCTTTCGATGCCGCCGCCGCGGCATGGTTGGCGTCGGCGATTCCGGAGATCTACCGGATCAGCGGTCTGCACGCCGAGAAACGCGCCAAACGCATTCTCGAACGTGGCGGCGCCGAGGCCCTGCTTGCCGAGATCGCGCTGCTCAAGAGCGATTTCGTGCGTGCGGGCTATCTCGGCCAGTTCTTCGTCCTCGCCGAGGCCGACGCGGTGCAGACCGGACGCGCGCTGGCGCTGATGCGCGAGATCGACTCGGACTACGAGAAGCGTCGCGCGCTGGAAGCCGCCGTGTCGCGACCGGCGTTATCGGCCGAACATCAGAGCGGATTGTTGGCGATCGCGGCCGGCATGGATTCGGATTTCGAGCGCGCGGAATGGCTGATCGAAGCCGCGACGCGGATTCCGACCGATGGCGCGAACACCGTGCATTGGATGCGCGCGCTGCGTGGTTTCAGCAGCGATTTCGAGCGTAAGCGCGCCTTGCAGGCCTTGATCGAGGATGGCCAGCCACGGCCGTTGGCGGTGGCCATCGCTCTGCGCGCGATGCGCGGCATGGAAAGCGATTTCGAGCGCCGTCAGGTGCTGGAGACCGCGGCCGACACCGGGATTCCGTTGGCGCACGCCGACTATCTCGCCGCGATCGATGCGATGTCCTCCGACTTCGAGCGCCGCGAAGCGCTGGTTGCGTTGATCCGCAGCGACGATCCGGATCTCGAACGCAGCCACGCAATTCTGCGCAGCGTGCGCACGATGAGTTCCGACCACGAACGCGGCGAGGTGCTCAACGCGCTGGCCTCGGCGATGCCGAACGATCCGGCCTTGATCGATGACTATCGCGCGGTCGCCCGGCAGATGTCCGATTTCGAGCGCGGTCAGGCCGAAAAGGCGTTGGATCGGTTTTATCGCGGGTGATGTCGGGTGCGGGAGTCGTTGCGGTAACGCGCGATTTCCGCAGCCGCCTTTTCGCGAGAGGCGCACGCGGCCCACGAGTATCCGTGGGGAAGGTCAGATGCCGAAGCGATTGCGCCAGTCGTCGATACGCCTTGCGTTGTCGGCGCACAGTGCACGGAAGCGCTCGCCGATCCGCGCGTCGTCCGCGCAGCGCCTCCAGTACGCCGTCGCGAGCGTCGCTGCATGGGCCCAGGCCGTGATTGCGCCGAGATCGGGCACCGGAAGATTGAACGGTTGGTCGTGGACAGAGCCGCTCTCGTTGGGGCGGTAGTGCATCGGCAACATGTCGTACACGGGCGCGAGCCGCACGACACGGCTGTCGCGATCGACAAAAAAGCTCAGATTGCCGCCATGCATGTCGGTGTTGCCGATCAGCCGGCCGAAGGCGTCGAGCAGGCGAATGCGTTCGAGATCGTCGGCATCGATGAAACCTTGGCGATGCAGTTCGATGACGTTAGGCAGCCAAAGGTTGCCTACGCCGCCGCCGTAGGCTGCGTCCAGCGCATCCAATGCGATCACGCCGATGCGTCCGCCCTGTGGCGTGCGGTCGAAGCGCGTGGATTGCAGAAAGCGCCAGTCGTCGACATCGACGATCTCGGTCTGGGCGCTGGCGATGCCGTGCTCGGCCAGGAGGCGGAGTGCCTGTTCCTCGCACAGCAACAGATTGCCCCAGCGTCTTGTGGCCGCGTTGTCTGGGTCGATGCGAGCGAATTTGACGATGACCTCTTCCAATTCGCCGCCGGGATGCGCAAGGATCGAGATGAATTTCGGTTGCTCGCCTGCAGCAGAAGACCCGGGCGGGCCGTTGCGGTCCGCATATTTCGCGGCCTGCGGATAGAGCGTCAGACGTTCGATCGGAGTGATCTTGTTGTGTGCGGCAAGCGGCATCGCCTTGTGCAGCGCTTGATCGCCGATGATCAAGTCTCCAGACAAGTTGGTCCCGTAAAGAAATAACGTCAGCAGCACATCATCTGCCTGCCAGACCTGCAGATCGTGGGGCGCATTGATCGTATCGCCATACCGACGCAGGAATTCCCGCCCCAAATACCCCTGCGGCCGCAACGCCATCAGGAACCATGGCAGATCGTCGTAGAAGCCAGACGCGAACTCGCCGTGCATGTACAGCGGCAGAGGCCGGTCTGCCTGCAGGTACCAGCACTGGCGGTCGCCGTGCAGCGCATGCAGTTCGCCCAGCCGCTCCGGTCGCCCGTCCGGGCCGATCCGGAACAGCGGCCAGCGATTGCCGCTGCGCCCGACCTCGCGCCGCAGCGCGTAGCGGCTGGCGCGTCCGCGACCGGTCGCCAGCACCTCGTCGCCGAGACGGGCGATCGCTGCGGTGGCCGTCGGCGTGCTGACGTCCAGATGCCGGGCCAGCGCGCTGGCGCTGGCGGGGCCGAGCGCGCGCATGGCCGTCCGGAGCTGATCGGTGGAGAAGGCCATCGCGAAAATATTTACGATAAAGAAAATGTTTTCTATACAGAAATTATTTCTTAATCAATAGGATAGATCATAAATTACTTGAATGATCTAACGAAACATTTAACGATTTCTCCGCAAGCTCAGGCCGCGAGATCCCTTGTCCTGGCGCAAGCCTTTGATTCTTTTCGTTTTCCCATGCCGGCGTAAAGGCCGGCATGGGACTTTCGAGGCGACTCACGCCGCCGCGCGCGTCTCCACCGGGCCGGCGTCCCATTTGGCCAGCAGCTCCGCCTCGCGGGCCTGGGCCTTGTGCAGGTGCGCTTCCTTGACG
>SSEV01000035.1 GCA_008015095.1 Lysobacteraceae bacterium | reverse complement strand
CCGCCGATCGCTTGGCCCAGATCCTGGCGGACGCCGACCCGAAGATGTTGTTGTGCGACCGGGCCGGCCGAAGCGCGCTTGGCGAAGCGGCGTTGCGCGCGCGCATCGTTCTCGACCTTGACCAGTCCCAGCCGCCCTGGCGCGATCATTCCGAGCGCAACCCCGACCCGATCGGCCTGACCTCGCGGCATCTCGCCTACGTCATCTACACCTCCGGCTCGACAGGCGCCCCCAAGGGCGTGATGGCGCCGCACGGCGCTTTGACCCATTACCTCGACTTTGCGGCAAGGCGCTACCTCGACAGCGACATGATCGGCGCGGTGGTGAGTTCGCCGCTGGGGTTCGATGCGACTTTGACAACCCTGTTGCCGGCGCTGCTGGTGGGCAAACAAGTGGAGCTGTTGCCCAACGGCGACACCTTGCTGCCGACGTTGGCGGCACGGCTGTATGCGGAAGATGCCGCGCGTCTGTTCAAGATCACGCCGGCGCATCTGGAAGCCCTGGCTTATCTCTCGGAAAAAAGGGTGGGCCACGCAGCCCATCGCGTGGTTGTCGGCGGCGAGCAACTGAGCGTCGCCACCTTGCAACCATGGAAAGGCGTACGTTTGCCGCGGGCGCGCTTCGTCAACGAATACGGCCCGACGGAGACCGTAGTCGGTTGCTGTGCGTTCGAAGTAGCGACACAGGAACAGTTGCAAGCGCTGTCCGGCCGTCATGCGGTGCCGATCGGCCGTCCGATCCAGAACACGCGCCTGTATGTGCTGGGAAAAGGGCTGCAATTGCAGCCCAAGGGCAGTCTTGGCGAGTTGTACATCGGCGGCGCCGGTGTCACGCGGGGCTATTTGAACCGCGACGAGCTGACGGCCGAGCGTTTCGTCCCCAACCCGTTCGGCGAGGGCCGGTTGTACCGCACCGGCGATCTCGTGCGCTACCTTCCGGACGGCGACATCGAATTCCTCGGTCGCAACGATCATCAGGTCAAGCTGCGCGGCTTCCGCATCGAGCTTGGGGAAATCGAGACGCGGCTTGCCGCGCATCCTGCCGTTCGCGAAGCCGTGGCGCTCGCGCTGGGCGACGGCGCCGACAAGCGTCTTGTCGCGTACGTCGTGCCTGCTGCGCATGAAGACGACGACCGCGGAGGCGCCGCTTCTTCCGACCTGGCCTCGCAGCTGCGCGCTCATTTGTCCGACAGCCTGCCCGACTATATGGTGCCGGCCGCCATCGTCACTCTGGGCGCATTGCCGCTGAGCCCCAGCGGCAAGCTCGACCGCAAGGCCTTACCCGCGCCCGACGATGCGTCCTTCGCCAGAAATGTCTACGAAGCGCCGCAGGGCGAGATCGAAACCATGCTGGTCGCCATCTGGCAGACGCTGTTCGGTCTCGAGCGCATCGGCATCCACGACAATTTCTTCGATGTCGGCGGCACCTCGCTGCACATCGTGTCGCTGAAGCAGAAAATCCGTGACGACATCGGTATCGAGGTCTCCATCACCGATCTGTTCACTTATCCCACGATCGCCAAGCTCGCGGACCATCTGTCGATCGACCGACAGAAGGCCGTCGTGGTCGATCCCCAACCGGAGCAGCATGCGCGGCCTGATTTGGAATGCGATATCGCCGTGATCGGCATGGCGGGCCGCTTCCCGGGCGCTCCTGACGTGGCGACCCTTTGGGCCAACATCGCCCATGGCGTGGAAACGCTTCGAACCTATACGCGAGAGGAGTTGCAAGAGGCCGGGGGCGAGCCCGAGCAGCTCGATCACCCCAACTTCGTGCCGGTGCGCTGTCTGCTGGACAACGTCGAGGATTTCGACGCCGACTATTTCGGATTCACGCCGCGCGAAGCGGAAATGACCGATCCGCAGCAGCGCGTATTGCTGGAATGCGCCCATGCGGCCTTGGAAGTCGCGGGCTACGGCGATGCCGGAAGCCGTCGCCCGGTGGGCGTTTTCGTCGGCGTCGGGGAAAACCAGTACGCCCTGTATCACTTGCTCCCACGGATCGATACTTTCGCTGAGATGGGCGGCAGTCTCGTTCACGCGAACGGCAGGGATTTCGCCGCGACGCGCATCTCCTACAAACTGAATCTGTCGGGCCCCAGCATCAACGTCAACACGGCCTGCTCGACCTCGCTTGTGGCCGTGCATCTGGCGTGCCGCAGTCTGGCGCAAGGCGAGAGCCGGATGGCGCTCGCGGGGGCCGCCGGCATCATGGAATTCGGCCCAGGCGGCTATCTGTACGAGGAAGGCAACATCAATTCGCCGGACGGCCATTGCCGCGCGTTCGACCGCGACGCCCGCGGCACGCGAGGAGGCAACGGCGTTGGCCTCGTACTGCTCAAGCGGTTGGACCATGCGTTGGCCGACGGCGACACGATCCATGCGGTGATCAAGGGATCGGCGGTCAACAACGACGGCTCCGACAAGGTGGGCTTCACCGCGCCAAGCGTAATCGGACAAGCGCAGGCCATCCGGCAAGCCCATCGCAATGCCGGCGTATCGCCAGCCAGCATCCAGTACGTGGAAGCCCATGGAACAGGCACCGTCCTGGGCGACCCGATCGAAGTGCGCGCTCTGAGCCAGGCATTCGCGGGCGCGGCCGTGCAGAGCTGCGCGATCGGATCCATCAAGCCGAACATCGGCCACCTCGATACGGCCGCTGGCGTGGCGGGCCTGATCAAAACGGTGGAGGCGCTCAAACACAGGCAGCTGCCGCCGAGCATCAATTACGCACACCCCAATCCGCAGATCGATTTCGCGAACAGTCCCTTCTACGTGAACACGCAGCTTCGCGACTGGCCGGCGAAGGATGGAACGCGACGCGCCGGGGTCAGCTCGTTCGGCATCGGCGGCACCAACGCGCATGTGGTGCTTGAGGAGGCGCCGGCCATCGCGATCGAATCGTCGCTCAGGCCCGCCCAATTGCTGGTGCTGTCGGCGCGCAGCGGCGAAGCCCTGCAAGCGGCGAGCCTGCGACTGGCGGATTATCTCGGCGGCGCCGACGCGGCGCCGCTGGCGGATGTGGCCTATACGCTGCAGGTCGGCCGCACGGCGCATGCATTCCGGCGCGTCGTGGTCTGCGCGACCGCCACGGAGGCGGTCCAGGCATTGACATCACCGGCGGCCGAAACGACGAAGACATCCGGTCGGGACGCATCGCTGATATGGATGTTCCCCGGACAGGGCGCGCAACGCATCGGCATGGCGCGCGATCTGTACGCGAGCGAGCCTGCGTTCCGCGCACAACTCGATATCTGTGCGGAAACGCTACGCGAAACGCTCGGACTGGATCTGCGCGAGCTGCTGTATCCGGCGCGGGAAGGCGGCGCGGAAGTTCACGAATCATTGACGCAGACGTGGCTGGCCCAGCCGGCCCTGTTCGCCGTGGAATACAGTCTGGCGAAACTCCTGCAGTCTTACGGTCTGCAACCGGAGGCGATGATCGGCCACAGTCTGGGCGAATACGTCGCGGCATGCCTCGCCGACGTATTCTCATTGAGGGATGGATTGGCGCTGGTGGCGACGCGCGGCCGGCTGATGCAGGCGATGGCTCCAGGCGGGATGCTGTCCGTACCGGAAGACGAGGATCGTTTGCGTGCGCGGCTGTCCGCCACTGGCTTGGATATCGCCGCGGTCAACGCGCGGGGCGCATGCGTGGTCTCCGGACCGGTCGATGCGATCGCCGCGTTCCGCGAACAACTGTCCGCGGAAGGTATCGAATACCGCGAACTGGACACATCGCACGCGTTCCATTCCGCGATGATGGCCCCGATGCTCGACGCATGGCGCGAAGCGCTGAAGACAGTCCCACTGCGCGCGCCGATGATCCCGTACGTATCGAATCTCAGTGGCGAATTCATCACCACGGAAGAGGCTACCGATGCGGAATATTGGGTGAGGCACTTGCGCGAAACGGTCCGCTTCGCAGCGGGGCTGGATGCGCTGATCTCGCCGCGCGCGCCGTTGAAGAAAGAGCGGTTCTTCATCGAAGTGGGGCCTGGGCAGACACTGAGCAGTGTCGCCAGGCAGCGCTTGCACGGCGGCGAGCACAGCGTGACGCCGTTGCTCGGCCGCGCCGCCGAGGCTGGAGGCGACGCGCGCGCGCTGCATCAGGGCCTCGGCCGACTATGGCTGCGGGGCGTCTCGATCGATTGGTCCGGCTATCACGCCAATGCGCGCAGACAACGCGTGCCGCTGCCGACTTATCCATTCGAACGCCGGCGGTTCTGGATAGAAGCTCCCCAGCGGGGCTCGCTCGCGGCGACAGCCTCCGATGCTCGTCGCCCGCACCAGGAAGACTGGTTCTACGCGCCTCTTTGGCGGCTGCGGGGCGCCAAAAACAAACAGGACGCCGTCGCCTCCACCGGAACGCTCACCTGGGTGTTGATGATCGATCGCGGCGGCATCGGCGCGCGCCTGGCGAACGAACTGCGCCAAGCCAACCAGCATGTCATCGTCGTACGCCAAGGCGATGCCTTCGCGCGCCTCGCCCCGGACGAGTACGCGCTCGCCGCCGATAACGAAGGACACTACGACGAACTCGCCGGCAGAATAACGAGCGATGGTCTGCGTATCGACCGGCTCGTGCATCTATGGTCGCTGGATGCGAGCCCGGAGAATATCGAGACCGGCGCGCGCCTGACCGGCTTCGATCTGTTCGAAGCGCGGCAGCGTACGGGCTATTACAGCCTGATCTCCGCCATCAAGGTGTTGATGGCGCGACTGCACAGCGACGACGCATCGTTTCATGCGGTAACGCACGACGTGTTCCGCGTGACCGGCGGGGAAGCGCTGACGCCGGACCATGCGCCGATCATTGGCGTGTGCAAAGTCGCGCCGCAAGAATACGCAAGCCTGCGCTCGCAGCACATCGATTTCAGTCATTCCGACCGGGAAGGCCGCGAAGACGAATTCGTCGTGGCGGCAAGCGACAACCTCTTCGGCGAGCTCATGAACTCTGGCAAGGACAGCGTCGTCGCATTTCGCCGCGGGGCGCGGTGGACGCAGACCTACGAACAGCAGAAAGTGTCGAGCGACGCCGCCGCACCACGCATCAAACGCGGCGGCGTCTATGTCATCACCGGAGGCCTCGGCAAGGTGGGGTATGCGATTGCCGATCATCTGGCCTCGATGGCAGCGAAACTGGTGATCATCGTGCGCGACGACCTGCCGCATCGCTCGCAGTGGGCCATCACCATCGCGGAACGCAGCCCGAGCGACCCTTCTGTTTCCAAGCTGGGACAGTTGCTTGCGCTGGAATCCAAGGGCGCGCAACTGCTGGTCTGCAAGGCGGACGTGGCCGACGAGGCGCAGATGATCGACGCCTTCGATCAAGCCGAGATCCGCTTCGGAACGATCGACGGCGTGATCCATTGCGCAGGCCAGGTCCGCGACTCGGTGCATCCGCTGAACGAGATCACGATCCTCGACAGCCGCGCGCAATTCTTGCCCAAGGTCAAGGGCACACTGGTTCTACAGCGCGTGCTGAAACACCGGCATATCGACTTCTGCGTCCTGATGTCGTCGCTCTCCACCGTATTGGGCGGGCTCGGATTCACGGCATATGCCGCCGCTAATGCCTACATGGACGCCATGGCCACGGCGCATCACGCGCAAGGCGACGAGACCTGGCTGAGCATCAACTGGGATGGCTGGCGCATCACCGGCGAGAACAGCGCGAGCGACTCATACTTCGTAACCGGCCCGGAAGGCGCGCAGGCGTTGACGTACGCGCTGTCCTGGTCGGACGTGCCGCAATTGGTCCACTCGACCGGCGATCTGAAGCTGCGCATGGACAAATGGGGCGGCAAGCTGCTGCAGGACGCCATGCAGATGCAGCTCTATGTCCGCGGAGGCGACAAAGTCTCGGTCGCCCCGAGCAACACGATCGAATTCCAGCTTCTGGAGATCTGGCAGCAGTTGCTGGGCATACAGGATATCGGCATCACCGACGCGTTTTTCGACGTGGGCGGGGACTCCTTGCTCGCGACGGTCATGGTCGCGAAAATCAACAAGGCTTTTCACTTGAATTTCCCCATCCGCATCGTGTTTGAAGAGGAAACTATCGAACGCATTGCGCTGAAGATCGACGAACTCACCAAACGTCCGCCCCAAGGCAAGCCGCTCGCGCTCAAACGGACCGGCAGCCGCAACCCCCTGTTCTGCATCCATGCGGGCAGCGGATTCGGGCGGCCTTACCTGGCCATGCTGCGGCATCTTCCGCATGACCTGCCGGTTTACGCTCTCGAAGCGCGCGGACTGAACGACGACGATGTCCTGCCGGCGACCCTCGCCGACATGTGCGCCGACTACATCGAGCAGATCCAAGTCATCCAACCGCATGGTCCCTACCATCTGCTCGGCTGGTCCTTCGGCGCCATCGCCGCACATGCCATGGCGGCCGAGATGCAGAAGCGCGGCCTGACCGTCGCCAAGCTGATCATGATCGATGGCGCGCCTTTCTACGACGAAGAATGGTCGGAAGAGATCGTCGCGGCGCATCAGCTCGACCTTGAATCGCGACTGTTCAGTTACAAGGATTACCAGGACGCATCTGACGAGCTGAAACGGACCATGATCGCGCGAATGAGCGCCATCCACAGCAACAACATGCGCTTGTCCTATTATCGGGATCCGTCGCCGTTCGAAGGCGATATATTGATGATCTTCGCCATCGACAACCACGATCCGGAAAAATATGCCTTCTTCAAGCCGTATATTCTTGGGAACGTGATCGAATTGAACGTGCCTTACCACCACAACATCCTGATGACCAGCGAAGCCCTCAAAAGTTACGCGCCCAAAATAAGCAAATTCCTGGATGGCCAGCATGTGCAACAAGAGAGTGCGTTGAAAACCGACGCGTAAAGATCAGACGTTAAGAGACAAAGAGCAGGATCGAAGGTTCTGGCGCCACAGGGCAGGACCGCAGCTTCATAACAGCAATAAGGAGTCACGATGTTTGGCTATTACTTCCGACTCGGTTTGCGCAGCCTGATGCGCAATCCCGCGTTGACAGCGTTGATGATCCTGTCTATCGCCGTGGGCGTCGCCGCATCCATGACGACCTACGCGGTGTTTCGGGCGACATCGAGCAATCCGATTCCCGAGAAATCATCGCAGCTGTTTCTGCCCCAGATCGACAACTGGGGGCCGACCGTAACAGCAGAGAATGGCGGCGAGCCGCCCCGTGCGATGAGCTACATTGACGCCATGGCGCTGATGCGCGACGGGCGCGCGAAGCGGCAGACGGCGCTCTATCCTATCGAGACGACCGTCATGCCATCCGATACGTCACTGTTGCCGTTCTACGTGAACAGCTATGCGACGTACGCAAGCTCTTTTCCGATGTTCGATGTCCCCTTCCTCTATGGCGGCGGCTGGTCTTCGACCGAGGATGACTCGCGCGCGGCGGTAGTGGTGATCAGCCGGTCGATCAACGACAAGCTGTTCAAGGGCGCCAACAGCGTCGGCCGCGAAATCAATATCGACAACCGCATGTATCGGATCAGCGGGGTCATGGATCACTGGAATCCGCAACCGCTGTTCTATGATGCGGCGAACACGGGCGGCTTCTACGAAGCGGCTGAACTTTTCATTCCGTTTACGCTCGCCATCAATCTCGAACTGCCGACGTACGGCAATCAGAGCTGCTACAAGACGCCGGATCCCGGCTGGGAGGCTTGGCTGCAGTCCGAATGCGCATGGATCTCCTACTGGGTCGAATTGCCGGATCAGGCGAGCGTGGATGCGTATCGTAACTACCTGCACAGCTATTCGTCGCAGCAGCAGCAGACGGGCCGTTTCAATTGGGCGCCGAACGCGCGCCTTCATAACGTGATGGAGTGGCTCGACTACCTGAAGGTCGTGCCGCCCGAGTCCAAAATATCGGCGCTGCTCGGATTGGGTTTCCTGCTGATCTGTCTGGTCAACACCATTGGCCTGTTGCTGGCCAAGTTCATGCGGCGGGCTTCGGAGATAGGCGTACGTCGCGCATTGGGCGCGCCGCGCAGCGCCATTTACCAGCAGTTCCTGGTGGAGGCCGGCACGGTCGGATTGACCGGCGGCATCCTCGGCCTGCTGTTCACCGGACTGGGCATGCTGGGTACCGATCTGGTGTTCGAACCGGAAATCGCACGCCTGGCCAAGCTGGACACGTCATTGGCGTTGCTGACCGTGGCGGTGGCGGTGTTGACCACCGTGATCGCGGCGCTCTATCCCATCTGGCGCGCGGCGCAAGTGCGGCCGGCCTGGCAATTGAAATCGAACTGAGACGACACGCATGCGACAACTCGCCCCGATCCTCGCCGCGCTCAAAAAACACAAGGCCGGCGCCATCCTGATCGCTTTGCAGATCGCGCTCACCCTCGCGGTCATCTCCAACGCGCTCAACATCATCCAGCAACGCATCGACCGTGCGGATCGCCCCACGGGCATGGTCGAAAGCGACCTGTTGACCATTCAGAACAGTCGCGTCGGTGTCGACATCAAGGATCTCCAGCCGCTGATCAACGCCGACATCGCGACCTTGCGCCAATTGCCTGGCGTGGCAGATGCGACGGCGAGCAGTTCTTTTCCGCTGGAGGGAAACAGCTGGCCGGAAGGCATCAGACTCGACCCGGCCGCGGTGGACCGGCTCGCTCGCAGCGAACTGTACTTCATCGACGATCATGCGCTCGCTGTCATGGGCGTCAAGCTGGTCGCCGGGCGCAATTTCCGCGCGGACGAGATCCAGACCAGCGATGAGGACAACATGAGCTGGCCCTCCCAGGTGATCCTGACCAAGGCGCTGGCGGACAAAGTGTTCCCGGACGGCTCGGCGCTCGGCAAATCGATCTACATCGGCAACAACAACCCGACCCCGAGCACGGTGATCGGCATCGTCGACCACTTGCAGGCCTCCTGGGCCGGGGCCGACCGCTACGCTTACATGGACTACGTCACGCTGCTGCCGATCCAGCTCACGCGCAACAGCAGCACGTACCTGGTTCGCGCCAAGCCGGGGCAACTCGATGCCGTCCGGCAATCCGCACCGGCGGCGCTGGTCAAGCTCGATCGCATGAGAATCTTTCCCGAGCAAGGCATTCGCAGCTTCGAAACGGTGCGCGAACAGGTCTACAAGAGCGAACGCGGCATGGCCACGCTGATGGGCGTCATTTCTCTGGTGCTACTGGGCATCACGGCCGCGGGAATCTTCGGACTGACCAGTTTCTGGGTGGGGCAACGCCGCAAGCAGATCGGCGTGCGCCGTGCGCTGGGGGCGACGCGCAACGACATCTTGAGCTATTTCCTGACCGAAAACCTGCTGATCGGCACGGGCGGCGTCGTGCTCGGCGCGGCGCTGGCGATCGGACTGAACGCCTGGCTGATGCGTTTATTCGAACTGACGCGGCTCTCGCCGGTCTACATCCTTGTAGGCGTTATCGCACTTCTTGTGCTTGGCCAGATCGCCGTGCTCGCCCCGGCATTGCGGGCTTCGCGCGTATCGCCGGTGGAAGCGACCCGATCGACATGAGCGGATGGGTTCCCCCCATGCGACCTTTCACCCGCCCTCACGCGTAAAGCATGACTCATCGCAGGAACACAGGACTCATCACGAGAATGAGCAATTCAAGAATCCCCCCGAGCGTCCAGGACTGGCGGCAACGCATCGATGCCGCAAGGAATGATCGCTGCGATCTAGACATTCTTCTGAAGGATCTATGGCGTCACAAAATCGTCGTCCGGGACGATGGGCGCGACTTCGGTCCGACGAGTGAGATCTCGGCTGTCATCGATGGGCCGGAATACGAAAAGCTGGCGGATTTCACCGCCCATCATTCTGGCGTCTCGTTGTCCGCCATGGCGTTGGCGTGCTTGCACAGAGTCCTGGAAGCCTATGGCAATGGCGCACAGACCGTCATCGGATACGTCACGGATCGCCTGGACGACGGCAAGAACCGTCAGGCGCAACTTCACCCCTCCATCGTCGACCATCGTCGGCAATCGCATTTGACGCGACTGGAAGCGGTTCGGGACATCGATTTCGAGCTGGGTCAGGAGGGCGCCTTTGTCGCTGCGGAAGATCTGCTCGGACAGGGATATTTCGATGCGGTCCTGTTCGAGACCGCGGACGGACGGCCTTCATCCGATCGGGTGCTGCCGCTCGCCTTGATCGTGCGCGACGACCCGGCCCAAGGCCGGCTGCAATGCCGCATCCGTTACGTTCCGGACCTTTTCGAAGACAAAGTGATCGGCGGCGTTCTCGACATCATCATGGAGGCGTTGCGCCAGATCGCCGCGCGTCCGCAAGGCTTGATGGCCGACTTCGAATTGATCTCCGACGAACAGAAGCGGCAACTGGATCTGTGGAACGCCACCGATGGCGATTTTCCGGAAGAAACGCGGCTCGACGAACTGTTCGAGGATGCGGTTCGCAGGTCTCGCGATGAATGCGCCGTGGTGTGCGGCCCAGATCGGCTCACCTATGATGAGCTGAACCGTCGATGCAACCGGTTGGCGCACCGCCTGCTGGGCAAGGGCGTAACGCCCGGCGAGATCGTCGGCCTTTATCTCGACAAGAGCCACCGGATCGTCGTCGCTACGATGGGGCTTTGGAAAGCGGGCGCCGCCTATCTGCCCTTCGATCCGAGCTATCCGTCCGAGCGCATCCAGTTCGCCATGCAGGACACCGGCTCGCGCCGGATCATCACGCATCGGCACTACTCCGATCGACTCAGGGAGATGCTGGCGGAGACCTGCGCCGATGTCGAGATCATCGACATCGATGAAGTTCTGGCCGACCCCGGCCTGGACACCGGCAATCCGGGCCTCGGCCTCGGATCCCGGCAGGTCGCCTACGTCACCTACACCTCGGGAACCACGGGGGTTCCCAAAGCGGTCCCCAAGACGCATCGGAGCGTCGTCAACAGCATCACCGACCTATCCGACCGCTATCAGATGCGGGAAGCGGGCACGGAACATGTCGCGCTGTTCGCGGCGCTGGTGTTCGAACCGTTCATGCGGCAAACCCTGATCGCGCTGATCAATTCGCAGACGCTCGTCGTCGTCCCGGACGACGTGAGACTGGACCCGCTGCGCTTTCCCCGCTTCGTCGTCGAGAACACCATCAGTTATCTCAACGGTACGCGTTCGGTGCTCCAGCATTTCGACCTGAGCGAATGTCCGTCTCTGAAGAGAATGCTGTTGGTCGGAGAGGAGCTGACGCCCTCCGGCTTGCGAACCCTGCGCGAGAAATTCCACGGCAGAATCATCAACGAATACGCATTCACCGAAACCGCGTTCGTCACCGCAATCAAGGAATACGCTCCGGGAGACGCCAATCGCACCGACCGCAGCATCGGCCGGCCGCTGCGCAACGTGAAGTGCTACATCGTCAGCCAGAATATGAAACGGGTGCCGATCGGCGCGATCGGCGAACTGTATATCGGCGGCGTGGGCGTGGCGAACGGTTATCTGAACCGTCCCGAGCTGACCGCAGAGCGATTCCTGGACAACCCCTTCCAGACCGACGAAGAACGTTCGTCCGGCCGCAACGCGCGCATCTATAAGACAGGCGACCTGGCGAGGTTCTTGCCGGATGGCCAGATCGAGTTCATGGGCCGCAGCGATTTCCAGCTGAAACTCAACGGCGTCCGCGTCGAACCGGGCGAGATCGAAGCGCGCGCGCTGGAATTCCCCGGCGTGCGGCAATGCGTCGTGGTGACGCGCGGCGAGGCGGTCGAAACCGGGAACTGGCGTCTTGTCGGCTACTACGTCGCCGACGCGAACCAACCGATACTCGAAGCGGACCTGCTCGCGTTTCTGGAATCCAGGCTGATCCGTGTGATGGTTCCGGCGCGCATGGTCCGCATGGAGGCCTTGCCCGTGAACGTCAATGGCAAGGTCGACCGACACGCCTTGCCCGAAGTGGGTTTGCACGCCACTCCCTCGCCGCACCTCGATCAGGACCACGACGGACTCGCGGAAGACGGCCTCATCGGCGCATTGAAGGCGGAATGGAGCGAAGTGCTCGGGGTCCGACCGACGGACATCGGCGATGACGACGATTTCTTCCGCCTGGGCGGTCAGAGCGTCACATGCCTTCAACTCATCATGCGGATATGGCAACAGGTCCGTATCTCGGTCAGCGTCGAGGACGTCTATCGGCTGAAAACCTTCGGTCAATTGGCCCATCACCTGGAGCTGAAGATCGCGCAAGAGGCCGAAGCGCCCCTGGCGACCCAGCGCGACGACGGGCTCGACGGGACCGTGCTGATGCTCGCCACCGGTTTGCAGCAGGGCATGCTGTACCAGTCGATGAAAACCTCGGCGGCCAGCGATGCGTATGTGATGCAGTCGCTTCACCACTATCACTGCGCCATCGATCCCGTCGCCATGGAGCAGGCCTGGATCCACGCGCAACGGAAATATCCGAGCCTGCGCTTGAGATTCGAATGGCAGGACGATGCGCTGCAATGCCTCGACCGAACGATCAAACCACTGGTCTGGCGATACATCGACCTGAGTCACTTGAGCGACAACTCCGACCGCGAGTCGCATATAGCGGATCTGCAACGGCAGGATCGGCATACGCCCTACAAACTCGACGAAGGCCAGTTGTTCCGGGTCTATCTCGTCAAGCAGAGCGACCAGTTGTATTCGCTCCTGTTCAGCTGCCACCACATCATCCTGGATGGGTGGAGCCTTCCCTTACTGCACGACAACGTGCACCGGTTCTACATCAAACTTCGGCGCCATGAACTGATCGACATCCAGGAAGACACGGCCTACGTCGCCGCGCAGCGATATCTGGAATCCCATCGGCACGAACATCTGGATTACTGGCAGACGCAGTTCGAGCGTCTTGCCGAAAGAGGGGATTTCGCCGGGCTGGTCAATGCGCAGAACCGTTACAAGGTCGATTTCGGCGAGTACGACCGCGTCGTTGAGCATCGCACCAAAACATTGACCATCGACGCGCATTGCGTCGCCCGTATCAAGGACTGGTGCGCCCAGAACAGAGTCACGCTCCACTCGATATTGCAATTCGCATGGCACAAAGTGCTGTTCGCGATCGGCGGCAGCCCGGTCACGGCGGTGGGAACCGTCATCTCCGGGCGTGGCCTGCCCATCGATGGGATCGAGAATTCGGTCGGTCTTTACATCAACACCCTGCCCTCGATCGTCGACCACGCGGATCAGGCGGGCAAGACGATCGCCGAAGCGCTCACGGACATCCAGCAAGCCATCAACCGGATGAACAGCCGAAGCGCCGTCGAACTGTTCATGGTCCAGACCAAGGGCTCCAAGCGTCGCCTGTTCGAAACCCTGCTGGTTCTGGAAAACTACCCGCGGCTTCTCAGCGACGAAGAAGCCGCGTTGCACCACGAATACCTTCGTTTCGAGAAATCATACGATTCCGACAAGGTCGACTATCCCTTCGCCGTCGTCGCACGGGAAAGCCGCGACGCACTGGACATCAATCTCTGGCACGCCGGCGAGTTGTTCGACGACCGGACCATCGACACCCTGCTGGAAACGCTGGGAAGCGTGTTCCAGCAGATCGCAGGCGACTTCGATGGCGCGGTGAGCGCGCTCGACCTGGCGTGTCGCAGCGATCATCGCCGGTTCGACGCCTGGAACCGGACTCAAACCGCTTTTCCCGACGACCGGACCCTGCATGCGGCGTTCGAGATCGCGGCGGACAGCTGGCCGGACGCCATCGCGGTCGTCGCGGGCGACAACCAACTGACCTACCGAGAGTTGAACCGTCGCGCGAACCAGCTCGCACGCTTTCTCGCCGCGCAAGTCGCTTTGAAGCCGGACGATTTCATCGGCCTGGTGGTCGACAAGAGCGAGTGGATGGTCACGGCGATTCTCGCCGTATGGAAAGCCGGCGCCGCTTACGTACCCATCGATCCATCGTATCCGGACGATCGCATTCATTTCATATTCGAAGATACCAGGGCGAAGCTGATCCTTACGGACAGCCCTCACGCGGAGCGTCTCGGCCGATTGGCCGGCGACCTGCCCTGTCAGGTGTTCGGCGTTCAGGATATCCCCCTGGATGGCCACGCGACCGACAACCCGGCCGCGCCGACGACCAGCACCGATCTCGCCTACGCCATCTACACCTCCGGGACGACGGGCCGGCCCAAAGCTGTTCTCATCGAACATCGTGGCGTCATCAATCTGCACACATCGCTCGAAAAGCTCTTCGCTCTGCGCAAGGATCAGGGCGATGAAGCCATTCTTTCCTTCTCCAACTACGTCTTCGACCATTTCGTCGAGCAGATGACCGACGCGCTATTGTCCGGCCAGAAGCTTGTGATGCTGGACGACGCGATGCGCAGCAATCAGGCGCAGCTTTACGCCTACATGAACAGACATGGCGTCACCTACCTGTCCGGAACGCCATCGGTCCTGTCCTTGTACGAGTACGGCTCGATTCCCTCGCTGAGGAGGATCGACGCCATCGGCGAGGATTTCACCACGCCGGTCTTCAACAAGATCCGATCGACCTTCGATGGTTTGATCATCAATGGCTACGGGCCGACCGAAATATCCATCACCAGCCACAAACGCCTGTATCCCAAACACGAACCGCGCCTGGACAAGAGCATCGGCCACCCGGTGGCCAACACGACCTGTTACGTGCTGAATCCGTGGATGCAACGCGTGCCCGTCGGCGGCATGGGCGAGCTTTACATCGGCGGCGTGGGCGTGGCGCGCGGCTATCTGAATCGCCCGGAGCTGACCGCGGAGCGTTTCATTGCCAATCCGTTCCAGACGCAGGAAGAACAAGCGCAGGGCGTCAACAGCCGCCTCTACAAGACCGGCGATCTGGTGCGCTGGCTGCCCAATGGCGAGATCGAATACCTCGGTCGCAACGACATGCAGGTGAAGATCCGCGGCCAGCGAGTGGAGTTGGGCGAAATCGAGGCCATCCTGTCGTCGTATCCCGGCGTGGCGCGCGCGATCGTGCTCGCGCGCGAGTACGCCGGTTCGGCGGCGGGAGGAGATGCTTATCAGAAGTATCTCGTCGCTTTCTATCTCAGCGCGAACGAACTGCAGGAGACGGACATCCTTCAATGGATGCGGGCCAGGCTTCCCCAGGCCATCGTGCCGGTCCGTGTGATCCGGATCCTCGAAATACCGGTCACCGCCAGCGGCAAACTGGACGTCAAACGTCTGCCGCCCACCGAGTTCGCGCTGGAAGGCAGCGTCGACTACGTCCAACCCGCCAACCAGGCGGAACGCGATCTCTGCCGGCTGTGGTCGAAGGTGACGGGCATCGACCCGGATCGGATCGGCAGCCGCGATGATTTCTTCGGCTCGGGCGGCGACAGTCTGCGCGCCATCAAGTTGGCGCAATCGATCACGCAGCACTTCGGCCAGAACTTCAATGTCGCCGCAGTGTTCGCCCATCCGAACATCAAGGCGCAAGCGAAGTTCCTGAAGGAAAACGCGCACTCGTCCGACACCGATCACGACTCGCCTGCGGGCCTTGGCGACGCATACGGGGCGACGCCGCCGGTCTCTCTGGCGCAGGAGCGCCTGTTGTTCATCGACGATTTCGTCGAAGGAACGGCCGCCTACAACATCCCGTTCGCGCTCGCGCTCGACACTGCCGCCATCACGCCGGATGCCATCGCCGCCGCGCTTCGCGCCCTGCTGCGACGCCATGCGGCGCTCCGCACCCTGCTTCAAGGCGTCAGCGACGGCGTCCGGGTTCAGAATATCCTGCCGCCGGATGAAGCGCTGTCACACTTCGACATCGCGCGATCCGCGGCTCCCGATCGGAACGCCTTGGATACCGCGCTCGTCGCCGAGCTCGCGCATGTGTTCCGGCTGGACGAAGAACTTCCGGTTCGTGCTCGTCTATTCACCCTTGCTGGCGACCGGCATAAGGTCTTCGTCTGCGTCGTTTTCCACCACACTTGTTTCGATGGCTGGTCGTGGCGAATCTTCCGCGAGGAGTTGCAAGCGCTTCTGGAAGGCGCGCTGCCCGACGGCCTGCCGGTTTTGAAAGCGACATATGCGGATTTCGCGGTGTGGCAGCGCCAGCAGCTCTCCCAGCAACGCCTGGGCGTGCTGTTCGATTACTGGCTGGGCTCGCTTGCGGGCTGGCAACCGGTCAACCTGCCGCTCGATCATCCGCGCCCGGCACAATTCGATTATCTCGGCCGCGAAGTCGTCTTCGATATCGACCGGACGACATCCGACCAGCTCAAGGTGCTGACGCAAACCACGCGAACCAGTTTTTTCAGCATCCTGTTGGCCGCTTACTATTTGACGCTCAAGGCCTACAGCGGACAGAGCGACCTGGTCGTCGGCACGCCATCGGTTAATCGCAGGCACGGCGATTTCGATGGCGTCGTGGGGTTCTTCGTCAATCTGCTGGCGTTGAGGACCACCATCAACGGCCGTTCCCGGCTGCTGGATTACCTGCGAAGCATCGGCAGCCTCGTCCTGCAAGCGCAATTGCACGAAGATCTGCCTTTCGAGCAGGTCGTCAAACGTCTCGATGTCGAAAAGGATCCGAGCCGGCACCCGATCGTCCAAGCTGTCTTCAGCCTGCTGAACAAGGAGTCCGTCGACTCCGGTTGGTCTTCGATGCAGTTCTATGTCCCCGAGGACGAGGGCAGAACGACGGTCAAGTTCGATTTGTCCGTGACCGTATCCGAGAAAGACGACGGCTTGTCCGTCAATTTCACGTACGCCGCATCGCTTTTCGATGCCGCCAGCATCGACAACATCATCGCGACTTACCGACAGATCCTGCAGGAATTCTGTCGTCTCGCCCCGATGGCGGACTCCGCATCGTTGTCCGATATCCGCTATGTCGAGCCCGCCGCGTACGCGGCGGCGGCGGACGCGCCACAAGTTCCGCCTGCCGAAACGCTGCACGCCGCTTTCGAGCGCATCGCGACGTCGTTCGAGCATGAAATCGCCCTGTCCCATGGCGATACGCGCCTGACCTATGGCGAACTCGATGCGCGCGCCAATCAACTGGCGCATGCGCTTCTCGCAGAGAAGATGCTCAAACCCGACGACTTCGTCGCGCTCGTGCTGGACAAAAGCGAATGGTCGGTCATCGCCATCCTGGCCGTATGGAAAGCCGGCGCCGCTTACGTCCCTATCGACCCGGGCTATCCCGATGAGCGCATCGCTTTCATGCTGGACGACACCCGGGCGCGCGCGATTCTGGTCGATGACGCGCATTACCCGCGTGTTCACAGCCTGACCAGGGGTGATGAGCGGTCTGTATTGAATGTTCAGAAAGTCCCGCTTGAAGCGCAGTCACGCCGGACTCCCGCCACGACAGCGCACGGCGGCCATCTGGCCTATGCCATCTACACATCGGGCACCACCGGACGCCCCAAGGCCGTGCTGGTGCAGCATCGCAATGTGCTGAGCTTCCGACAGGGCCTTGCGGAGCGTTATTTCGGAGACGCCGCATCGAAACGCCAGGCGATTCTTTTCCTGGCCAGCTACGTGTTCGACTTCTCCGTAGAGCAGTTGGTCCTGTCGATCCTCAGCGGCAACACGCTGATTGTTCCGGAGTCGTCGCTGGAATTCGACGATGCGTTCTATCAGCGCATGAACCGGGAAAAGCTCAGCTACATCAGCGGCACGCCCACGCATTTGCAACTGTTCGACCTGTCGCGCCTCGATCACCTGCATGCAATTCTGGTCGCGGGAGAAGCATTTCGGGCCCATCATTTCGACAAGATGCGTCTGGAATACCAGGGGCCGCTGTATAACGCCTATGGAACCACCGAAACGACCGTCTACAACCTGGTCAAATACTTCGCCCCTGGGACTGCCTACCGGAATGACCTCGGAGCGGCCATCCAGAATACCGAGTTGCACATTCTCGATGACGAGTTGCGCGAGCTGCCTACCGGCGGCCTGGGCGAAATGTACCTGGCCGGGGATTGCGTCGGCGCCGGCTATCTCAATCGCGACGAATTGACCCATACGCGGTTCATTCCGAATCCCTTCCAGAGCGAACAAGCGCGTCGACAAGGACGTAACGGTGTCCTGTACAAGACCGGAGATCTGGTGCGGCGTCGCCATACCGGCGAACTGGAATTCTTTGGCCGCAACGATCATCAGGTGAAGATCAACGGCGTCCGCATCGAACTGGGCGAAATCGAAGCGGTCGCAGCATCGTTCCCGGGGATCACGCAATGCGCTGTGGTGGCGCGTCACGACGACGGATCCGGCGGCGGCAGGTTGGTCTGCTATTACGTCGCCGAAGAGCGCATCAGCGAAAGCGACCTGGCCAACCACCTGCGTTCGAAACTGACCCCGGCCATGCTGCCGTCGAGCTTGACCCGGGTCGACGGAGCCCTGCCCCTCACCGTGAACGGCAAACTCGACATCGACGCTTTGGCGCGTTTCGATCAGGCCGCCGAAAGCGTGGCGTATGTCGCGCCCTCCCAACGCACCGAATCGCGTCTGTGTCGCATCTGGAGCGAGGTGTTGCACGGCAAGCTCGTCGGAATTCACGACGACTTTTTCCAGATCGGCGGCGACAGCATCGCCGCCCTCCACCTCACCAGCAGGATCCGCAGAAAATTCGGTCAAAAAGTAAGCGTCAAGCACGTTTTTGATTTCCCCACCGTGCATTCGTTCTCCGAACACGTGCTGAAGACCCTGCCCAGCGCGTCGCCCGTCGAAGCCTACGTGCCGCCGGTCGGCGAGTGTGCTCTGCTGCCGATCCAGGCCTGGTTCTTCGCCAAGGATTTGCGTGACCGCGGGCATTGGAACCAGTATCTGACCATCCGCGTCGCGTCGATCGACATCGACAGACTTCGTATCGCCCTCGACAAGCTGTCGCGGCACCACGACGCCTTCCGGCTCAGATACCGCGCGACGGATGCTGACCCCGCACACGCCCTGCAGTTTTACGGCGATGCCGTCGACATCCCTCTCCGCGTGATCGACATCGATCCGGCGCAAGAGGACACGCTCGCCTCGCGGTTGCAAAGATTGCAGGGCAGCTTCGACCTCGAACGGGGACCGCTATGCCAAGCCGCTGTCATTCGGGGATTTTCGGACGGCTCGGCGCGCATCTGGATGTCCCTGCATCATCTGATCGTCGATTCGGTGAGTTGGGAAATCCTGTGCCGCGACCTCGAAGCGCTCTACGAGGGCGCCGAATTGGAGTCGCCGACAAGCGATATCCGTCAATGGTCCCGGGCATTGCGCGCGTATACGCCAAGCGCCGATGAAGCGCGGCTCTGGGAGGACATCGCGCAGCAAGTCGAAACCGAGAAGAAGTCGCTCGCATGGCGGCCTTCGGATGGTGCTAGCCGCCACGCACAGTTCACCATGAGCCCTGAAGCCACGGCGGCCCTGATTGGCCGGCGCCGTCGATCCACCGATATCCATACCATCGACTTGATGTTGGCCGCCCTGGGACAGGCGCTGCGTGATATGACCGGCAGAGCCACGCATTTCGTCACGATGGAAGGCCATGGCCGGGAAGCATGGAAAGACGCGCCGGATGTGCAGGACATGGTCGGTTGGTTGACCACCATGCATCCGCTCGCCGTCATCGGCAAAGACGACATCGGCGAGAGTCTGACCGCGACCCGCGCCAGCCGTGGCCGTATCCCTTTCAATGGGATCGGCTACGGCGCGCTCCGCGGCGCCTATGGCGGCGAACAGGCCCCGCTTCCCGATGTCAGCTTCAATTTCCTCGGCAACTTCGCAGACCCGGAGGCATCTGTCGCGGACAACGATTCAGACGGCGTGGCGCACTGGCGCCTCGACCCTGCGTTCTGCGGTATCAGCAAATCCGGTCAGGATGAGAATGCGAGTGATTCCCTGATCGACGTCACCGCACGCTGCATCGGAAACAGGATGATCGTCGATGTCGACAGTCGTCTGAACGCCGATGAGGTCAGCCGTTTCACCGCGCTGTTGCGAACGCGTCTTGATGCGGTTTCCGCGTATATCGCAGAAGCCGGACCTATGATCGGAGGGCTTGACGCTTCCGGCTCCGCCGCGCCCGATGCCGTGGAGTTCGAGCCTTATTTCATCATCAACGAAAAGGCTGTCGGCCCGACCCTGTTCGTCCTCCCCCCCGGGGAGGGCGGCGCGGAGAGCTACCTGAACAACTTGGCGAAACAGCTCCCGAACCTGCGACTCGTGCTGTTTAACAATGTGCACCTGCACACGCCCATGCAGTCATTCGAGGAAATCGCCCGGTACTACCTCGCCCATGTTCGCAAGCTTCAGCCTCGTGGTGCTTATAATTTCTTCGGCTGGAGCTTCGGCGGCGTTGTTTCCTTGGAAATGTCACTCCAATTGTTGAATGAAGGCGAGTCGGTTTCGAATCTGCTGATGGTCGACTCCTTTTTCAATGTGGAGAAGACGGTCGACGATCTTCGCTTGCCCAGGCACGGGAACTCCCTCGACCCCATCAACCATCGCTACAAACCCGAGGCGCGGGCGTTGATGGCTTTGGCGGAAACCGCGGACAACATCGTTCTGTTCAAGGCGATCGAGCCTATCGAGAAACATGAGAGCGACGAGCAACGAAGGGTGTTCGAGTATTACGCGCATTCGCCCTTCAATAATCTCGACACGCTGCTGCCGCCATCGGCGTTTACGCTGGAAATCCTCGGGTCGGACAGCCACTTTTCGTGGATCCACGATAAGACGACAGCGGGCAAGGTGTTCTCGAAGACGGCTTCCCTGGTCCAGGAAAAAATGACCGCGTAGATCTTGCGCGCAATGATCGGAATTGGTTTGAAGCATCGACTATTTTTCTTACAGGAGCAGAGCTGATCATGAACAGATATGCCGACGTACCCGTCATCGACATTTCCGGTCTTTCAGGGACGGACGCCACGGTCAAACAGAACATCGCGAACGAAATCGATCGCGCATGCCGCGGCTCCGGATTCTTCTACGCAGCCAACCACGGCGTTGACCTGGCGGCGTTGCAAAAAGTCACGACGGATTGGCACATGGCGATGTCGGACGCCGAAAAATGGGATCTGGCGATCAACGCCTACAATCCCGCCAATCCCAGGAACCGCAACGGCTACTACATGGCGGTCAAGGGCAAAAAGGCCAACGAATCGTTCTGCTATCTGAGCCCATCCTTCAACGAAAACCACGCGATGATCAAAGAAGGACTTCCCTGCCATGAGGTCAATATCTGGCCGGACGAAACCAAGTACCCCGGCTTGCGCCAGTTCTACGAGAATTACTACTCCGAAGTGTTCGACGTCTCATCGGTGATCTTGCGCGGGTTCGCCATCGCGCTCGGGCGCGAAGAGTCGTTTTTCGAACCCTACTTCACGAAGCAGGACACGTTGTCTGCCGTGTCCCTGATCCGCTATCCCTATCTCGACGATTATCCGCCGGTCAAGACCGGCCCGGACGGCGCGAAACTCAGCTTCGAGCATCATCAGGACGTATCCCTGATCACCGTTCTCTACCAGACCGCAGTCCCCAACCTCCAAGTCGAAACCGCCGAAGGTTACCTCGACATCCCCGTGTCGGATCAATATTTTCTGGTCAACTGCGGAACCTACATGCCGCATATCACCAACGGCTACTATCCCGCGCCCGTGCATCGGGTCAAGTTCATCAATGCCGAACGGCTTTCCATTCCTTTCTTCGCGAATCTTTCCTACAAGAGCGTCATCGATCCGTTCACTCCCCCGCAGCACGCACAAACGCAGACCAATCCCGCCGTCTCCTACGGAGACTACCTTCGCCATGGGCTTCTTGATTTGATCAAGGCCAACGGCCAGACGTGAATCGGGTATCGCGGGGTTTGCCGACAAGCCCAAACATTACGACAGATTCAAGAGCCAGGTGATACCGACATGACCGATCCACGCATAGATATTTTTGAGCTGGATGAACTCAAGGAAGCCTCACACCTCGACGCTTTCCGCAAATTGCTGTTCGAGCGGGGGGCGTTCTATCTCAGGGAAGACGATCGCATAAAGAAAGAACACCAGAAAGCCATGGACGCCGTCATGGATTTGTTCGAAAACGGCACCGCCGAGCAAAAGAACGCGCTGCGGAACCTGACACCGAATATTCGACGGGGGTTCTCGGATCTTGAGGCCGAAAGCACGGCCAAGATCACCAAGGGCGGCGAATACACGGACTACTCCATGGTCTACTCCGTCGGCCTTTCCGGCAATCTCTACCCGTCGAAAGCCTTCGAGGATATCTGGACGAGTTATTTCGATCGTTTCTACGAGGTCTCGAAAGACATCGCGAAATCGGTATTGCGGGCCGCCGATGCGGATCTTGACGAGGATATCGACGCATTCCTCGAATGCGACCCGCTGCTGCGCTTCCGATATTTTCCCGAAGTGCCGGAAGATCGCTGCGCGGAACAAGAGCCGCGCCGCATGGCTTCCCACTACGATCTGTCCATCATCACCGCCATTCAGCAGACGCCATGCGCCAATGGATTCGTCAGTTTGCAATGCGAAGTGGATGGCTGTTATGTCGACTTGCCTCCGTTGCCGGGTTGCATGGTGGTGTTTTGCGGAGCCGTCGCGCCTCTCGTCACCGGCGGCAGAATCAAGGCGCCGCGTCATCAGGTCGCTGCGCCGTCGATCAGCCAGCGCGTCGGAAGCGGCCGCACCTCAAGCGTATTTTTTCTGCGCCCGAAGCCCGACTTCCGGTTTTCGGTCCCTTTGGCCAAGGCCAGCGGTCTCGATGTCGATTTCACCGGGGACACCGCGACCTTCGGCGAGTGGATCAGCGGCAATTACGTCAACCTTCGCTCCGCCAGCGCCGATGCACGAGCTGCCGAACGGGCGTGACCCAGAAATCGATATGCAGACAAAGGGCAGAAACGAATGAACGACCGGACCGTGCCAACCTTCGCATTGGAAAGACTCCAGCGTGGCGAGCTGATGGAAGAACTGCGCCGATGCGTCACCGAAAAAGGGGCTTTCTATCTCGAAGTGGGTGGCCCCTTGAATGAAACGCATGACCGTGCCGGCGACGCTGCCATGACGTTTTTTATGAACGCCGACGATGAGGCAAAGCAGGCCGTCACCAATACGACTCCGAACACGCGTCGCGGATTCTCTCCGCTGGGGTCCGAAAGCACGGCCAGGAGCACCAACACCGGCGACTATTCCGATTACGCCATGGTCTATTCCATGGGCATTTCGGAGAACATCTTTCCGACGCCGGACTTCGAACGCGTGTGGAATGATTACTTCGAGGTTTTTTACCGCACTTCCCAGGCGACGGCCAAAGCCGTGCTCAAGAGCATGGATGTTGACCAGCATACCGATGTCGACGCATTGCTCGATTGCGACCCGGTCTTGCGCTTCCGCTATTTTCCCGACGTGCCGGAAGACCGCTGCGCCGAGCTGCAACCCAACCGCATGGCGCCCCATTACGATCTCTCGATCGTGACCCTGATCCTGCAGACGCCCTGCCCCAACGGCTTCGGCAGCCTGGAAGTGGAGATCGATGGCCAATTCGTCGAACTCCCGCCACGGCCCGGCTGTCTGGTCGTCTTTTGCGGGTCGATCGCGCCGCTCGTCTCCGACGGAAAAATCAAAGCGCCGCGGCACCAGGTGATATCGCCCGGCACCGCGCAACGAATCGGGAGCAGCCGGATTTCGAGCGTGCTTTTCCTGCGTCCGCGACCGGAGTTCAGCTTTTCCGTTCCTCTCGCCAAAGCGCTCGGCATGGGTGACGGTTTGGTCGGCGAGAAAGCCACCTTCGGACAATGGTGCGGCGCCAACTATATTGAAATGCACGGCTTGACGCCGTCATAAGCGCGTATCGCAGTTCTGCATCCGCCACGCCTATCGCAGCCGCCTTCACGTTGAGAGTGATTTGCCGATGATGTCCGCCATCGACCCGAACGGCGCTCGCGATCACATGTTGCTGCCGCCCTCCGTGGTCTACTTGAATGCCGGCTCCTTCGGTCCATTGCCACGAACCGTCTACGGCGCAGCAATGGATCTCAGACGCCAGCTGGCGGAGGAGCCCGCGGATTTCCTATTGCGCAAGGCGCCCTCTCTGCTCTGGCGAGCACGCGAGGATCTGGCCGAGTTCGTCGGCTGCGCACCGCATCGCTTGCTTTTCACAGCAAGCGTCAGTGCCGCAGTAAGTCTGGTTGCGTCTTCGTTATCGCTCGCCTCTCCCGGGGAGATCCTGCTGAGCGACCAGGAATATCTCACCATGCGATGGTGTTGGGAGCGCGTGGCGGAACGTTCCGGCCTGTCTCTTCGTACCTTTTCGATTCCGATCATGCCTTCGGATCCCGAAGAGATCGCGGCGGCGGCCGTACAGGCCATGGGTCCGCATACGCGATTGATTTTTTTCAGCCATATCGTGTCGGCGACCGGGCTCATTCTTCCGGCCCAGCGCATTTGCGAAGAGGCACGCCGTCGCGAAATCATCAGCGTAGTCGACGGTGCGCACGCGGTAGCCTCCATCCCTCTGGATTTGGGCGATATCCCCTGCGATTTTTACGTAGGCAGCTGCCATAAGTGGCTGCTCGCGCCAAGCGGCGCCAGCTTTCTGTATTTGGGTCGCGAACGGGAGGATCGCCTGCAGCCGCTGACGATAAGCTGGGGACATCACAGTGCGCAGTCCGAATCGATACCGGACCAGCGCGACCCCTTTGGAAGCACACCGCGGCTTCGGAGAATCGAATGCGAGGGCACTCGCGACATCTGTCCTTGGCTCGCGGTACCGGAAGCGATCGCATTCCACCGATGCTTCGGAACTGACGGCGTTATATCGCAGATGCGCAAGCTCGCGGACTATGCACGCGCACGGTTTTCCGATATCCCTGACCTGATCCCCGCGACGCCTGCAGATCAGGCGTTGAGCAGTGCGATGACCGCCTTCAGCCTGCCGCCGGAGTCGCGGCACACGGAACTGCAACGTATCCTCTGGGACCAATTCAGCATTGAAGTCGCCGTGACGGAGCGCCACGACCGGCGCTTCCTTCGACTGTCGCCCCATGTCTACAACTCTGTTTCTGAAATCGATTTTCTGGCCGAACGCTTGTCGGAGATTTTACCGGCGAAACGGCCTTCTGCGCCGACATCGATCGCACTCTCTCCCTGAGCGGATATCAGCGCCAATGCCCGACCGACCCATTACTTGTTCGATCCCTCCGTACGCGCCGTGCCGCAGGAAGACGGCCACTGGAGATGCACGATCGATCGTGCATTGGACGCGGCTGCAGACACGGCGCGCCAGATCAGTCGCTTCAAATCGCTTTATCGCCACTTGCGCATGACCGCGCGGCTCCACCGCCCGCTATCGTGCGCGCATACGACTCGCCAGTTACGCTGGAAGTACGAATCTTCAGGATCAACCCATCATGTCGACAGTTAACGCTCTCCTTTACTACAGCGCTCCGCTTGTCGAGCACGGCCGGGAAGACGACTGGGTGATCGATGCGGTTTCCGCGCCGCCAGAAGTGCTTTATAACTTCCGTAAAATCGCCATCGAGGCTGAGATCACCAATTTGCGCGAAAGCGCCGATTTCCATCCGACACTCGATCGCGCCGGCTTTGAAATGCTTGCGGCTCCGTCACGAGTCGATCAATCGGCCTTGCTGGACGGGTCCACCTCATCGCTGGAAACGTATCAGCATGAAACGGAGGCGCTGTTGAAGTCTCTTACAAACGCCGATGCGGTGGTGTTCTTCGACGCCACTTTCAGACGGGAAGACGCCAGTGCCCCGGCGGAGTCCGCAAACATCCGGTCCGCGCACTTGCGCGTGCATGTGGATCAGAATCCGCGAAGCGCGCGTGCGCGCGCCATCAATCACGGCAGCGCGGATGCGCGTCGATTCCGCAGATTCCAGATCATCAACATCTGGCGGCCCTTGATCGAGCCTGTGCGCAATTTTCCGCTCGCATTCTGCGATTACGCATCGATCGATCCCGCCGCCGATCTCGTGCCGACACGCTTGAACTACCCCGAGTGGCTTAAAGATCGCGAGAACTACTCGCTGAAACACAGCTCGGCCCACCGTTGGTACTACTGGGAAGCGTTATCCCCGGATGAAGTCGTGATCTTCAAGTGCTACGACAGCGCGTGTCGAGATCTTCCATCGATAGGCGACGGCGACACGCACGATATGTCCATGGATGTCGCCGGCCTCTGTCCGCATACGGCATTTTTCGACGAAAACGGCCCCCGCACCGGGCGGTTGCGCACGTCCCTGGAGATGCGGGCCTTATTGTTCTACGTCTGAGCGACGGAATACGCCACGGTCCAGCTGCGGACAGGTGTTGGCGTAGATCATGTCCATTTCGAGGACGCCCTGGAATGAGCCGAGATACTCGGCGAGCAGCTTCGGACTGTAGCGCTCCCAGTACGGAATCATGTCTTCGATGATGAAATAGTCGCCGCGTTCGAGCAAATGGGCGACCGCCCAGGCCATGACGTTGAACGTGTTGCAGTGCGCGTCGTCGATCACCAGCAGCGGGTGTTTGATCATGTCCCGGAGGGGTTCAAGCGAGGACGGCACGCTGCAGTCGCCCTCCAAGAGGGAAATATGATCCCGCTCCGACTCCGGTATTTGGCTGCGCCCGAGGTTCTTGTCGACCCCGATCACATTGCAGTCAATCCCCAGGAGTTTGGTGATATCGCGAAACCATACGAGCGAAGCGCCACTGTAGATGCCCAATTCGATGATCGTTCTCGGACGAATTTCCCACAGCAGATTATGGTAAGCCGACTGCGTCGCGGGATCTTTGAGCAGGCGCAGACCTTTCCATTGGCAATTGGTGAAATCGTTGAATCCGAGATCGCGTGGGGCTTCGGCCCAGCGGTTCATGGGCCAAGCGCGCGGCCTGTCGGTAAGCGTCGGGAGATGATAGGCCGGATCTTCGCCAAGGCCGCGAAACATATTCAAATCTAAGTAGTCTTTGCGAAAAGTCTTTTCCATTGCGCCACCTCGTGAAGAGGTTCCCATGATACCCGATTCCCCCACATCGAAATGTTTCGGTACTTATCGATCATTCGACTGCGCGCGTGTCCCGAGCGAATTGCATCGATGCGCCGACTCTCCCATTGTTGTTTGTGGTGTGTAGAAGACCGCACATGGCCGCATAGCGCACTGGCCATGTGCTGCGAGCGGGATGCGATTCCTCGTCGCACGTTTGCTGCTGACTGCATCTGCGTTCCGCGAGCGCCACGTTGCGCTCAGCACGGCGTTCGCATCGGCCTGCACCCTGCGGACCACGGTGACGCGCCGGATGTTTCGTGTTTCAACGCGTACTCACCGACTCAATGCAGAGTTTCAGTTTCAGTCGGCCGAAAGAGAATGCCCGCGCTCGAGGTTTCGCCATCGCCCCGAGGTTTTTTTCCAACCGTCGAATCCAAACTGCCAGACTGCCAGCCGAATGATTCCGGGACTTTGCCCTGGGTTTCATCGGGCAGCGCCTGAACGGCGCCGGAAAGTTCCAGAACCGAATAGTTCAATATTAAGGTTTCGTTACGCACGAAAGCTGAGAATGCACCTCGCCGCCTGACTCCACCGTCGTGACGGCCCATCAATAACCATGAGGTCTTTCTCCCATGAGACGCTCCCTCCTCGCCCTCACCCTTCTGGTCGCCCTGCCCTTCACCGCTTCAGCGGCCGAAGGCCTGTCCTACAACTATGTCCAGGGCGGTTATGTCGCCACCAATGGCGACGCCGACGCCGACGGTTTCGGGATCGATGGGTCGTTCGCAGTACACCCCAACTTTCATCTCTTCGGCGGCTACAACCGCCAGGAAATCGAAGACACCAACATCGATGTCGACCAATGGCGCGTAGGCGCCGGGTACAACCAGGACATCACTGACAAGGTCGATCTGGTCACTCGCATCGCTTACGAAAAATTCGATGCTGGCGGCGGTTTCGATTTCGACGGCTATAGCGCCGAGGTCGGCGTCCGCGGGGCCATGAGCGAGCGCATCGAAGCCTACGTTTCGGCCGGTTATGAGGACTACGAACAGTTCGACGGCGACTTCTATGGCCAAGTCGGCGCCCAGGTGAAGTTCCATGAAAACTGGGGGCTAAGCGGCGATGTGAAATTCGCCGATGGCGATGCTCAGTGGTTCATCGGGCCACGTGTGACGTGGTAAGCAGTTTTGGCCTTTGAGGCCGCACGAACACCCGTGCAGGGTCGGCGCATACCCTGAGTGCGCCTTCGCGACTCCCCTCTCTCCGTGAGGTCGCGACCTGGAAGCCCGGCTCCGCCGGGCTTTCTTGTGCTCGCGCGAAACATCCCGGCTTGGTTACACTTCCCGGTGCCGCCCATATCCGCGGGCGCCAATCCACTCTGGGGACATTCATGAAGAAGCCACTCGCAGCCGCGCTCTTGCTGGCCTGCATCCCGTTCGCGGCCTCGGCCAGGGACAGTCTGGGCAGCTATTCTTACGTTCAGGCCGATGTTTACCGACTCAATGTCGATCGCGAAAACCTTTCCGCCGACAGCCTCGATTTCGACGGCGTGCAGATCCGCGGTTCGATCGAAATGTCGGACAACCTTTACGCCTATGGCGGTATCGGCTGGAGCCGCAACGGCGACCTGCCGGTCGATATCGACGCCCGCGAAATGCAGGTCGGCGTGGGCTATCGCCACGGTATTTTCGACAACGTCGATCTGATCGCCGAGCTGGGTTTCCAGCACACCAAACTCGATGCCGAGACCGTTGTCGACAATCTCGATGCGGCGAAACTCTCGGTCGGTGTGCGCGGCGCGCTCAGCAACAGCGTGGAAGGTTGGCTCAAGGCCAGCCACCTCAACGGCAGCGATTACGAGAGCGAGTTCGCCGGCAGCCTCGGCGTGCAGTTCGTGGTCAACGAGACCTGGGGCATCGTCGGCGAATTTGAATCCGGCGATCTGACCTCGCGTTATTCGGTGGGCATCCGCGCCAGTTTCTAAGGCAGGTCTGAAGACCACCATCCTGGTGTGATTCAGACGTCGCGGACGCAGGCCCAGCATGATCCGCGAGCGCACCCTCCATGGTGCGCGGAGCCTCTGCATCGTTCAGAGGTTCCCCGGCAGGCCGCTCGCGATAAGAAGCCCGGCTAAGCCGGGCTTCTTATTGTCCGCGCCACGGCCTGGGCCATAGGCCGTATGCACGACGCAACGCCTGTTCGATCTCTCAGAACGTCTGCGTGTACTTCACATACCAGAACCGGCCGATGTCGAAGCCGCCGTAGTAGGACACGTTCGCGCTGGGCTGGGTGTACATCACCGGACCGTAGTGCTCGAAGATGTTGTTTGCTCCGACCGCGATAGTGGCGTCCCATGGCGCGTTCCAACGCACCTGCACGTCATGGAAGGTGTTCGATCCGTTGCGGTTGCGGCGCGTCAGCTGGCTGGTAGTGCCGGTGAGATTGCCGTTCGGCGCGAAACGGATCTCGTTGCACTCGGTATTCGGCGTGGTCGACCCAGCCAGGAAGTAGGTGCAGTTCTCTTTCATCGACGAGTAATAGCGCGAATTCCAACTGACGCCGAAATTGCCTTTCTGCCAGCCGAGATTGAGGTTGGAGCGGATACGGAAGGTGCTCGTGAACCCGACCGCCGATAGCGGTTTGCGCGGATCGTTGGTACTGACGAAATAGTCCTTGGTGGTGTAGGTGGTGTTGGAGAGCGCCCTGAAATCACCCCAGTTCTCGGTCTCCAAACGGTAGGCCAGATCGATGTCGAAGCCCTCGACCTCACGGAATCCCGCATTGGTACCGGCCAACAGCATGCTGTTGACATATCCCAGCGTCGGATCGCGGGTGAACAGGCAACGGCTGGCGATTCCCTGCACGTAGCAATCATTGAGCTGCTGTGTCGCGGTGTCCTGGACGATGGTCTGCTCGATGCGGATCTTCCACCAGTCCAGCGACATGTACAGGCCGTCGGCGAAACCCGGGCTCCAGGCCACGCCGAGCGTCTTCGATTCCGATTCCTCCGGCTGCAGGTTCGGGTTGGAGCCGTTGTTGAACGGGACCGGCGTCTGCTGGTTAGGCTGGGTCGCGGGAACGAAGCCTTGCGCCAATTGCCGGAAAGTGGATGCGAGCGGACCGAGCGCGCCGACGCCGCCGACGCCGTTGGCGCAATTCGCGCGCGTGGTCGGATTGGTCGCTGAGCTGCCGAAATTGGTGTCGCACGGATCGGTGAAGAACGCGAAGTTCTGCGAACCGCCACCGAAAAGGTCGTTGATGGTCGGCGCGCGGAACCCATCGGCATAGGTCGCGCGCAGCAGCAGCGAGTCGATCGGTTTCCACTTCAGTCCGAATTTATGGTTGGTGGTTTCGCCGAAGGTGTCGTAATCGGAAAAGCGGGTGGCTGCGCTCAGACTCAATTCTTTGGCGAACGCCGCATCGGCCAGGATCGGAACCTGGAACTCGGCGTAGAGTTCGTCGACGTTGTAGCCGCCACGCGTGGGGCCTGCGG
>SSEV01000170.1 GCA_008015095.1 Lysobacteraceae bacterium | reverse complement strand
TGCCCGTGCCGGCGGCGATCTTATGGTGGATCAACCGCGCCGATGCGCAGGCCATGCGCGGGTGGGCGGAGCCCGCCGCCCACGCTATCGCGTTCGCGCTGGGCGTGCACTCGCTGATCGGCTCGCGCGTCCCGCTGACGATGAAATTGCTGCTCTCGACCATCGCGGTGATCGATGACCTCGCCGCGATCGTGATCATCGCGCTGTTCTACACCGAAGATCTGTCCGCCGCAGCGCTGATCGCCGCGACGATCGCGATCTCGGTGATGGTGGCGTTGAATCGCGTGGGGGTACGCTCGCTCGTGCCCTATCTGTTGCTCGGCGCCGTGGTCTGGGTCTGCGTGCTGAAATCCGGCGTGCACGCGACGCTGGCCGGTGTCGTCACCGGCCTGCTGATTCCGCATCGCGGGGCAGGAGAGGGTCGTACGCGCGATGCGATGGACGGCGCTGCGGACAGCGATGTGGTCGGCGACGCGGCGCATTCGCCGCTCGAATCGCTGGAACATGCGTTGCATCCCTGGGTCGCTTACGCGATCCTGCCCCTGTTCGCGTTCGCCAACGCCGGACTCGCGCTCGGCGGCGTCTCTCTCGCCGATGCCATGGCTCCGGTGCCGCTCGGTATCGCACTCGGGCTTGTTCTGGGCAAACCACTGGGTGTGATCGCCGCTGCGGGCATCGGCCATGTCAGCGGTTTGGCGCGACTGCCCGAAGATCTCGATTTCAAGGGCGTGATCGGTCTGGGCCTGTTGTGCGGCGTTGGGTTCACCATGAGCTTGTTTATCGCCTCGCTCGCATTCGAGCAGCTGCCGGCGCTGGCGCGCGACAGCGTGCTCGGCGTGCTCGGCGCCTCATGTGTCTCGGCGACATTAGGCTATCTGTGGTTGTATTGGGCCCTGCGCCGGAATGAACATGCGTCCGAAAAATGAAGGTGTGGCGGAACGAACCCGTTATAACCATGAGGACATTCGAAGTCTATCGTGCGTCGGTTGCATAATGTGTTGAAATTGCATGTCGCATCGACAGGGAGTGAACGGTGCAGTCAGACCTCCTATCCCTCCCGTGACGGTTGTACATGAATATTTCTTTCTGCTCGTTGCTCCTCCCGCCCGTTTGCTGTCTGCGCCTGTCGTCTGCTGTCGCGCTGTCGGTCGTCGCTCTCGCCGGCCTGTCCTCCTGTGCCGTTGATGAACAGGCCTCGTCGGCGGACCGAAGCGCAGTCGCGACCATCGAAGGGGGAAATGCGAGCGCGGGCATAGACACGCTGCGCATACCATCGCAGCCCGCGACGTTGCCCATCGACACCTTCGCCGGTGCGATCGGGTTCTACGACCGCAATCGTGATGGCAGTGCGCGAACGGTCCGCGACGACCTCACTGGCACCCTGTCGGGCATGATCCAGTTCGCGCAGAGCCATACGGTCGACCCCGCGGGCAATGCGGCGAAAGAAATGCCGCGCCTGGTGCCTTCGCGTAATGCGCTGTTGCTGTTTACGCCGCAATCCGCGGCTGTTTCCGGTGTGCGACTGGAAGTGCAGGTCGACGGTGAGCCGCGCCTCAGTATCCCGATGCAAGCACCGGAACTGTTGCCGGAGAGCGACTACGTCGATGTGTACGGTCGTCCCCGGGTGGTCTACAGCAAACGCGCTTGGAGTGCGCATCTTCCATGGAGCGTGGTGCGGCCCGGTTTGTCGTTGCAGATCTTCGCCGACGGCGGTTTGCAGGGACGATTGGACGCGCAGAACATCGAGTTTGGAGCGCCGGCGAAACTGGTGGTGTGGGGCGTCCGTATCGGCATGCTCACCGATCCGCCGGTCAATCCCGCGAATCAGCCGATGCTGTCCGAACCAGCGGTCGCCGCGATCGATTATTTTCAAACCATTCCGGTTTCACAGCTGACGATCGCCAGCTACGAGGATCAGCGATTGACCGAGGTGATGCTCGCTGACGGCACCGTGCTCACTGGCGCCAGCACGGTCAATGGCGGTGTCTATACGGGCGATCTGCGCGAGGACGTCGGCAAGTCGCAGTACAGTATCGGAATCAACGAGGCCAACTACGGCAACACCAGCACGATCAACGGCAACCAGGATCCGGACTACACCACGCCGCAGTTGGTCTACCACCATTCGGCCGGAAATTACGCCAATGGCCGACAGGTGCATGGTCTCTCTGGCGGCGGTACGATCGCCACGCTCTACGACAGTATCGGCAACGAGTGGAGCCACGAACTCGGCCATCACTACGGGATGGGGCATTACCCGGGCGCGAGCGGCGGCAACTACTTCTGGGCCGGGCACCACGCCGACAGCGGCTGGGGCTACATTGATCATCGCCGGCGGTTTCGCAGCAATCTCGCCTTCTATTCCGCCGAGCGCACTGGGCTGCGCCTGATCGACGATCAGACCTCGGTACCGGAGTCCTTCGCCGCACTCTACAGTTACAACGCCGACGCGATGTCCGGCGGTCATGCCGGGAGCCCCGCTTTGCTCTCGCGCTATACCCATCACACCGGATACACCGCGCGACGAATGCAGGATTTCATGGACAGGGCCTGGTACGACCCGGCCTCCGCCACCGGGTACAGCCGCTGGGACGCAGCGACTCGCAAGGTGGTCGAAGCCCGGCCTGCGGGCAAGGTACGCCCGACCCGTTTCGGTGTGCCGGTGTTCACCCTGCTCGGCGGGTACGACCCGCTCAATGCCAGGGCAGTGATGTATCCGCCGGCCAAGGGTAACTACGGCATGGTCTACGATAATCTGCCTGCGCCGGACCAGAACGCGGCCCAGGCCTGCTGGGTGGAGGTGACCACCGCGACTGCGACTCGCGCGATTGCCCTGAGTGGCAGTCGGATATCGAGCACGCTCAGCAACAAGTTCCACATCAATATCGCCCAGGCCGATGACCCCCGCAGCGCCGCGCTGTACTGCCGCAGCAACGGCACGGCGCGTAAGCTGGACGATGTCGTCTTCCCATCGTTGTCGCCTGCGCTGCCGCCAGCGGTAGTGATCGGCGAAACCGCAGGCTACGAGGCGGCAGCAACCGAAGAGTTGGCACGGCTACGCGATCGCTTGCACGTGGTCGCGTCCGATGAACAACCGGTTGCCGACTACTCCATGCAGATCTGGGTCGACTCCTGGAGCGAGCGGTTGTCGCAGTTGGATACGCTCTCGCGCAACACCCTGGAGAGAATCGAATTGCTGAAGCGAAAAGGCATTGATCTTGACGTCTGGATGAGCGCGAACGCCACCGCGCTTGATGCGCGGGATCCTGAGATGGTGCGCGCGCTGCGCGCGCGCTTGACCGCCTTCGGGCTGATCATCGGTTCCGGTTACGCCAGTAGTTTTGCGCCGATCGTAAGTCCGTTCGGGTGTCTTGCGATGTGGCCAGCGACTGGCGATCCGGCTGCGGCCAGCGTTGTGATCTTGGGGCCGTCTGCGTGCAACAACTCGCGTGGGCAGTTGTGGTTGCTGGACAAGCGCGGCGCGTTGCGTAACGGCGCTTTCCCCGGGCATTGCGTGACCCTGCAGGGATCGAGGTTGGCGTTGGTGCCTTGCGATCCGCAGATGGCTGAGCAGCTCTGGACGTGGACGTCCGCGCTTACCCTCACTTCGATCGCGCGCCCGGGCTACTCGATGGATGCGAATCTTCCCTACGGCCCGGTCATCGCCAACACCACGCACGGCGGCGCCACGCAGCAATGGCGTGATGTGCGCCGTGACCGCAGCGCGCTGGTGTCGTTACTGTCAGGCGCCAACGTCGCCCGCCTGTACGCGATTGAGCCGATCGACCGTCGGCCGCCGCAAATGGTGCCGGCTGCGCCATCGACACGTGTGCGGGGCCTGCGCGCATGCGACGGCGCGCGCGCTTGTCCTGGCGGTCGCGAGCGAAGGCCGTCGGCGCGGCCCTGAGTCGGACAAGAAGATTCGCGTACGTGCTTGCGTCGACCGGCCCGCGCGTGGCGGTCCGGCTACACTGTGGCGGTTTAAGCGCCTTCCGGAGTGATCATGCGCTCGAAATCCGTCGTTTCCGGATCATGTCCGTCCCGTGTCGCCGTTTTCCTCGGTTTCTCCCTCGCGCCATCGCTGGCGATCGCCACGCCCGGTGTATCAGTATCCGATCTCACCGCGCATTGGGCCGGCTACGCCGCGATTGCGATCTTCGCCGCCGCCTACGTCCTGGTGGTGCTGGAAGAATTCACCCGACTGCGCAAGTCGCAACCGGTGATGCTGGCCGCAGGCTTGATCTGGACGCTGCTGGCGCTGGTTTCGGCGCGGCAGGGGCACGGCGATCTGGCGCACCATGCCGTGCGCGAGTACCTGGTCGAATTCGCCGAATTGCTGTTGTTTCTGTTGGCGGCGATGACCTATGTCAATGCGATGAGCGAGCGCAATCTCTTCGAAGCGTTGCGCGTGCGCCTGCTGCGCCAGGGTTACGGCTACCGCGCACTGTTCTGGATCACCGGCGCGCTGGCGTTCTTCCTTTCTCCGGTCATTGACAACCTCACCACCGCGCTGGTGATGTGCGCGGTGGTGCTGGCGGTCGGGCGCGACAGCCCCAGCTTCATCGCCTTGTGCTGCATCAATATCGTGGTCGCGGCGAACGCGGGCGGTGCGTTCAGTCCGTTCGGTGACATCACCACGTTGATGGTGTGGCAGCGCGGCCTGGTCGAGTTCTGGACTTTTTTCGCGTTGTTCCTCCCGGCCCTGGTCAATTGGTTGGTGCCGGCGCTATGCATGCATTTCGCGGCGCCGAAGGGCGCGCCGCAGGCGTCCGCGGAGAATTTGCGGCCCAAGCGCGGAGCCTGGATGATCGTAGGCCTGTTCGTCGCGACCATCGTGCTGGCGGTGAGCTTCCATCAATTCCTGCATCTGCCGCCGTTCATGGGCATGATGGCAGGGCTGGCGCTGTTGAAACTCTACGGATGGTGGCTTTCGCGCACGGCGCGCAAGGCCGAGGCGATCGAGTTCGATCGCGAAGGCACGCCGGGCGACGTCGACGCCTTCGACAGCTACGAGCAGGTCGCACGCGCGGAGTGGGACACGCTGTTGTTTTTCTTCGGCGTGATCATGTGCGTGGGCGCGTTGGGATATTGCGGTTATCTGGCGCTCGGCTCGCGCATGTTCTACGGCGAACTGGGCCCGGGGACCGCGAATGTCTTGGTGGGTCTGATCTCGGCGGTGCTCGACAACATTCCGATGATGGTCGCGGTGCTGCAGATGAATCCGGAAATGAGCACCGGCCACTGGCTGCTGGTCACGTTGACCGCGGGCGTCGGCGGCAGTCTGCTGTCGATCGGCTCGGCGGCCGGCGTAGCGCTGATGGGGCAGGCGCGCGGGCAATACACCTTCTTTTCGCATTTGCGTTGGACCTGGGCCATCGCGCTCGGTTACGCAGCCAGCATCGCTGTGCATTACGCAGTCAATGTGCGCTATTTCTGAACCGATGAACAGAATGCGGGCCCGCATCGGGCAGGGTTTGCGATGAGAACCGCGGTGGTGTTCGGCGCCAGTGGTCAGATCGGCATGCCGCTGCTCGATCGTTTGCGCGACGCCGGCTGGCGGGTCTACGCCGTATCGCGCAGCGTGCGCGCCGAGCAGCCCGGACTGGTCTGGCTGCAAGGCGATCTGGCGAACGTGCCGCAGCTGCCCGCCTCGCCGCATGCGGTGATCAGCTGCGGCCCGCTCGATCTGTTCGGCCGCTGGTATGCGCGCAATCCGATCGATTGCGAACGCATCGTCGCCTTCGGTTCCACCAGCATCGAGGTCAAGCGCGGTTCCGCCGATGCGGAAGAGCGCGAACTCGCCGCTCGCCTCCGCGAAGGCGAGCGGGCGTTGTTCGACACCGCCGCAGGCCGTGGGCACGTCGTCACCGTTCTGCGGCCGACGCTGATCTACGGCACGGGGCGCGACCGCAATCTCAGCCGGATCGCGCGTATCGCGCAGCGCTTCGGCAGAGTGGTGTTGCCGCGCGAGGCCAACGGCCTGCGTCAGCCGGTGCATGCGCATGACCTCGCCGATGCCGCTTTCCGCTGCCTGGACGCTTCGATCAGCCATGGCCGCAGCTACGACCTGCCAGGCGGCGAGACCTTGGCCTATCGCGAGATGATCGCCCGCGTACTGGCGGCGCTGGAGCCGCCGGCGCGCTTGCACGAGGTGCCTTCGCCGCTATTCAACATCGTGCTGGCCGCGGCCCACGCCGCGGGATTCGCCCGCGATTTCAGCGAAGCGGCGGTGAAACGCATGCGCAGCGATCTGGTGTTCGACGCAGCGCCTGCGCAGCGCGATCTCGGGTTCGCGCCACGGATGTTCCGACCGACGGCGAAGATGTTTCCCGAAGCGTCTGCGGAGCCAGATACGGCCGATGCGGCCGAATAAGTCGCGAGCCCGACGTCGGCGGACTCGCTTCCGATGACTCGATCACGGAGGCCTGCGCTACGTCGGCGCGTGGGTTCAAAGCACGAAATCGCTCGGTTTGGTCGGTACGTTCTGCTTCATCGACAACACCGAGACGAAAACCCGGCTATTGTCCGCGAACAGAAACTCGAAACCGATGAGCTTGTCGTTGGAGAACCAGGCCTTCGACGACACCACGCTGGAGCCGTAGACCTTCGTGGCGAGCCTGGCGCCGCGCAACGGACTGTTGGCGCTCATCGCGATTTCTTTCGCCGCGGTGAAACGGGTGATGGCTCCGGCCACACCGAGCATCGCCTGCGTGAACGGGTCGACGACATCGGCGTACTTCTGCTGGCCGCCGATGCCGGTGCCGTAATCCATCCAGGTCACCACGCTGCCGTTGGACGCCGCCCGATACTCGTTCTTGGCGCCGGTGCGCAGCACCAGTCTGAACTGCCCCGGGCGGGCGAACAGCAATTGCGCCGGATAGACTTTCGGCGCGCCGAGGTTGCCTTTGGCGTCGGGCGGCGCATACAGCTCGACGCGCGCATCGAGCCAACCCGTGCTTGTGTTTTTATCGAGCGCGATCAGGTTGGCGGTCGCGGTATTGACGGCCTGTGCAGGCCCGAAGGGCGCCAGCAGGGCCAGCGACGCGATAGCGAGAACATGGCGAAAGCGGATCATCAGGAATCTCCGTGCAAACGTGGACGGCGCAGGGGTGAGCGACGCGAACGCATCAGCGGCAGGCCAATGCCGCAGTGGTGCGCAACGTCATCGGCGGCGTATTCGGGCCGGTCGCACTGCAACGCGCCGCCGGATCCGGCGAAAGCGGGCGCACTTCGATGATGCGCGAAGCGTCCGTGCCGGCGGGGATATCCGGCCGCGCGATGTCGAGGCATTCTCCCGGCGTCAGCATCGTCGAGTAGGGCATGGCCGCGCCGCCGCTGAAGGTCACGATGACGTGCACCCCGTTGTTGTTGCACAGGTTGACCAGACGCATGTTCGGCGAGAGGAGTGGCGAAGCGGTCAGGTCGCCCGGCGCATACGCATGCGAAGCGCCTTCGCACATGCCGGTATGGGTGAAGGCCATGCTGCGCATATCCGTGATGCGTCGGGCTGCGATGTTGACATCGGTCACGTTCGTGCGTTGTACGAACACGCGCGAACCGCCATCGAAACGATCGGTCGGAATCGTGACCGGGTTGTTGCTGCTGTGGAATGCGACGGTCACGGCATCACCGGTCGCGGGCGCGGCGAAGTCGAAACTGCCCCGATATCCGGGGGGCAAGGTCTGGGTGGGAAACACCATCGGCGTACTGTTCAAAGTGACCGTCGGGAAATAGTCCGCGCATCTCACCGCCGGGTCCGTGGAACAGGTTTCGCTCCCCAGAAAATCGTAAGACGCGCGTAGCATATCGCCCGGGCAATATTGCGTCGGCGTGATCGCGCCCCAACTCGCGATCGCCCTTCGATCCAACATGCAACCGGTGGCGACGGCCGTCGAGCAGAGGGCGATGATGCTCATGCGGAGTAATGTGTTGGGTAGGGAATGCATCGTGGTCTCCAGAGGACGTTGTCCCGTCGGGCAGGGGTGGGCACACCCTAGATGCACGCAATCCGCGCGGGGAAGCGGACAATGCAGGGACGATGGCGCGCTCGTCGACATGCGCGGGCCATACCGCCGCGTCGCGTATGCATCGTCAGCCCGTGCGTTAGTCAGCTTGTGCGTCAGTCAGCCTGTCGCGCCTTGCTGCGCGCTCGGAGCGCGATTGCGAGCACGCCGCCCAGCACCATCGCCCCGCCGGCCCATAGACGCGGCCCGGGGCGGTCGCCCCAGACCAGGATGCCCAGCGCCACCGCGAATACCGGCGTGAGCAACAGATACGGCGTGACCAGCACCACCGGATGGCGTTGCACCAGACGGTAAAACACACTGTGTCCGATCAACGAAGCGAACACCGTCGAGTAGGCCACGGCGCCATATGCGGTCGCGCTTGCGTCACGCAGCGCGGCGAAACCGCCCGGTTCGATCAGCGCACTGATGATGAACAGGGGCGCGATACCGATCAGCGCGGTCCAACCCTGCATGCTGAACGCATCGACGCCGCTGAGGCCGCGCATGAGCACCGTGCCCAATGCGATCAGGAACGCCGAAAACAACATCATCAGCACCGCAGCGGGCTGATCCAGCACCAGCGGATCGAAACCGAGCACCAGCACGCCGGCAAAACTCAGCGCGACGGCAGAACCTGTGCGCCAGGCGAAACGTTCGCCCTGCAACACCCAGGCCAGCAAGACCGCCATCGGGATGTAGCTCTGCATCACGATCGCGGGCGAGGACAGATCGCCGGCCATGCGCAGCGCCCACAGACTGGTGCCGAAATGCAGCGCGCCATTGAGCAGCGCGACCGCGACCAGCCGCGGCCATTGCGCGCGCGGCGGCAATTTCACGAACGCCGTCAGCAAGGCCGCGAGCGCCGTCATCCGCAGCGCGCTGAACAGGAACGGCGGGATCTCGCGCAGCGCGAACGCCGACGTCAGGAAATTGCCCGCCCACACCAGGCACACCACCAGGACCAGCAACAGATCCTTCGTGCCGAGTCCGCGTTCAGCCATCGCGCCGCCGCTGCGGCGCGATGCGGCCGCCGTTCGCAGGCATCAATAGCGCCAGCCGAGCTTGCGATAGAGCTTGGCCAACACCCAGATCGGCCCGATCAGCAGGTAGATCACGTCGGTGAAGAAGCTCGGGCGCTTGCCTTCGATCTTGTGGCCGATGAATTGCGCGACCCAGGCGACCACGAACACGATGATCGCCAGCCATAGCAAGCGCTCGGCGCCGATGGCGCCATGCAGCCAGCGGTTGAACCAAGCCATGGCCACGAACACCGCGAGCATGCCGAAACCGATCGGCCGCGATGCGCGGTAGTAGAACGACCAGGCCGCGAACATGGTGATCGCGCACCAGAACCCGGCGCGGAACCAGCTGCCGGGCACTGGGACGCACCACAGCATCGCCGTGACGGTCCACAGAATGGTCGGAACCGCGATGACATGGATGCGTTGATTGATGAGATTGACGTGGTCGCTGGAATATTTCGCGAACCAGCGATCGATGGGCCGTTCGACGGCCTGCGGGGATTCGGCGACAGCGCTCATGGCGAAGTCCGTAGGGCGAGGCAGAACCCGATCTTAGACCCTGCCACGCGTTTTTTCATTGTACGCAATGACTGAAACCGGGCCCGTATTCGGCCGAACGGACAGGTCGCGTCCCAATCCGTCCCAATTTGCCTCAATCCACGGCAAGTCCCGCCAGCCGCTGCAGCGCCTCGGCATATTTGGCGCGGGTGCGCTCGATCACCTCCGCCGGCAGCGGCGGCCCCGGCGCGGTCTTGTTCCAGTCCAGCGTTTCCAGATAGTCGCGCACGAACTGCTTGTCGTAACTCGGCGGACTGATGCCGACGCGGTATTCGTCCGCGGGCCAGTAGCGCGACGAATCCGGGGTCAGCATTTCGTCCATCACGTACAGCCGGCCATTCGCATCGGTGCCGAATTCGAACTTGGTGTCGGCCAACAGGATGCCGCGCTCGGCGGCATAAGCGGCGGCGTAGCGGTAGATGCGCAACGTCGCGTCGCGGACCTGCTCGGCCAGTTCCGCGCCCGCGCTGCGGACCATCGCGTCGAAATCAATGTTCTCGTCGTGATCGCCCACCGCGGCCTTGGTCGAAGGCGTGAAGATCGGCTCCGGCAGTCGCTCGGCCTGGCGCAGTCCATCCGGCAGCGCGATGCCGCTGATCCGGCCGGTGCGCTGATAATCCTTCCAACCGCTGCCGATCAGATATCCGCGCGCGATCGCCTCCACCGGCACCGGTTTCAACTTGCGCGTCACCACCGCGCGCTTGGCGTACAGCGCAATGTCTGCGCCTTCCGGCAGCACTGCGGCGACATCGAGACCGGTCAGGTGATTAGGCAGGATGTGCGCGGTCTTGTCGAACCAGAAATTACTGATCTGGCACAGCATCTCGCCCTTGCCCGGAATCGGATCAGGCAGCACTACATCGAATGCGCTCAAGCGGTCGGTGGCCACGATCAACAACAACGGCCCCAGACCTGCAGCCTCGTCGTGCACGCGGTCCGCAGGCAGGTCGAAGACATCACGCACCTTACCGCGATGGCGGAGATGCAGCCCGGGCAGATCGGATTGGATCAACGTGGTCGCCACGGACGATGATCGGAAGCGAACGGCTGCACAGTGTATGACAACTGGGGATCCCCCTATCTCCGCCCTGTCCGGTTGTGCCGGCCGCCACCGGTCTTCCTCGCATGAGACCCTGGGGCCCGAAAGCCTGCAACGCACGCCCGATTCGAACGCACGCCCCAACAAACAACCCTCGCCGCGCCATCGCATCGATGCCAGCGGCGTAGGCCGCGATAGCCCTCAAGCCCGGGCGAACGCTCCACAGACTTCCGACCGGATTTGTGTAAGTGGGTGTCCCCAAACGAGTGAGTGGGTGTCCCCAAACGAGTGGGTGTCCCCAAATGAGTGCTCCCCAAACGAGTGGGTGTCCCCAAACGAGTGGGCGTTACACTGCACGACATGGCGCGCATGTACGGGAAAGGTCTCGGTTTCCTCGCAGGGTGGTTGCTGCTGCGCCACCCGGTGGGCGGGCTCCTGGGTCTGCTGGTCGGCCACGCTTTCGATGCCGACTGGTTCAAAAGCCCCGAAGACACGAAGACAGACGAAGACACGCCCTACCGCGTCTTCGGGCTCACCGAAGACGCCAGCGACGCCGAGATCGACCAGGCCTACCGCCGCCTGATCAGTCAATACCATCCCGACAAGCTGGTCGGCGCCGCCCCCCAACTGCGCCGTCAAGCCGAAAACAAGGCCAGCGAAATCAACGCCGCCTACGACCGCATCAAGGCCCTGCGTAAGCGCGCGTAACCGCGTCCCGCGCCGTCTGCGCGCGGAACACCCCGGCCAGCCCCCCTCGCAAGTCCTGCCGCCAGCGCCTTTGCGGACGGCGTCAGCCGCAACCGCATGCATCCACCAACCCAAGCCGTCTCTTGCATTTGTGATACGCGGGACGCAACGCATGAACATCGCGTCCTTGCATCCGCGTCGCGCCTTGCGACGCCCGCTCCCTGCGGCATACTGCCGCCAGCACAGGGGAGGTGATATGGCGACACGCCATCTGCGGATTCTGCATCTGTCGGACTTGCATATCGGCAAGGAGAAGCCCGAGAACGCATCGCGCGTCGAATGGGTGATGGGCGATGCCTGGGCGAAGAACCTGAGCGAGATCGGCAAAGATGGATCAATCGATCTGGTCTGCTTTACCGGTGATCTCACACAGTCCGGCCAGCCCGTGCAGTACAAGGATGTGGCAGAACGTATCGAAGCGTTGCTGCAATCGCTGAATTGCCCGCGCGAACGTTTTTTCTGCGTGCCAGGCAACCATGACGTCGATCGTGGCATCGAAAAAACGGTATGGCGCAAGCTGCGCCCGGCCTTGGCGAAAAGCCCGCAGGCATTCAGCGACTGGTTCGCTGAAAATCCTCCGGTTGCACAGAGCATCGGTGCACCGAAAAGACCGAAATCGCGAGCGCCTACTGGTTTTAAAGACGCTGCGCGCGATGCGCTTCTAGCGCGTCAAAAGGCCTACCGCGATTTCCTGATGGACGCGAATTTGCCGCATCTGCTGCCCGGCCAGCATGACAACCCACACCCTCGTTTGGGCTATCGCCGCACGCTCGATTTCGGCTTCGGCGCTCCACTGCATATCATCGGTTTCGACAGTGCATGGCTCGCAGGCGATGACAACGATGCCAGCAAGCTGCATCTGACTGAGGACCAGATTCGCCGGTTGATGGCGGGCCGAGACGGCAAACCGCTTTCCGGTTGGAGCATCGGCCTGATCCACCATCCGATCACTGATCTGGCTGACGGGCGCGATGCGCAACGCTTGTTGGGCCATTACGGTCTCGGCTTGTTGTTGCATGGCCATCAGCATGACCCCGTGATCGAGCGTTGGGCCGACCCGCAAACCGGTTTGCATATCTTTGCGGCGGGGTGTCTTTACGAGCACCAGAATTATCCCAACGGTTTGCTGGTGGTGGATGTGGAACTGCCCGAAGCGCAACCGCTGCGCCCGCGACAGGTGTGGGCGCGGCGTTGGTCGCGTCGGCGGTCCGAGTGGATCAACGACGATGATCTGTACACAGGTACCGAAAACGGCCGCCTCCGCCTCATCCCCGAC
>SSEV01000019.1 GCA_008015095.1 Lysobacteraceae bacterium | reverse complement strand
GGTCGTACCAGGCGCAAAGCACGATGAGAATCCAGATTTGCTCAATCGCCAGCGGCGAGCATACGGCGTCTGCGTCGCCGATTCCGACCAGCAGCCTCTCGAACCATTCCCGGCGCACCAGCGACAGCTCCCAGAACGCGCTGGAACGGGTCGCCTCGAGAATCGGCCCGCCTACGGCCGGGTCGGCCAGCCAGCGCCGGATCGGCGCGTTGTACGACACCGGCCGGCGAGTGATGAGTTCGGTCGGCAACCGGTCCAGCGCGATCCGCCGCAGCAGCCGCTTGTTCTTCCAGCGCCCGCCGGAGAGCCAGAAACGCTCGCTGGCGCCCAGGGCGCAAGCCAATCGGCCCAGCTCAGGATCAAGGAAGGGATACCGCGTGACGATGCCCTCGGCAAGGGCGATCTGTTCAAAGCCGCGCAGCAGCAGATCGGGGACGCGATGTTGGCATTCATGCGCCACCATCATCTCGAACAGGTGGGCATCGGGCTTGATCGCGCGGCATTCGCGGTAGAACGCGATCAGGTGCGGCGCATGGTTCCAACGTGCGAAAGGCGGATGCAGACCTTCGCGCCGGGCTTTCGCGTCGAAAAACCGCGGCACCCCGGCGAACATGCGTTCGGCGGCAAGAGCAGGCTCCCAGCCAAGCGCGTCGAAGGCATCCACACCCAGGGCATCGGGCCAGGACAACGCGCGTTTACGTAACCGGCGATAGGCCTGCAGATACTGCGAATATCCGCCGAAGATCTCGTCAGCGCCGAGCCCGGACAGCAATCGGCGATGACCGTCCGCTGCGATCCGCGTGCACAGATGATGATGCGTGGCCGCAGCCCAAGCGCTGCATGGATGCGCAGCGGCGAGAATCTGGTCGAGCGAGCGCGCTGCATCGGTATGCGTCATCGGCACTACGACGTGGCGCAGCCCCGCCGCGGAAGCGGCGAGCGCCGCATAGGGGGTTTCGTTCTCGATATCCCCGTCGACGAATTCGATGGTGTACGCCGTACGGCCTCCGGCGCGACGCATCGAGGCACAGGTCGCAGCGATGTAGGAAGAGTCCACTCCACCGGAAAGCAGCAAAGCGGCGTTGTCGTCGTCGCGCGCGAGAATGGCTTCGTCCAGCACCGCAGCGATGTGCGCGCGCCATGCAGGATCGGCGACCTTGCGGGCCTCGCCCGCCAATGGCGTGTAGCGGCGCTGGACAATCGGCGCGCATCCGGGCGACCAGACCAGGGCATGGCCGGCCGGAATCGACGCGACCCCCGCGGCCAAGGTCCGCCCTAACACGGGCCGTCCGAACAACAGGAAATGGACCGCCGATTCCAGATCCAATCGCCGTACGTAGTGTGGGTCGTCCAACAACGGCGGCAGTTCGGAACAGAACAACAACCGATCGCCATCGTCGCGAACGAAGATCTCGCGCTGCCCGAAATGATCGCGCTGCAACGTGAGTCGCCGCCGCGACGGCTCCCAGTTCGCGCAAGCGAACGCGCCACGCAACCCATGGACGGCGTCGGCAGCGCGCAGATCAACGCGATCGGCTGCGCCCAACTCCATACCGGCCGCCGGCAGCGCATCGCCGATCAGAACCGAAACCGAACATTCGCCTTCTTGATGGCGCGTCGATGCGTCGCACAGAAGCAGGCCTACCGAAACGTCGCACCACCAGCGCGCTGGATCCTGGACAAAACCGGGCGGCAAACGCCAGCGGCCTTCGCGCAATTCCGCCCGGGCCGCTTCGGTCCGCGCGAGGATTCCGTACAGGCTCATGCGGCATCCACGCTCATATCGCCAAGGGCCAGCACTGCGCGCAGCTGCGCATACCGCACGAGCGCCTGGTCTGCCGACAACGGCTCGGCCAATGCGACGAGGTCCGGCCCCAAAGCATCCTGCAGCGTAGCGGTGAAACGCACGGTACCGTCGGCATCGATCGCCTCAATCCCGTCGAGACGAGCAGCTGCGGTATTGAATCCTTGTAGATCGGCCTCGGTCGTACCTGGCGGCAGATCGAATTCGACAGCGCCGGCAGCGACCGTCACCGGCCAACCGCCCGCCCGCCCGAGCACGCCAGGAGCCGCGGTGCGCAACGGTGGCGTCAGGCCGAGATGCGCGCGCAGCATGGCGACCGCATGCGCGGCGGTGAGCTCGTTGAGATTGCGATCGCTGCCGACCGGCTCAAGAAAAACCTCGCGCGGCGACAGCGCACGCGCATCGAGAGCGAAACGCGGAGCGAGGCCGATATCCTCGTTTAGCGGGAACCGGCCGGTCGCGGTCATGGTGACATGGGCATGATGCGCAAGCGTACGCAGACGGCCATGCAGACCTCGCGCACGCAACGCGGTCTCGGCCAACAGGTGCACCATCCCCGCATTGCCGATGCCGAAGCTCGGCGCAAAGCCAGCCGCCGCGAGCACCGGATTGACCACATCCGGATAGGAGCAATTGATCATCGAACCGTCGTAGCCCACCGCGTACGAGGCCGAGAACACGTTTCGTGCGATCGGCAGTTGCGCCGACAACTCGCTGGCGAAACCGGCAGCGCGCAGACGACGCGCGGTCGGATCACAGCGGGCGTGCAGCAGCCAGGGCGAGTGCATTGACGCACGTTGCACCAGCGCGTCCGGCGCCTGCGTTTCGATCAACGCGCGCACGGCCGCGTGATCGAGCGCATCCAGCCCGACAAAACGGACATCGATCCCGGCCGAACAACCGGCGACCAGCGTGGCGCGGGCGCGCGCGCGCGGCGTGTCCCGAGCAGCGAGACACAAGCGCATCGAATCACCACAAGCGCCAAGACGCAGGGCGATACGAAGACCGAGGTCGCCAAGACCGACGATCAGAACGGAACGCGTTTGGGACATGTGCGAGAAATCGAGCGGACAAGAAACCCGGAAACCACAAAGTCAGCAACCGAAAGACTCGCGACGGATGCGCGGCGGCAGTCGGATGTCACACGGCCCGTGGACACGCAATGACGTCTTTGAGGCAGGAGAATTCGATACGCATAGGCAATCGAGCCAGTGTGACCAAACCCTTCCGCTTCGCGACACGATCAGGCCCATCCGCGCAAGACGTCGCCGCGCTGGCCATCTCTTTCGCGAGGCTGTCGTTCGCGAGCTTCGGCAGTGACTTCGTCAGCGATACGAGTTAGGCCACAACGACCGCTGCCCCGCGAACGGGGCAGCGGAACGGATCACGAGAGATGCGACAACGATGGCCTAAAGGTTGGCGCAAGCGCTATCGCATCCCGTCGCGATCAGCGGACCTGCAAACCAGGATCGCCACCGCCCTTGGTGTCTTCCGGGCACAGCAGCTTGTAACGTGCGGTCAGTTCGCCGGCGCCGCCGGCGACCGCGTCGACCTGCTCCTGGGTGAGATCCTGGATAAACTGGCTGTTGTGCTGTTCTTTGTTCGACATCATCATTCTCCTGAGTGACGCATTGGGGTTGGGACAAAGTGTGACTAAGGCGGGATGCTGCGAGACACCATGCCGCAAGGCAGACGCATGGGCTGAGATTCCCGCCATGGCGCGCATACCGGAACGCCGGCCCGAGCAGTACGTTTATGACGCGCATGCCCGAGACCATCTGGTGACGCGCCTCGCCATGCTAGCAGAGCGAGGCACGAGGGTCAGTCGCCGAAGGTCATGCCGCTTCGTGGCCTGCGCCACGCACCGCGCAACGCTGAACGCGTCATCGAAATGCAGCGCCCACTGCTGTCGACGAAACTATCGACGATCTAAGTCCAATACGATCTAAGGCAACACTGCAAAAGTCAGCGTTGCCGCGACACAGGGATGTGCCGCCAGCGATTCAATCACGCAAGTGACTGATTCAGCGAGAGCAAGTCCGAATTCATTTCGGACTTCGACCACTGGGCAAGTCCAGGAGGGACTTGTTCAGTGTTGCCCTAAGTCCAATACGATCCAAATCCAATATGGACTCAACCGCCCTTGGTGTCTTCGGGGCGAATGCGCATGTAACGCGCCGTCAGCTCGCCCGCGGCGCCGGCGACCACATCGACCTGCTCCTGAGTGAGTTCTTGAATGAGCTGATTGTTCTGCTGCTGCTCTTTGTTCGACATCATCATTCTCCTGAGTGACGCATTGGGTTGGGACAACATGCTGCAAGGCAGGCGCATTGGCCAACGCTCCCGCCATGACGCGCGCACTGCTATTGCCGTATCGACAGTCGCCTGAAAACGCCACCGACCGAGGCCTTCCGGAAACGCGCGCCCCATCCTAGCAGGATGCGGCGGCATGACCAGCGTCGACTCCGCACAATATCGCGTTCATCTTCATCGCCGTGTCTTGCGCTATGCATAACGCGTCACATGGCGATGCGCGGACACGCGACCAACTCCTCCATGAATTCAGGGCTTGTTCAGTCGCCGAGCGCGTCCAGCTTCGGCGCTTCATAGATCCCGTCTTCCGCCGGATATCTGAGCCCTTGCGTGTCGCGCGCCTTGGCCAAGGCCCAGACAATGGATTCGCCCGCCGGAACGATTGCCGGCGTCATTCGATACATCTTGTCGCGATATGCGTGCATCGGCGCAATGATCGTCCAGCCTGCCGCGCGGAACGAAGCGGCGACGTCGGCAAGGTATTCAGCGTTGATCGCATTGGCATGCAGCAGCAGCACATGCCGTGGACTACGCCCAAGCGTTCGCCGCGCCAAATCGTCGTAGTACCGCGCGCGCTCGAGCAAGTGCGCCAGATAGGCCTGCTTCAAGGTCGAGCGTTCGCAGTCCGGACACGCCTCGCGCATGGCGAGAAACCGCTGGTTGTAATACCAATCGCTGGTGTCGATGCTCGGCGGCGCATGCCGATAGCGGTGCTGCGCCATCCATGCACGCACCGCATCACGTTCCTGTGCGTCGCCGCCTTCCTTCAGATATGGAAAGCGAAGCATCGGTCTCCAGCCCGGCATCCCTTTGAGCAAGGTGTCGGCGCGTTCGACATCGGCCAAGAAGTCCGTGGCGACGACCGCGACCGCATTGAGATTACGATGACTGTAGGTATGGTTGCCGATCACATGCCCGGCCTCGCCCCAGGCGCGCACCAACGCCAAGCCATCCGGACTGTCGACCCGGCCTGCGGCGGGAAACAGCATCGCTTCGATTCGTGCAGCACGCAGCTGTTCAAGCAACCGGGCATTCCATTGCGCCGCTTCAGGCTGCTTGCGCGGGTCGAATCCGTCGTCAAAACTGAAAGCAACCGATTGCGCACACGCCTGCAACGCATATGCGTACAGCAGCCATGCAAACACGCACATCGGAAGCGCTCGTTTCGATTTCGATATATTCAGCATCGGCGGCATTCCATTATTTGGCGCGATATGCGTCGCACAGGCGACGAGATGAATTTCGGCTCACGGGAGTGTGCCCATCCGTCACCCTATCAATCCGACATCCCTTCCGTCTGCATGCGCGCAGGTACGCACATGCGTCATTCGCGCAATTATGCTCAAAAAACCACGGCGTTGACGCAGTCGCCATAGCGATCTCAGTCCGCCGCCGCGCAGAGGCGGTCGGGCAGCGGCGCATCGATTGGCAGATCAGGCGCCAGCCGCCGCAACGCCGTGACCACCGCCGCAGCGAATGCCGGCCCGGACACTCGCGCGCGTAAACGTTCGGACGCTGAAGCTTCCACGCGTTCGCGATCGAGCATGCTGCCTCGCTGCGCGTCCCGGTTGAATGCTGTCGGCAAGTCTGTCGGAAACCGCACCGCCGCATCGCAGCGCAGCAGCAGTGCGCGCAGCGCGCCTGGAGGATCTTCACACAAATCTTCGTAGCGCAAACTGCCGATCCAGCCGTTCTGGGTCGCGCTTGCGCGCAGGAACGCGGCGACCGGCCCGGCCCACAGCGCCGCATACAACGTATAAGCGTCTACGCTTGCGCCCTCGTCCCCGCATGGCAGCAGCGGCGCGAGTGGTCGCCAACTACGCAACTCCTGCGCCGTCAATATCCAATCATCCGGGTCGCGACCAAGGATCCGTGCGGTGGACGCCGCCACTGCGACAGCATCCCGATACAGGAACAACCGCCGGATTCCGGACATGCCTGCGCCGATCATGTCAGCGTGCTCGATCGCGACACTGCGCAGCTTGATCACATGCAGAGGCGCCGACGCACGGCACAGCAAACGCAAACAGGCGCGATACACGCCCGCCAAAGTCGCACGCGTCCGCTGCTCATGCACCGGGCCGGTCATCGCACCCTGGGTAAACACATCGGGTTCGGACAAGGTGCGCACTTCGGGCAACTCGGCCAATGCCGCGGTGAGCAGCGTCGAACCGCAACGTCCGGTGGAATGGATCAACAACAACCGCTCGGGATCCGGCAGCGCGAGACAATACCTCGTCAGCATATCGAGCGGCACCCGGAACACACGCCGCGCCAGCCTATGTTGTTCGGCATAGAGAAACGGCGCGTTCTCGATATCGACGCCTTCGGGCATCTCCACCAGCAGCATCGCGGCGAATTCCGAGTCGACGCAATACGGAAGGCAACTCGGATTGGCGAGCGCTTCGGCTATATCGGCCGCTTCGGCCGGGCCCAAGTGGAAATCCTGCGCCGACACCACCCGCAACGGCTGTGGGCGGGAACGATCGAGGATGGCGTGAACGCTCACATCCCCGCTACTCACGCTCATGTGTTATCCCTGTGCGCGCACATGCCGTCGTATATCGCATGAAAAGGTGCGGTCATGCAATCACTGTCGCGGCGCCATATGACGCATATCGCCTTGATAGGTTGTTCATGGCCTCGACGTCTTATTGCAATAAATGGCGGTACGAGAGGGCCCTCACCTCGGACTCATGCGATTGTCAGGACAGCAACAAACAAGCGCAGTTGGCGTGTTGATCTCATGGTCGGCATGCTTGGATCGCGCTCATCCCGCGCTACGGAGCCCTCCGCCCCTACGTGTCCATGCAGGCGTCGGGCGCCTCGTACACAGGCGCGAATCCACCGCCGGGCGTGCGGAAATTGGTCGTTTGCCCCTGATAGAGCCTGGCCGCGGCCCACTGCACATCGCCCGCGTAAACGTAGTCGCGCAAATCGAACTTGAGCATCTGCGGCGCCGCGCCGCCGGACAGCGCACGCTCACCGGGTGCGACCAATGCCTGGGCCACATAGCCGCCCACAAGGATCTCCTGCCACACGCGATGCGTCACCTTGTCGCCACGGTACGCGGCTCGGCTGCCGAACCCGCCAAACGGTTTGAAGAATAGCCGCTTGCGCTCGCCCCACAGGCGCTCGGCATTGGCGGGGCTGACGATCTCCGTGCGCGGAATGCTCTCCAACAGCACCGCCTGGGTCGCCGCAGGTGCGCCCACGCGCTGCAGTTGCACGGGATCGGAGAGCAACGCGAGATTGCGCTTGTCTGCATACAGCGCGTGCGTACGCGGATGCGGCGTGACCACGGCGACGTCCTGCAGATAGGCCTCGCGCAAGGCCGCGCTGGCGTCCGTCTCGAAGTAGAAGTCGGTCGAGCGGTTGTAGACCAGGTCGATGGCTTGCGAGCCGAAGTACAACACGCCATCGCGCAGATGCAGTTGCGCGGGATCGGCGATCACCGCCGTCATCCCGTTGGCCTCGAACAAGCGCTTGAACAGCAGGAACTCCGGATAGAGGTACTGCGCTTCGGGCCTCTCGTCAACGATGGCGATGCTGCGCAAAGGCCGGGTGCGTCCACTGAGCATCCACTCGTTCCGAAACATCGCCACGATGCGCGCCTCGAATGCGTCCGCCATCGCCGCAGGCGGCAGCAGGCGCTCAATCGGCGGGCAGCACGCCCGTTGCGCGCGGGCCAGCAACGCATTGAGCATGGCGCCGCCGGCATTGGTGTTGATTTCGATGAGCCCCATGGCCGTTTTCGCGACATGAAAGTCGTAACCGAAGAAAACGCCTCGCGCGCCCGGCACATGTCGCGCGATGGCGGGCGCGCGGGCCAGGACTTCTTCTCTGTATGCAGGCAACGCCACCACCGATTCGACCGCCTCGACAAGCGCGGACATCTTCGCTCTCTGCCTTGCCGAGACGAACACCGGCCGGGAAGCGAATACGTAGGGGCAACGTTCTTCCAGAAGCCCAAAGAGGCCGGGTGGGTCGGTCATGGCGCCGAGCGTCTGTTGAAGGGCGTCGGGGTCCAGGCCGGTACAGAAGCACTCTGCGTTGAGGCGCTCGCTGGAGACGGATGCAAGCAGATCTGCCGGCGAGCCGGGAGAGACGATGTCAGCGGTGACAACCATGGCAACTCCCGAAAGAAAGCACGACAGCAGATCCAGACAATCCCGGCAGGCGCGGGCATGGCTTCGACGGACTCGGAAGCATCGGCCTGTCGTATGGCTGTCATGCGGACTTGCTACGCTTCATTCATTCCAATATTCTAGAATTATGGAAATTAAAGATGCAACCCTTGCCTTGGCGGCTCTCGGCCAGGCCACCCGGCTCTCGGTATTCCGCCTGCTCGTTGAGGCAGGCCCTGAAGGCCGGATGGCCGGCGATATCGCCGAAGCCCTGTCGCTGCCCGGCGCCACCTTGTCCTTCCACCTCAAGGAACTGAGTGCCGCAGGCCTGATCCAGGGCCAGCAACGCGGCCGGTTCATCTGCTACTCCGCCGACTTCGCCACGATGAACGACCTGATCGCCTTCCTCACACGCAACTGCTGCGGTGGAAAACCCGAGGCGGCGTGCATGCCCGCGACGAAGAGAGCGCGGGACAAGACGACCAAAGGAGCGCGCACGTGAACAAGGTCGTGGCCGGAGTACGCCCGGTTTCGCTGTCCAAGCGCATGGGCGGCTTCGAGCGCTACCTGACCCTCTGGGTCGCGCTGTGCATCGCGATCGGCACGGGCCTGGGCTATCTGTTCCCCGGGGGCTTTGCGGCCCTGAGCGCGATGGAGGTGGCGAAGGTCAACTTGCCGGTCGCCGTGCTGATCTGGCTGATGATCGTCCCGATGCTGCTGAAGATCGATTTCGGCGCCATGGGCCAGGTGAAGCAGCACTGGAAAGGCATTGGCGTCACCGTCTTCGTCAACTGGGCCGTCAAACCCTTCTCGATGGCGCTGCTGGGCTGGCTGTTCGTCCGTCACGTGTTCGCACCCTACCTGCCTACCGAGCAATTGGACTCGTACGTTGCCGGCCTGATCCTGCTGGCGGCCTCTCCCTGCACGGCGATGGTGTTCGTATGGAGCCATCTGTGCGACGGCGAGCCGCGCTTCACGCTCAGCCAGGTCGCCTTGAACGACGTGATCATGGTGGTGGCCTTCGCCCCGATCGTCGGCCTGCTGCTGGGCATCTCCTCGATCACCGTGCCTTGGTCGACCTTGCTGCTCTCGGTCGGGCTGTACATCGTGGCGCCGGTACTCTTCGCCGCAGTTCTGCGGCGCTTGGTCTTGCAGCGCGGCGGCGAGGTTGCGCTGCAGACGTTGCTCAAGCATCTGGGGCCGGTTTCCCTGAGCGCTTTGCTGGTCACGCTGGTGCTGCTGTTCGGCTTTCAGGGCCGACAGATCGTGGATCAACCGCTGATCATCGCGATGCTGGCGGTGCCAATCCTGATCCAGGTTTATTTCAATGCCGGTGTGTCGTATTGGCTCAACCGCCGCCTCGGCGTGGCGCACTGCGTCGCTGGCCCCTCGGCGTTGATCGGCGCCAGCAATTTCTTCGAACTGGCGGTGGCCACGGCAGTGAGCGTGTTCGGCGTCCACTCCGGCGCCGCGCTGGCGACCGTGGTCGGCGTGCTGGTCGAGGTGCCGGTGATGTTATCGGTGGTGCGCATCGTCAACGCCTCCAAGGGCTGGTACGAAGCCCGGGCCTGAATTCCCACTCTCCATGGCTGACCGCTACAACCCCCTGTTTCTGTGCGCCGATGAATCCTGTCCCGTCTGGCCTGGGCGTCCGATCACTGCGCACTGGGGCATCGACGATCCGGCAGCGGCAACCGACTCGCCCAAGCAGATCCACAGAGCCTTCACCAATGCGCACCATCTGCTCCAACGACGCATCGGCCTGCTGCAGGCTTTGAAGATCGAAGGATTGGAACGCCTGGCGCTCAAAACCCGCGTCCGCGACATCGGCCAGTCCTCTTGACCTCACCCATCCCTTCCTCTTCATCTTTACGGATACCCTTCCATGACGATTCGTGTTGGCATCAATGGCTTCGGCCGCATGGGCCGCCTGACCCTGCGTGCGGCTTGGGGCAATCCCATGCTCCAGTTCGTGCAGATCAACGATCCGGCCGGCGATGCGGCTACGCTGGCCCATCTGCTCAACTTCGATTCCGTCCATGGCCGGTGGCGGCATGAAGCGACGGCAGACGGCGACGCCGTGCTCATCGACGGACATCGCATTCCCGTCACTCGCAACAAGGACATCGCCGCGACCGACTGGTCCGGTTGCGACGCGGTGATCGAGGCATCGGGGAAGTTCCGCAAACCCGACGTGTTACAACCGTACCTGGATCAAGGCGTCAAGCGCGTCGTGGTGACCGCGCCGATCAAATCGGCGGGCACGCTGGACATCGTGATGGGCGTGAACCACCAGCGCTTCGACCCGGCGCTGCATCGCATCGTTTCGGCCGCCTCGTGCACAACCAATTGTCTGGCGCCGGTGGTGAAGGTGATGCATGAAGGCCTCGGCATTCGTCATGGCAGCCTGACCACGATCCACTGCCTGACCAATACGCAAGTCATCGTCGATGCCCCGCATAAGGATTTGCGTCGGGCGCGCGCCTGCGGCGAAAGCCTGATCCCGACCTCCACCGGCTCTGCTACCGCGATCGCCGAGATCTTTCCCGAACTCAAGGGGCGTTTGAACGGCCATGCCGTGCGCGTCCCCTTGGTCGTGGCTTCGCTCACCGACTGCGTGTTCGAGGTCGAACGTCCCACCACCGTGGAGGAGGTCAACACGCTCCTTCGCGTTGCGGCGGAAGGGCCACTGAAAGATATCCTCGGCTACGAGACGCGGCCGCTGGTCTCCATCGACTACCGCACCGACCCGCGCTCGAGCATCGTCGACGCCCCTTCGACCATGGTCGTCAATGGCACACAGGTGAAGATCTATGCCTGGTACGACAACGAGTGGGGTTACGTGAACCGGACTGCCGAGCTGGTGCAGTTCGTCGGTCAGGCAGGTTGAGCCGATGCTTGCGCGCCTGTCGCCCGACGTTCGCCAGTACCTGCTGATCACCGGCAACTACTGGGCCTTCACCCTGACCGACGGCGCTCTGCGCATGCTCGTGGTGCTGCACTTCCACGAGTTGGGTTACTCGCCGTTGCAGGTGGCGCTGCTGTTCCTGTTCTACGAGATCTTCGGCGTCATCACCAACCTGGTGGGTGGCTGGCTCGGCGCACGGATCGGCCTCAATCGGACGATGAATATCGGCTTGGCGATGCAGGTCGTCGCCTTGTCGATGTTGCTGGCCCCCGCCGCCTGGCTGACGGTTCCCTGGGTGATGTCGGCGCAGGCCTTGTCGGGCATCGCCAAGGATCTCAACAAGATGAGCGCCAAGAGCAGCATCAAACTGCTGGTGCCGGGCGACCAACAAGGCACGCTGTTCCGCTGGGTGGCGGCGTTGACTGGCTCGAAGAACGCGCTCAAGGGCGTCGGCTTCTTCCTCGGCGGCGCATTGTTGACGGCCATCGGTTTCAAGGCATCGATAGCCGCGATGGCGATCGCATTGGCCATGGTATGGATGCTGAGCCTGATTCTGCTCAAACGCGATCTCGGCAAGGCCAAGGCCAAGCCGAAGTTCCGCGACATCTTCTCCAAGAGCCGGGCGATCAACCTGCTCTCCGCGGCGCGGCTGTTCCTGTTCGGCTCTCGCGATGTCTGGTTCGTCGTTGCGCTGCCGGTGTTCCTCGCGACCACGCTCGGCTGGGATTTCTGGCAGGTCGGCGGATTCCTTGCGGCCTGGATCATCGGCTACGGGATCGTGCAATCGGTGGCCCCGTATTTCACCGGGCGGCGTAGCGGCAAGGTGCCGGACGGCCGTGCGGCGCTCGCGTGGGCGGCCGTCCTGGCAGTCGTGCCGGCTGCAATGGCGTTCCTGCTGATGCAGGACCACCCGGCACAGCCAGTCCTGGTCGTGGGCTTGATGGTGTTCGGCGTGCTCTTCGCGATCAATTCCTCGCTGCACAGCTATTTGATCGTCAGCTACGCCACTGAGGACGGCGTTTCGCTGGATGTCGGCTTCTACTACATGGCCAATGCGATGGGCCGTCTCTTCGGCACCGTGCTTTCAGGCTGGGTGTTCCAAACCTGGGGGCTCACGGCATGCCTGGCGATTTCCTCCGCCCTGATTCTGATCGCGGCGACATTCTCGATCGCTTTGCCTCGACACGCAGAACGTGCGCATTGGCAATGAGCGAATAAAACCGCCCTCCCGAGCCCAAGCATAAATCGTTGATCCGCAAGGAAATCGAAAATGATCGCTATGACTGGACTTTCGCGAAGTGCAAGGCGACAGAAAGAGAGCGAGAATTCGGCGAAAGTTTCGCCAAAACGCACGATGCAGCGCTTGCACGAAATTCAATGGAAATACGCGAAAACCAGACAAAAAAGATGTTTCTGCAACCGTACCGAGAGCGGTTTGTTTCGGTGCGATGGTGGGCCCACCAGGATTCGAACCTGGAACCAAAGGATTATGAGTCCTCTGCTCTAACCGTTGAGCTATAGGCCCTTGCCGCGAATCTTAGCAAACGCAGCGGTCGGGCCGGGATCAGACCGACAGTCTGTCCGTGTTTGCGGCGGCAAGACGTTGTTCGGAGGTCTCCGCGGCCTCAACGCGCGCGCGCGTCTGCGCGTCGAGAAAGTACAGCATCAGGATCTGCACCTCGCGACCATCGGGCAGGCGCAGGCTGCGGAAGCTCGACGGAAGCGGGCGCGCGGGTGCGAGCAGCACGCTGTCGTAGGGCGTTGAAGAGTGGATCGGAGCGGGATCTTCGCCATGGCTCAATACATGGCCTTCGCCCAGCCAGCGGCCGGTTTCGTAATGGAAGCGCGCGACGCGCTTAATCCAGCGAATCGGCCAATAGTGGCGTTCGTCGTTCCAGGCTTCGGTGTCGAGCGGCCAATCCGGCGGCAGCAGCATCGCGAGTTCTGCATAGCGATCGCCCTGTGGCGTGCGCATCGGCCGTTCGGCCATGCCGGAAGTGACGATAAGGTGGAAGCGCCGTTGCGCGTCGGCCGGATAGGGGTACAGGTCGATATGCGCCTGCGGCGATACGATTTCGTGAAAAACCTGCGGGAGCTTGCCGAAGTGGCGCTCAAGATGGTCGGAAACGCCGTCCATGAGTTGTTTGTCGCCATCGCTGAGCGTGTCCGGCGTCGGTTCTCCCGGCATGCCGGCATCCCGCGGCCAAGGACGATGCGCCAGTTCGCGCGTATCCATCGCCCAATCGAACAGGAGTTTGGCCTTTTCGCGCTCCTGCCGCGGCATTCGCGGCAGCATCGCGCGCAAGGTGTAGTTGCCCTGCATCAGGCCATCGCTGAGAAAAGCCCAGTCGCTCAGTTGCGACACATCGCCTTCCCAATGGTCGCCGAATTTCAAGGGCACTGTCTGCGGGTCATTCCCGATGGTGCCGGAAATGCGTTCCCCTTCGATATTCACCTCGCCGAGCCACAGGTGTTCGGTGTTCTCGCCGTGTTTGATCCCGACTTTTACCGAGAAATCGCTGTCGCCGGGCTTCGGCGCACGCAGGCGTTCCACGAAGAATGGGAAATTCTCGCGTGCGGTCGCGATCGCTTTGAGCATGTCCGGATCGTCCGGGCCGAGATAGTTGATGCCGCCCTCGGAAACGATCTGACGGCGGCGATGTCCCCACCACACGACCAGCAGCCCGAACGCTACGATCAGCAGCGCAAGCACCCACGTTCCGCTCATCGCAAGCCCCCTCTTCGACCAGCTGGGCCCGATCATAACGAAAAGCCCGCCTTGCGGCGGGCCGTTTCGGGGTATTTTTTCTCGACCTTTCTCGGTCGGCGTCTCAGTCGATATCGAGGAAGCTGCGCAGCTGTTCCGAACGACTGGGATGGCGCAGTTTGCGCAGCGCCTTGGCTTCGATCTGGCGGATGCGCTCGCGCGTGACGTCGAACTGCTTGCCGACCTCTTCGAGCGTGTGGTCGGTGTTCATGTCGATGCCGAAGCGCATGCGCAACACCTTCGCTTCTCTCGGGGTGAGGCCGGCGAGAACTTCGCGCACGGTTTCCTGCAGGTTGATGTTGGTGGTGTTCTCGATCGGGGACTCGACGTTGGTGTCCTCGATGAAGTCGCCGAGGTGGCTGTCCTCATCGTCGCCGATCGGCGTTTCCATCGAGATCGGTTCCTTGGCGATCTTCAGAACCTTCCGAATCTTGTCCTCCGGCATGTCCATTTCTTTCGCCAGCTCTTCCGGCGTCGCCTCGCGGCCGTACTGCTGCAGCATCTGCCGTGAGATGCGGTTGAGCTTGTTGATCGTCTCGATCATGTGCACCGGGATGCGGATGGTGCGCGCCTGGTCGGCGATCGAGCGGGTGATGGCCTGGCGGATCCACCACGTCGCGTAGGTCGAGAACTTGTAGCCGCGGCGGTATTCGAACTTGTCGACCGCCTTCATCAGGCCGATGTTGCCTTCCTGGATCAGATCCAGGAACTGCAGGCCACGATTGGTGTACTTCTTGGCGATCGAGATCACCAGACGCAGGTTGGCCTCGACCATTTCCTTCTTGGCCTTGCGCGCCTTGGCTTCGCCATAGGCCATCGCGCGGCTGATGTCCTTGATATCCGCCAGTTCGAGATACAGCGCCTGTTCGATGGCGATGGTCGCCTCTTGCTCGGCGATGATCTGCTCTTTGACGTCGCGCAGGCCCGACGACCATTTCTGCTTACGTTTGAGCATCTCGTCGACCCAGCCCAGGTTGGTCTGGTTGCCTTCCCAGGCACGGATGAAGTCCTTGCGCGGCATCTTGGCGATGCGGGTCGACAGATCGAGGATACGGCGTTCGTGTTCCTTGATCTGGCCCAGCACGTCGCGCAGCTTCTTCACCAGGGTGTCGGTGAGCGGCAGCGGCAGCTTGAGGGTCATGAACTGGTCGGCCATTTCCTGACGCTGCACAGCTACGGCCTTGTTGCCGGCGCCATGCTTGGCGTAGGCCTTCTGGAATTTCTGATAGCCGGAAGCCAATACGTCCATGCGGCGCGCCACTTCGACCGGGTCGGGACGGACCGGCGCGGCCTCATCAGCGCCGCCGGCGTCTTCCTCTTCATCGTCGGCAGCGGCGTCAAGTGCGGCTTCGGTGAGATCTTCTTCGGGAGTGTCTTCCGCAGGTTGCTCGATGTAGTTGAAACCGGCGACGATATCGCCCACACGGCTCTTGCCGGCCCTGTGCCATTCATATTCTTCATGCAGCAATTGCACCGACCACGGGAAGCTGGCCAGCGCCGACATCATCTGGGTCAGGCCCTCTTCGATGCGTTTGGCGATCGCGATCTCGCCTTCGCGCGTGAGCAGTTCGACCGTGCCCATCTCGCGCATGTACATGCGTACCGGATCGGTGGTGCGTCCGCCTTCGCCGTCGAGCGCGGTCAGAGTGGCGGCGGCTTCTTCAGCCGCGGTGTCGTCAACTTCGCGACCGCCGGTGGTGGCGTCGGCGAGCAATAAGGCATCGACATCGGGGGCAACCTCGTGCACCTCGATGCCCATGCCGTTGATCATGCCGATGATGTCTTCGATCTGCTCGGGATCGACCAGATCGTCCGGCAAGTGATCGTTGACTTCGGCATAAGTCAGATAGCCCTGCTCCAGGCCCTTGCTGATCAGTTGTTTGATATCGGACTGTGGAGCCTGACGTTCGTTGGCCATGGGGCGCGCCACCGCAAGAAAGTGAACCCGTAATTATAGCAGCCTGAGCCCTGCATCCGGCGTCGGAACGGGAAACCGATGCCGCCCGCTTCTAACAGGCGTTGAAAAACACCTGCTAAGGAACCTCTGAACGACGCGGAGGTTCCGCGCCAGGGATGGCGCGCTCGCGGATCGAGCGCGCAAGCGCTTGATCCGACGGGAGCAGACTCCCGGGTTCGGCCTGAGTCTGCGACATCTGAATAACGTCGGATTGGCGTCGTTCAGGCCTTCCCTGACGAACACCTCTAGCGAACGTTCCACTCGGAACAATGAGGTTATCGGATGCGAATTTGGTGCGCCGTGTCGCCAATTCAAGCCGCGGCGTGCGCATCGGAGCGCATGGGCCGCCATGGTTCAGCTGCGCGCTGTGTGAGTGCGACGGCCGAGTTACGGAAGCATGGGGCGCATTCCCTCGCCGCCCAATTCATAAATCAAAGAGTTAGCCTGCGTCTACGTGATTCATAGACCCGCCCGGCCGCCATGCTGAACGACGACTCGCCTCCGAAAGCGCCTGTGCAGAGCTGGCTGGCTTGCCCGCGCTCAGTCCCGCGATACGCGTAGAAGGAAAGTGACCGGCCCATCATTGGTGAGGCTGACTTTCATATCGGCCCCGAAAACACCTGTTTCTACGTTAGATGGGTGCTTTTGGCGACAGTAATCAACAAATTGGCCGAAGATGCGTTCAGCCTCCGCAGGCTCGGCGGCGGTGCTGAAACTGGGGCGCAGGCCGGATCGGGTATCGGCAGCCAGAGTGAACTGACTAACCAGCAAGAGGCCGCCACCGGTATCGACCAGCGCACGGTTCATCCGTCCGGCGTTATCGGCAAATATTCGGTACCGCAGGATTCGATCGCCCAGTTTGACGATCTCCGCCGGGCCGTCGCCCGGCTCCACAGCAACGAGAGCGAGCAAGCCTGGCCCGATGGCGCCGGTGATCCGGTCTTCGACAACGACCTTGGCTTCGGTGACACGTTGGAGAAGGGCGATCATGGGTGGCAAAAACGTCGAGGGGGCTGTCGAGCATCCCGGCCGCGCATGCGCCTGGCAAGCCCCTCTGCTGGCGTATCGGGCTCGGCAAGCAAGGCATGGGTGGAAGCGCCCGGGGCCTGTTCAGTGTTGCCTTAGACTTCACGGATGACCGCCGTGTTCGCCCGCCTGCTGTACTTCTTCGCTGCCGTGATCGGTCGCCTGCCCTGGTCATGGCTGCGCGCGCTGGCCGATGCTTTGGCCTGGGTCTGGCGGGTCGGCGGAGGACGCGAAAGCCGAGTGACGATGCGTAATCTCGAACTCGCTTATCCTGAACGCACGCCCGAAGAACGTGAGCGGCTCCGCCGCGAGATCTTGCGCACCACCGCGCGCCAGGCCCTGGAAACGTTGCGGCTTTGGACCCGCCCGCATGGGCAGAATCTGTGTTGGCTTGAACAGCGGGCCGGCGTCGAGCTGTTCGATGCCGCGATCGCATCCGGCAAGGGCGTCATCGTCGCCGCTCCGCATTACGGTAATTGGGAGTTGCTCAATCAATGGTTGGCGGCGCATACGCCCCTGGCCATCCTGTACCGGCCGCCGGAATCGGCGCTGGGCGAAGCTTTCCTGCGGCTAGTGCGGGCCGACGACCAGGGCCGAGTGACCCAAGTGCGCGCCGAAGCCGCCGGGATCCGCCAACTGTTCAAACGGTTACGTGAAGGCGGCGTGGTAGGCATCCTTCCCGATCAACAACCCAAAGCCGGTGATGGCGAATTCGCGCCGTTCTTCGGCGTGCCGGCCTACACCATGAGCCTGCTTCCGCGCCTGGCCGAACGCAGCGGGGCCCTGGTGTTGTTCGCCTATTGCGAGCGGATCGGCGACGGACGTTTCGCGCTGCGGATCGAGCCGGCCCCTGCGGAGATCGCCGCAAGCGATACCATGGTCGCGACCGCTGCGCTCAACGCCGCGGTGGAGCGCATCGCCAGACGCGACGCCGCGCAGTATCAGTGGACCTACAAACGCTACACCCTGCATCCTTCCTGGAACCCTTATTTCAACCCGTACCGCGACCTGGAACGCCGTCGATGACCTCACTTTTCGCAACACGCGCCGCCATGCGATGTCTGCCCGCCGCCCTCGCGTGCGCCTTGCTGTTGGTCCTGTCGCCCGCGGCTTCGGTTGCGCTTGCTGCGGACACCCCACCCACCGGCGCTTCCGCGGTCGAGGACGGGCGTCAGGCCCTCGCCGTGCAACGCGCTTGGGACCGGTATGCCGAACTGAGCAGCAAGAATTCGGCGGAAACCGCCGATTTCGTGGCTTCGGCCAGTGACGCGCATTTCGAATTCTTGCGGGACGCCGCGTTGTATGCGGCGCCCGAACAGTTGCGGCGGATCCCGTTATCCGACCGCATCCTGGTGTACCTGTTCCGGATGAATTTCGCGCCCAAGTCGCTCAAGCGCATGAACGGCCGGGCCCTGATCAAGACCTGCGCCACCGACGGCTGGTGCGGCATGGCCGAGCCCGACGAAGGCGAAGAGATGCTGGGCCTGACCTATGTGACCGTGCTTGGCGATCAGGCGATCGGCGAATACGGCGCGCCGACCGAGAATCAATTCCAGTTCGGTCCGGTGTTCGTCCGTGAGAACGGACAGTGGCGCTTCGTTTACGAATCGCTGGCCGCCGACAGTTCCGATGCCTTGAAGCAGCAGATCGCCGATACCGGCATGAGCACCGAGGACGTGCTCGCACTTGTGGTCGCCGGCCTCAACGGCAAGGACGGCGAGACTCCGCAGATGGCGGTGCTCGATCGGGCGATGATTGAAGACAGCAAGGCCCGCACCCGGCTCAACGAACAATGGCCGAAGTACGAACAATTCATGGCGCTGCGTGGGCGTGCCCTGGAACGCAAGGCCACGCAGGGCGAAAGCCAGGCTCAGTTTTTGCTCGGCGCATTGTTGTATTCGGGAGCGGTTCCTTCGGTCGTGGCGCAGGACAAGACCCGGGGGCTGGCCCTGATGGAGCAGGCCAGCGACGGAGGTCACCTGCGCGCGGCTTCGGCCATGGTCGAAGCTTTGCTTGAGATACGCCCCGAAAAGGGCCAGGTCGTGCCGATGGCGCAGTTGACGCGTTTGGCGCGGCATTCGCGTCGCGCCGCCGAAGGCGGCATGCCGGTCGCGGCGCTGGTCTACGGCGGCATGCTGTTCAACGGCGCCGGAGGACTGCAGCGGGACTGCCAGCAGGCCGAGGAATGGGTGGCGCGCGCTGAAGACGGCGGCATCCCTTTCGCGCGCAACGAACGGGTCTGGTTCCTCGCGACCTGCCCGATTCCGGCGCAGCGCCGTCCGGCGCGCGCGATGGAGCTGGCCGCCTACATGGTCGAGAACGCCGCCAGCCTGTCGGCCGGCGAACTCGACACCGTCGCCGCGACCTATGCCGCGAACGGGAAATTTTCCGAAGCGGTGAACTTTCAGCAGCGCGCGATCGACAAACTGGAGCCCGAACGCAAGCGCACCCGCGAACAGATGAACGAGCGCTTGGCGCTATACCGCCGCAAACAGGACTGGGTCGATACCAGCAACGCCTACGCCGAGGCAGAAGAATGAGCGAGCCCGCTTCGCCGGAGAACGCGGAGGACGCGGAGGACGCACAATCCTGGCCGCCCCAGGGTTGGCAATCGCTGCCGCGGCGCGCATATCGGGTCTTTCTATACGTGTCCTTGCTGATCACCGCCCCATTCGGGCTTGTGGCGAGCAGCGTGCTGTATGGCAATCTGCGCCATCACGACTGGAAGTGGGCGGCGATCGCGGCACTGTGGGCTGCTGCTTTGAGTTTCGCGTTGTGGCTGGCGCACAAGCGTTATCGTTACACCTTCTGGAAGCTCGACGACGACGGCTTCGCGGTGCGTCGCGGACGCTTGTGGCAGTGGGAAACCCGAGTGCCGACATCCCGGGTCCAGCATCTCGATCTCAAACGTGGTCCGCTGGAACGCCACCACACGCTCGCGTCGCTGGTGCTGCATACGGCAGGCACACGCCTGAGCGCGGTCAGCATATCCGGCCTGGACGACGGCGACGCCGAACGGCTGCGCGATCATTTCAGCCGACAGATCGATCGCCAGGAAGACGATGACATCGCCGACGCCTGATATTCCACGGGCCGACTCGGCCCAATCGGCCGAGTCGCTCGGGGCGACGCCCGTCGCAGCGGAGCGGCGCCTGCACCCGTTGTCCTGGCTGTTCGTGCTCATCCAGCAACTCAAACAATTCATCGTTCCGCTGGTGGTGCTGTTGTTCGTAGGCCGCGGCGACCGCAACGATCTGTGGTCGATCGTGGTGATCTGCATCCTCGCTGCGATGTCGATCTGGCAGTACTACACCTACCGTTTCCGGATCGACAGCGACAGCCTGCAGATCCGCAGCGGGCTGCTGCAGCGCAGCCTGCGCCATATCCCGTTCGCGCGCATCCACAACGTCGCCTTGCACCAGTCGCTGCTGCATCGGATCTTCGGGGTCGCCGAAGTACGGCTCGAATCCGCAGGCGGCATCAAACCTGAAGCGGAAATGCGGGTGTTGAAGCTCGAAGATGCGTTGGCGCTGGAGGCCTTGGTGCGACGTCGTCGCGGCGTGGCGGCGACAGTCACCGGTGAACCGATCCAGGAAACAAGTCTGGCCCTGCACAGCTTGAGTTTCGGCGATCTGATCCGGATCGGCGTGATCTCGAACCGCGGCATGATCGTGGTCGGCGGCGCATTGGCCGTGATCACCCAGATCAGTCCGGAGACCGTCTCGAAGGTCGTCGAATACTGGGGTCGGTTGATCTTCGGCTTCGTCGAAAGCTACAGCCGCGGCCACGAAGCGTTGGCGATGATCACTCTGATCTTCGGTTTCGTGATCCTTGTGCGGGCCTTTTCGGTGTTTCTGGCGATCCTGCAGTATTCGGGGTTCCGGCTGGAGGAGCACGGCCGCCGCCTCACCCTCGAACGCGGACTGTTGACCCGGTTGCGCACCAGCACGCCACGGCGCCGCATCCAGTCGTGGACGCTGCGCGAGGGCATGCTGCATCGATTGTTCCGCAGACGCACGCTCGAGGTCAGCACCGCCGTACTCGATAACGGTTCACACAGTCATCCGCGATCTCTGCGCGAAGTGGCGCCGGTCGCAACGCCGGAGCGTTGCGAAGAACTGATCCGGCATCTGGTGCCGCATGCGCAATGGCCTCTGTACGATTGGCGGCCGCTGCATCGCGGCATGGTCTGGCGCCTGTTATGGCCGCAACTGCTGATGACCGCGGGCGCGGGCGCGATCGCCTACCTGCAATTCGGCAGGCTCGGCCTGATGCTGGTGTCGTTGTGGCTGCCGTGGGCGGGTTATATCGCCTGGCAACACGCGCGGCACGCCGGCTACAGCATCGACGAGCATCTCATCGCCAGCCGCAGCGGTTGGTGGACGCGGCAGTGGCGCTTCGCCGAGATCGGCAAACTGCAGGCGATCCGTTTCGGCCGTTCGCCGCTTGACCGACGTTTCGGCACGGCCACCCTGCTGATCGACATCGCCGGCGGCAACACGCTGGCCGAACCCATGCGCCTGCGTTTCCTGCCGGTGAACGAGGCCCGCGCCTTGCACGAACGCCTCGCACGCGAAATCGCACGTCGCCAGCTGCGTTGGTGACCCCGCCGAGTCGCGACGCATCACCGCGCTGCCGGCAAGACCCCTTCGCGAATTCCGTGGGTCTGGGCTCGGTGCGCTCGCCCCGGCCTACGGCCGCCAATACCCGAGTTTCTGCCTGATCTGCAGCGCGCGCAGTCGTCCTGCGATGGGTTTCCCGCGCAACTTGCCCAGCTTGCCGGCGATCAGTTCTTCGGTCGCGGTCAGTACACGTTCGGACGAACGTCCATCGCGATAGGGGTGAATGGCGTCGGCATACGCCATGATCGCCGCGCGCAGCCGCTGTGTCGGCGCGAAGGCCTGCGTCAACATCTCGGGCAAGCGCTGCGGGTTGTCGAAATCGAGCATATGCGGCTTGGGCGCACGATTGCGCAGGGTAATCACCGGTTTGTGCTGGACGACGAACTCGGAGACCACCGAGGTGGTATCGGCGACCAATACGTCGGCGGCGCGCTGCGCGGCGATGAGTTGTTCGGTTTCGACGAAGGCTGCGTTCGCACCGACGAGGCCGCGATAGCGCTCGAACAAAGCCTGCGAACACTTCGGGTGCAGGGTCAGCAGCCAGTAGCGATCCCCGTGCGCCACTTCGGCGGCGATGGCTTCGAACAGATGCGGCGCGGCGCTCAGACGCTCGGTGAAGGTCGACGCGAACAACACCACCTGGCGACCTGCTGCGGGCGCGCGCAGGGCGGCGGCCGCACCGTGATCGTCGCGGAACAGGGGGTCGAGTTTCGGCCAACCGGTCTCGACCACCGCGAAATGAGGATGACGCGCGGCCAGGTCGCGGAACGGCGCGGTCGTGGCGGGACCCTGGGTGCAGTACAGGTCGAATAGGCCGCGCACCCGAAAATGTCCACGCGCGTCGTCGCGCTTTTCGACGTTGAACCCGTGGAAGATCTGGACCTTGGGGCCGGACAGGAAGGCCGGCGCCCAATTGGCTGCCGAGAACACCGCGCGTGGCCGCAGCGCCACCGCCTCGCGCAAACCGATCATCCGCACCGGTTCGGCCAAACGTGCGTTGGCGGCACCATCCTCGAACCAGGCATGCACGCCGTGACCGGCCGCTTGCAGCGCATCGGCCAACGGCTGCAGGATGGGCAGCGCGTAACGCTCGGTCGCGAACAACAGGTATTCCGCCATCAATACGTCCTCGCCCTCGTCGGTTTCCGCCGCAACCGCCGCCACGACGCCCGGTCCTACCCGCATCTCGGCCTGCATTATCACGTTCAACGAAGCCGATCGCATCGCCGATTGCATCGACTCGTTATCTTTCTGCGACGAGATCGTGGTGATCGATTCCGGCTCGACCGATCAGACCCGGGCGATCGCCGAGCGCATGGGCGCCAAGGTTCTGCAGCGGCCGTTCAACGGGTTCCGCAGCCAGAAGCAGTTCGCGGTCGATCAGGCGGCACATGACTGGGTCTTATGCCTGGACGCGGACGAACGCGTGAGCCCGTCACTGCGCGTCTCGATCGAGACCGCGCGCGAAACCTGCTTCGAGCAGGCTGCGGGCTATCGTTTCGCGCGACTGTCGGAGTATTTCGGTCGCTTCCTGCGCCACGGCAACGCCTATCCCGATCACGTGCTGCGCCTGTTCGACCGTCGGCGCGGCGGCTGGCGCGGCGATCGCGAGATCCACGAAGCCGCCAGCGTCGACGGCGCGGTGCGCACGCTGCCGGGCGACCTGATCCATTACCCATATCGCACGCTCGAACAACAGCTCGCCAAACCCCAGCGTTACGCACGGATGATGGCCGAACACGAATACGCCCGCGGCAAACGCGCCTCGCTGGGCAAACTCATTCTCTCGCCGGCCTGGCGGTTCTGGCGGGGCTATTTGTTCCGGTTCGGCTTCCTCGATGGCTGGCACGGGCTGGTCTACGCCTATGTCCGCGCCAATTATGTGCGCCAGAAAACCATCATGCTCTGGATGCTGCAGAACGGACGCAAGATCGGCTGAGCGCGGCGACGGAGCATGGTCCGCCCGCATGCCGCCGGCATGCGCCGAACAAGCAAAAAACCTCTCAAGCACGGATCGGACAAGCACGAACCCGGTCGGCCTGCCCGCGTACAGCCGCAGTCTCGTGGCTGCGACTGCTGAAAATGAATCGCCAAGGGGCAAGGACATAAACACCGACTCGCCATCCCCCGCCCGATCGTCGAAAATGCCGTGCCGGCTCCCGGCACAGCCCCTCAAGGACTCCGCTCAGATGGCCCGTATCCTCGTCACCGGCGGCGCCGGCTTCCTCGGTTCGCATTTGTGCGACCGTCTGCTCGACGACGGCCACGACGTGATCTGCGCGGACAATTTCTTCACCGGCAGCAAACGCAACATCGCGCACCGGCTGAGTCATCCCTATTTCGAGCTGATGCGCCACGACGTGACGTTTCCGCTCTACGTCGAGGTCGACCAGATCTACAACTTGGCCTGCCCGGCTTCTCCGGTGCATTACCAGCACGATCCTGTGCAGACCACCAAGCCCAGCGTGCACGGCGCGATCAACATGCTTAACCTGGACAAGCGCCTGAAGGCGCGGATCCTGCAGGCCTCGACCAGCGAGGTCTACGGCGACCCGGAAGTGCATCCGCAACCGGAAAGCTACTGGGGCCGCGTCAATCCGATCGGCATCCGCAGTTGCTACGACGAAGGCAAGCGCTGCGCCGAAACCCTGTTCTTCGACTACCACCGCCAGCACGCTCTCGACATCAAGGTCGTGCGCATCTTCAACACCTATGGCCCGCGCATGCATCCCAACGACGGCCGGGTGGTCAGCAACTTCATCGTCCAGGCCCTGCGCGGCCAGGACATCACCATCTACGGCGACGGCACCCAGACCCGCAGTTTCTGCTATGTCGATGACCTGATCGAAGCCTTCGTGCGGATGATGGCCACCGGTCCGGATTTCACCGGCCCGGTCAACATCGGCAACCCCGGCGAGTTCACCATGCTCGAACTGGCCGAAAAAGTGCTGAGCCTGGTCGGCGGACGTTCGAATCTCGTGCACAAGCCGCTGCCTTCGGATGATCCGAAACAGCGCCAGCCCGACATCGCGCTGGCTAAGCAACGGCTCGACTGGGAACCGAAAGTCGCGCTGGAGGACGGGCTGAAGGAAACCATCGCCTATTTCCGCCGCACGCTCGACGAGACCTCGGCATGAGCGCCGCCTCCCCCACCCGTTTCGCGGTCATCGTCACCAGCTACAACTACAAGGCCTTCATCGCCGAAGCGATCGACAGTACGTTGGCCCAGACCCGGCACGCGGACCAGATCCTGGTGGTCGACGACGGTTCGACCGACGGCTCGCCGGATTTCCTGCGCGAACGCTACGGCAACGATCCGCGGGTCACTCTGCTGTGCGGCGAGAACGGCGGGCAACTGGTCGCGTTCCAGCGCGGCGTGGCCGCGGCCGATGCCGATGTCCTGTGCTTCCTCGACGCCGACGACCGCTGGGAGCCCGATTACCTCGCGCGGATCGGCGAGGTCTACGACGCGCGCAGGGATGTGGGCTTCGTGTTCTCCGACATCGTGCTCTTCGGCGACGAACAGCGCCGGATCGGTTACGCCGACAAAGCGCTGGATCTCGGCCACACCGCGATCAGCACCTATGCGCTGACTTATTGGTACGGCGCGCCGACCTCGGCGCTGTCGCTGCGCAAGAGTTTCGCCGAGCGTTCGCTCGACCTGCCGCCGCACGTGCGCCAGACCTGGAAACTCTCGGCCGACAACTGTCTGGTCTACGGCGCCAGTATCTTCGGCGCGCGCAAGTATTTCCTGCCCACGGGCAGCGTCGGTTACCGCATCCACGGCCACAACGGCTGGTGGTCGAACCGCGGACCGGTGTCGAACTATCTCAACCGCCTGCATTCGCGCGGCTTGATCGGACATTACGCCCGCGTCGCCGGGATCGACGACTCCTGCCTGGAATTGGCCAAGCTCGAATACAAAACCAAACCCACGCCGGACTGGGCCGAAACCAAGCGCTACGCGCGGCTGTGCCTGCGCGGCCCTACGCCGTTGTGGAAACGGATCGAGCGCGCGCTGAGCGTGCTGGCCGGGCGCAAACGCGCGCGCTGAACGTCGGCCGTGAAGATCCTGCTGACCAATTTCCACGACGGCGACGGCGGCGGCCACACCACCTATCTCACCATTCTCGCCCGCGATCTCGCAGCACGGCACGACGTGCATGTCGCCGCGCCGGGCAGCAGCCGGCTGTACCGTCAGGTCGCCGCACTGCCGGGTGTGCATGCGTTATCGCAACCGTTCCCCAACGGCTTGAAACATCTGGCCGCCGCGCAACACGCGCGACGCGGGTTGACGGCGTATCTGCGCGCGCAGCGCTTCGACATCGTGCACGTCAATGGCTCGGCCGATCATCGACTGGTGCTCGCGGCCCTGCGCGGACTGCAGCCCCGGCCACGGATCGTATTCACCAAGCACAATTCCAAAGCGCTCGGCGGCCTGGGGCATTGGTGGCGCGCACGCGGCACCGATCTGGCCATCGGCGTGAGCGAAGCCACCCGGCGGATGCTCAAAGCCAGCCCTTACGCGCGCTGCGCCCCTCTGACCATTCGCAACGGCGTCGATGTCGAGCATTACCGGCCATGGCCAGCGGACGCGACGGCCGATGCGCGCGGCCATTTCCTCGGCGACGCCGAACTGCTGTTGGGCAGCAACGCCGGCACCGCCGAACACAAAGGCTGGATGGATCTGGCCGAGGCCCTGGCCCTGTTGCCGGAAGCGCAGCGGCGGCGTGTGCGCGTGCTGTTGTGCGGCAAGCCACCCTCGTCGACGCAACGCGACCGCCTGCAGGCACTGCATGTGGACGATCGCTTCATTTTCGCCGGCATGCTCGATGACGTGCGTCCGGCGATCGCGACGATCGACGTCGGCTTCGTCCTGTCTTACGCAGTGGAAACCATTTCCTTCGCCTG